>JAOPWM010000295.1 GCA_025965695.1 Blastococcus sp.
CGCGCAGCAGCCCCGCCGTGCGGGCCAGCGCAGGGCCGACGCCGCCCCCCAGCACGTCCTCGAGCAGCGGCAGCGCCTCGGTGCGCAGCCGCACGCGGGTGTAGGCGGGGTCGTCGTTCCACGGGTCGTCCCAGACGGGCAGCTCCAGCGCGGCGCACGCGGCCCGCGTGCTCGCCCGCCGGATCCCGAGCAGCGGACGCCAGAACGGCGGCCGCTGCGCCACCATCCCGGCCACCGACCGCGGCCCGGACCCGCGGCCGAGCCCGAGCAGCACGGTCTCGGCCTGGTCGTCGAGGGTGTGCCCGAGGGCGATACGGGCCCCGTGCTCCGCAGCCGCCGTCCGGAGGGCCCGGTAGCGGGCGGTCCGGGCAGCGGCCTCGGGGCCGCCGTCCCGGCCGACCTCGACCCGGACGACGGTCACCGGGGCGAGCCCGAGGTTGCGGAGCAGCGTGGCGGTGCCCTCGGCCCGGGCTGCGGAGCCGGGCTGCAGGCCGTGGTCCACGGTGACCGCGCCGGCCCGGACACCGGCCCGCGGGGCCTCGAAGGCAACAGCGGCGGCCAGCGCCAGGGAGTCCGCTCCCCCGCTGCAGGCGACCAGCACGGGCTCGTCGGACGCGGTCAGGGCGGGCCGGACGGCCCTGCGGATCTGCGCGACCGCCGGGTCGGGACCGGCCATGTCGTCGGGAAGGCGGGCCGGCTCAGGCGGGGATGGCCGGGCGACCGATGACCCGCTCCACCCACCGCTCCGGGGCGGTCAGCTCCTCCAGCCGCGGCAGGTTCTCCGGCCCCTCCCACACACGGTTGAAGCCCTCCATGCCGACCAGGTCGATGACCCCGCCGACGAAGATCCGGCCCTCGGCGTACTGCTTCATCTTCTGCTCCAGGCCCAGCAGGCGACGCAGGACGCGATCGAGCGGGCCCGTGCCCTTGCGGCGCTGGGCGAACCGCTTGCGCAGGGTGTGCACCGTGGGCACGACGTCCGGACCGACGCCGTCCATCACGTACTCGGCGTGACCCTCCACGAGGCTCATCACCGCCGTCACCCGGTCCAGGATGGCGCGCTGGGCCGGGTCCCCGATGAGGGCCATCAGCCCCTCGGACTCCCCCTCCCCGCCACGGACGGCGTCGCCCAGGCTGCGCAGCACGTCCTGCAGCCGCTCGCGGAGGACGTCGGACGTGAGGTCGGTGGCATCCACGAACTGCGCGATCTCGGACTCGAGGTGGCCGCGCAGCCACGGCACCGCGGTGAACTGCAACTGGTGGGTGACCTCGTGCAAGCACACCCAGAGCCGGAAGTCGGCCGGGTCGACGCCGAGCTTCCGCTCGGTCGCCACGATGTTCGGGGCGACCAGCAGCAGCCGGCCGCCGGTGCCGAAGACCTCGTACTGCCCGAGGACGCGCGAGGAGAGGAAGGCGAGCAGACCACCGGCCTGGACCCCGGTCGCACGGGAGCCGATGGCGATGGCCAGCGCGCCGGGGCGGCTGTCCTGCTTCTCGGTGAGCGCCTCGACCAGCGGGTCGAGCAGGGCGGCCATGCCGCTGGTGTTGGCGTCGACCCAGCCGGGCCGGTCGACGACCGCGATCTCCGGGACCGGCCCGCCCGGAACGGGCCGCATGCCGGTGAGCTTCTCGACGTGCGCGACGGCGACGGCGGCCGCTTCGTGCAGTTCACGGACGACGCCGGCGGCCTCGTCGCGGGTCGTGGACGGCCCGGCGCTCATCAGCCGCCGTGCGGTGCGTCCGGCCAGGTCCCAGTCGACCATCGAGGAGGCGCTAGTCATCGCCTCACGGTACGCGGCAGAAGGGCCCCGTCCTCCCCACCCTTCGCAGGCTCAGGGTGGGCCCCGGGACGCGGCCTAGCGGCAGCCGCAGCCCGCGAGGGCGGCGGCGACCTGGTCGAGCGCGGACTCCGCCGCTACGTCGCTGCCGGAGCCGTCGGCGACGACGGCGAAGGCGAGCAACCGCCCGTCGGTGGTCACCACGGTGCCGGCGAGGGCGTGCACGCCGAGCAGCGTGCCGGTCTTGGCGCGGACGGTGCCCGGCGCGGCCCCGGCCTCACCCCGGTCGAAGAGGGTGCCGTCGTAGCCGGCCACCGGGAGCCCGGACAGGATCGCGGAGGCGCCGTGGAGGCTGCCGTCGGCAGCGCCACGGACCACGGCGGTCAGTACCGAGGCCGGGACGCGGTCGTTGAGGGACAGTCCGCTGCCGTCGAAGAGCGTGACGCCGGTGACGTCGATCCCGGCGTCAGCAAGGGCGTCGGGGACCGCCTGCGCGGCACCCTCGAAGCTGGCCGGGAGGTGGCGGGCGAGGGCCACCTGACGGGCGAGCGCCTCGGCGAGCATGTTGTCCGACATCGAGAGGGCCTGCTCCACGAGCCGGGAGACCGGCGCGGAGTGGACCGTCGCCAACGTCTTGGCGCCCGCCGGGGCCTCACCGAGGACGACGGCGGCGCCGCGCACGCCGAGTGCGTCCGCCAGTGCCGATCCGGCGTCCAGGCCGGGCTGCCCGCTGCGCGCGATGGATCCCGGGCTGACCCGCGCGCCGTCGACGGCGGCGGCGGTGACCGGGGCCGCGTAGCTGGACGGCGCGTCGGCCGCGCCCCAGCCGCTGGCGGTCAGCGGGCCGCTGAACAGCGAGCTGTCGACGACGACGCGGGTCACGGGCGTGCCGGCCGGCATCGCCGCGACCACCTGGGTGGCGAGATCGGCGACGGTGGGCGCGCCCGGGTAGGTCTGCGACGGAGCGGTGCGCGACAGCGTGAGGTCGCCGCCGCCGACGAGGACGACCTCGCCCGGCGTGGCGCCGGCCACGACGGTCGTGTCGAGGGTCTCCGTCGGGCCGAGGGTGGTCAGCGCGGCAGCGGCGATGAGCAGCTTGACCGTCGAGGCGGGGGTGGCGGGGTCGGCGGCGTCGAGGTCGAGGAGGACATCTTTGCTGGCCACGTCCACGACCTGGGCGGAGACGCCGGCGCCGAGGCCGGCCGCCGTGAGCAGCGGAGTCAGCCGGCTGCTCAGGACCGCCGGGTCGGGAAGGGGTGCGTCCGTGGAGAGTGCGGCGAGCACCGGCACCGAGGCACCGAGGTCGGGCAGCTGTGCCGAAGGGACGGCGACGGCGTCGGTGCCGCCGGTCCCACCCCCGCCGGTGAGCAGCACGCCCACGCCGACGATGCCGGCGATGAGCAGCAGGACGAGGCCGATGACACCGATCGCGAGCCGCCGCCGGAAGCGCCCTGTCTTCGCTGTGACGATCGTCGAACCGCTCGACGCGATGGTGCCCACCCCCAGAAAGGCGACCTCCGTCGATCGCGCGGGGTCGCCGTAGGCCACACTAAGCGCGTGCAGTTCGACGTGACGGTAGAAATTCCGAAGGGCCAGCGGAACAAGTACGAGCTGGACCATGCCACCGGACGCATCCGCTTGGACCGGATGCTGTTCACCTCCACCCGCTATCCGGCGGACTACGGCTACATCGAGAACACCCTGGGCCAGGACGGCGACCCGCTCGACGCCCTGGTGCTGCTCGAGGAGCCGACGTTCCCCGGGTGCCTCATCACCTGCCGGGCCATCGGCATGTTCCGGATGACCGATGAGAAGGGCGGGGACGACAAGGTCCTCACCGTTCCGGCGACGGACCCCCGACAGGCCCACCTCGTCGACATCCTCGACGTGTCGGAGTTCGACCGGCTGGAGATCCAGCACTTCTTCGAGACCTACAAGGACCTCGAGCCGGGCAAGTCGGTCGAGGGTGCCGAGTGGGTCGGCCGCGAAGAGGCCGAGGCCGAGATCCTCGCCTCGATCCAGCGCGCCAAGGACGAGAACTACCACTGACCCGCACTTCCACCGGCCCTTCGGCCGCCGACCGCACCGACGGCGGCACACCTCCCTGAGGTGTGCCGCCGTCAGCCGTTTCCGGTCCCCGCGACGTCGTGACGCCCTCACCGACGGCGTTGGGGCGGCCCCGGAAACGACTCAGCGGGCCGTTCTGGTGGACGAACCCGCTGGTCTGAAGAGAGCCGCCTGTCGGAATCGAACCGACGACCTTCTCATTACGAGCGCTCACGGAGCGTCACCAGGCACCGCCAGGTGCCACCGTGCCATACCGTTTGTGCAGGTCAAAGGCAATACGGAACACCGTCCCGCACCAGCTGCGACCAGGCACGGCCAGACACGGCGTGACCATCTGGTT
>JAOPWM010000012.1 GCA_025965695.1 Blastococcus sp.
GCGACCCCGGCGTCGTCGACGGTCAGCTCCACCTCGACGCCGGACAGCGCGATCGGGTGGCACAGCGGGACGAGGTCCGGCGTCCGCTTGGCCCCCATGATCCCGGCGATCCGGGCGACCGCGACCGCGTCGCCCTTGGGCACGCCGGCCCCGCGCAGCAGCGCGACCACCTCCGGGCTGACGAGCACCCGGCCGGCCGCCGTCGCCACCCGCTCGGTGACCGGCTTGGCGGTCACGTCGACCATCCGCGCGGCGCCGGTCTCGTCCACGTGGGTCAGTCGGGCATCACTCACTGGAGCGCTCCTTCGATCAGGACGACGGCCACCTCGGCGCCGGCGGGCAGTTCGGTGACGTCCTCGGGGACGACGACCAGGCAGTTGGCCCGGGCCAGGTGGGCGACGAGGTGCGATCCGGGCCCACCGACCTGGGAGACCCGGCCGCCGTCGTAACGGCCGCGCAGGAACTGGCGGCGGCCGGCAGGGGAGCGCAGGGCGCCGGCCAGCCGGGCCGGGGCGCGCAGCCGCTCCGGGGAGGCGTAGCCGAGGGCGCGGCGGAGCGCCGGCCGGACGAAGACCTCGAAGGAGACGAACGCGCTGACCGGGTTGCCGGGCAGGGTCACCACCGGCACGCCGTCCACCGTGCCCGCCCCCTGCGGGCCGCCGGGCTGCATGGCGACCTTCGCGAACTCGACGGTGCCCAGGCCGCGGAAGGCGTCCTTCACCACTTCGTAGGCCCCGGCGCTGACACCGCCGCTGGTGATCAGCAGGTCGGCGCCGGCCAGTTCGCTGCGGACGGTGGCGAGGAACTGGTCGACGTCGTCCGGGACGAAGTGCAGCCGGCGGGCCTCGCCGCCGCCCACCTCGACCGCGGCGACAAGCAGCTGGGAGTTCGACTCGTAGATCTGGCCGGGGAGCAGTGGCTGCCCGGGGGCGACGAGCTCGCTGCCGGTGGAGAGCACGAGGACGCGGGGCCGGCGGCGCACGGGGAGCGTCGTGACGCCCACGGCGGCGGCCAGGCCGAGCTGGGCAGCGCCGAGCGGGGACCCGGCGGTGAGCGCCACCGCTCCCGCCGCGATGTCCTCACCGGCGGCCCGGAGGTGACTCCTGGCCGGGAGGACGTCGCGGATCTCCACCACGTCCGTGCCGCCGTCGGTCAGCTCGACGGGGATGACGACGTCGGCGCCGGCCGGTAGCGGCGCGCCGGTCATGATCCGTTGCGCCGTGCCCGGCGCGAGGGGGACGACGTCGGTACGCCCTGCGGGGATGTCGTCGGCCACGGGCAGCCGGACCGGTGATTCCGCAGCGGTCGACACCTCGCCCCAGCGCACGGCGTAGCCGTCCATCGCGGAGTTGTCGAAGCCGGGGAGCGCGACCGCTGCGGTGACGTCCCGGGCGAGCACCCGGCCGTGGGCCTCGGCGAGGGCGACGTCCTCCACGGGCAGCGGCGGCATCAGCGCGGCGACCACTGCCTGGTGTTCCTCGACTGTGCGCACGGGGCACATCCTGGCTGATATCCGGCTGGCCGGTTGCGGCAGAGCCGGCCGGGGCGGCAGGGGGAGGGTTCCGTGGCTGACGTGGCGGTGGTCGGGCAGGTGGGGCGGGACCTGATCCTCCGGACGGACCGGCTGCCCCCGCCGGGCGGCTCGGCGACCGCGACCGAGCGGCTCGAGCTGCTCGGCGGCAAGGGGGCCAACCAGGCGGTGGCACTGGCCCAGCTCGGGGTCCCGGTGGCCCTGGTGGGCGTCGTGGGCGACGACGAGTCCGGCAGGCAGGCCCGTGCACAGGCCGCTGCAGACGGGATCGACGTCTCCTGCGTCGTCACACGGGGTGGCGCGACCACCGCACTCCTGCTCGACCTCGTCGAGGACGGCGGACGGCGGCGGCTGGTCGAGCACGTGCCGGCCGAGGTGCTGCTGACAGTCGCGGACGTGGCGGGGGCCGCCGACGAGCTGGCATCCTGCCAGGTGCTCAGCCTTCAGCTCCAGCAGCCCGGGGAGGCGGTACGGGCGGCGCTGGGACACGCCCCGGAGACCGGGATGGTCGTCAGCGACGGCGCTCCGGACGACGACGTGACCCGGGCAGCCGTGCTCGCCCGCGCCGACGTCGTCCGTGCCGACGCGGCTGAGGCCGGCCGACTGGTCGGTCGCGCACTCCACGATGTCGACGATGCCCGCGAGGCCGCCGCCGAACTGCTGACCGCAGGGCCGCGGCTGGTCGCCCTCGCCGTGGGCGGGGCAGGCGACCTCGTGGTGTGGAGGGCGGGGCCGGCGTTCGGGGTCGTCGTCGGCGAATGGGAGGCCGATCCGCGCTGGGCCGACGGGGAGGTGCTCGTGCCGCTCCTGGGCGGTCCGCCCGTCGATCCCACGGGCGCCGGTGATGCCTACGTCGCAGCGCTCGCTGCGACCCTCCTGGGCGGGGCCGGGCCGGAGGACGCCGCGTGGGTCGCGGCAGCGGCCGCCGCGGACACGGTGGCGCACGCCGGCGGCCGGCCTGCTCTGGACCCCCGAGCGCTGGGCGAGATCGTCGGGCGCCACCGGCGTCACTGACGGCGGCCGGTTAGTGTCCGGTCAGACGGACGGCGGACCGAGGAGGGCACGTGGCCGAGATCGACCGGATGCTTCTGGCCAGCGAGGAGTGGGCGCGGCGGTTCCCCGGCAGCAAGCCGGTTCGGCCGGCCCGTGCCGTGGCCATCGTCGCCTGCATGGACTCCCGGATGCCCCTCTTCGGGCTCCTCGGCCTGGACGTCGGTGACGCGCACGTGATCCGCAACGCCGGCGGGGTCATCACCGAGGACACCATCCGGTCGCTGACGATCTCCCAGCACCTGCTCGGCACGCGGGAGATCGTGCTCGTCCACCACACCGAGTGCGGGCTGCAGGCCACCGACGACATCGCCTTCGCCGACCTGGTCGAGCAGGCGACCGGGCGGCGCCCACCGTGGGCGGCACGGGCGTTCACCGACGTCGACGACGACGTCCGCGAGTCCGTGCGGCTGATCCAGGAGAGCCCGTACCTCCTGTCCAAGGAGGTCCGGGGCACGGTGTACGACGTCGAGACGGGGCACCTGCGCGAGGTGGTCTGAGCGGCCGACGGGGGAAATGCCCGGGCTGGTATCGTGACCGGCTGGCGCGCGCAAGCTGGCTGGTGCCCGCGCGTCGCGACGTCTCCCGTGCTCGGTGAGGCGACAACACCAGCCTCCCGACGACGACGGAGGACACGAGCGCCGTGCGCACGTACTCACCCAAGCCCGGAGACATCACCCGGGCCTGGCATGTCATCGACGCCACTGATGTGGTGCTCGGTCGACTTGCCACCCAGACCGCGATCCTGCTTCGCGGCAAGCACAAGCCCCAGTACGCCCCGCACATGGACGTCGGCGACTTCGTCGTCATCGTGAACGCCGGGCAGGTCGCGCTCACCGGCTCCAAGCGCGAGGACAAGGTCGCCTACCGGCACTCGGGTCACCCGGGCGGCCTCAAGACGATCAACGTCGGCGACCAGCTGCGCACGCACCCGGACCGCGTCGTCGAGCGCGCGATCAAGGGGATGCTGCCGCACAACACCCTCGGCCGGCAGATGCTCTCCAAGCTCAAGATCTACGCGGGTCCTGAGCACCCCCACGCTGCGCAGCAGCCCCAGCCCTTCGAGATCAAGCAGGTGGCCCAGTGACCAGCGCACTGACCGTGACCGACGCCGACGGGCGTCCCATCCAGACCGTCGGCCGCCGCAAGGAGGCCATCGTCCGGGTGCGTCTGCTCCCCGGCACCGGCCAGTTCAAGCTCAACGGCCGCACCATCGAGGACTACTTCCCGAACAAGGTGCACCAGCAGCTCATCCGTGAGCCGTTCGTGATCCTGGAGAAGGCCGAGCAGTACGACGTCGTGGGGCTGCTCCACGGTGGCGGTGTCTCCGGCCAGGCCGGTGCGCTGCGGCTGGGCATCGCCCGGGCGCTCATCGAGATCGAGCCCGACGACCGTCCGGTGCTGAAGAAGGCCGGCTTCCTCACCCGGGACCCGCGCGTCATCGAGCGCAAGAAGTACGGGCTGAAGAAGGCCCGCAAGGCCCCTCAGTACTCCAAGCGCTGACCCGCACGTCGTTGGGTCGCCTCTTCGGGACCGACGGCGTCCGGGGTCGGGCCAATTCCGACCTCACGCCGGAGTTGGCCCTCTCGGTGGCGCGCGCCGCTGCCGGTGTCCTCGCCGACCGCGACGGGACTGACAGTCCCGTCGCGGTCGTCGGCCGTGATCCCCGCGCCAGCGGGGAGATGCTCGAGGCCG
>JAOPWM010000058.1 GCA_025965695.1 Blastococcus sp.
GAGGGCCTCGCCGTCGGAGGCGCCCATGGCGGAGCGGGCCGTTCCCTGTGCACTCATGACCGGCTCCTTCGACAGCGGACGGACAGCGGTTCAGCGTGTCACAGGCCCCCGGTCCGGCGCCTGCGGAACGAGAGCGGCGGTGAGGGACACTGGAGCCGTGGCGAACGGCGGAACCGGCATCCTGACCGCAGGCACCCAGGGCATCGCGACCCCGGAGGACGCCCGGCGGGCCTGGCCCCAGTGGCTGGGGCTCGGCATCGCGATGATCGCCGTCGCCGTCACCTCCGTCTTCTGGGACGCCGCCGGGGCACGGCTGCTGCTGGGTGCGTTGGGGCTCTTCCTGGTCGTCCGCGGCGCGGTGCTGTTGCGCGGTGCCCGGTCCGGCGCGGTGGGCCCCGCCCTCGCCTCGCGGGCCCGCGGTCTGGGCACGGGCGCGCTCGTCGTCGGTGCGGCCGGGCTCTCCGTCGCCGTCTCCTCCGGGGTGCTGGCCGCCCGGGTGCTGCTGGTCGCCGTCCCGGTCGTCTTGCTGAGTGCCGCCGCGGGATTGCTGGGCCGAGGGGGTGCCTCGCGCCGCGGCGGTCAGGCGGTGTTCGTGTGGACGGTGCTGGTCACCGCCCTGCTGGTCGTCACCGGTGTCGCGCAGGGCTGGGCCCGGGCCTCCGACGTCGCCACCGTGGTCGCGGCGCTGGCGGTCGCAGTGCTCGGCGTGCCGTTGATCGTCGCCGCGACCGGACTGCGCCGGGTCGCCGCCGAGCCGGTGCCGGCCGCCGTTCCTTCCGCCTGCGCGGGCTGCGCCTGCGGCGCAGGCGGTTGCGGGGCCTGATGGGCCCGGTCGGAGCTCCGGCCGATACCGAGCCGCCCGCTGGGTAAGGGGCCGGTGTGGGTGGACACGTCTTCGTCGTGGGCGCGGACCTGACCCGGCTCGCCTGCGACGACGTCCTCGTCCCGACCACCGTTCCCTCCGGTGGCGCGGAGCTGGTGCTCTCTGCTGCCCGGTGAGGTGGACGTCGAGGAGACGGCCGACGGAGCTCGTGTCTGGCTCGCATGGACCGGTGACGAGCGGGTGCTGGAGGCCCCCGGCGAGGGTTCCCCGCATGTCTGGCTGGTCGACTCCCTCGACGACGGCGGACAGGGGGTGCCGTGCTTGCTCGACGGCGCCCGCGAGTCGCTCGCCGCCGTCGCCCGGCGGACCGTGTCCGAACCGGCGCACGGGCGTGCCCGCCGGCTGGTCGGCCTGCCGGCGCTGGGCACGGGGTGGGGTGGCCCCGGCGGCGCACCCGCCTGGGCCTGCCCTGGCTGACCGACTGCGAGGGGCTCGGACCCGAGCTGATGCGTTGGTACAACCCCATCGTCCATGCGGGCGGGATCGCGGCGCTGGCGGCGGTGCTCCCCGAGAAGGGGACGGCGCCGCACTGGGCGGCCCTGCTGCCGCTGGCGCTGGTGCCGGCACTCGTCCGTGTCCAGCACGCCGAGCACGAGCGGCTGCGCCGACAGGCGATCATGCGTCCGGGCTGGTGGAACCGGAGGTTGCAGCCGGAAAGCAGGTGATTGCCTCACGGCCGTCCGGGGCCCCCTCGGCGTATGCCTCGACTCGAGAACGGCCTGATGGTGCTGGCCAAGGGCTACGCGTGGCTGCCCGACAAGCGCCGCTCGGCCGGCCGGCGCACCGTTGCCACGCACCTGGGCGGCCTGCCGGCGGTGGGCATCGAGGGGCCGGACGCGGCCCGGTTCCTCTATGACGAGAACCACGTGCTGCGGTCGGGGGCGTTGCCCGAACCGGTGCAGGCCACCCTCTTCGGGAAGGATGCCGTGCACTCGCTGGACGGCGAGGCGCACCGGGTGCGCAAGGCGATCTTCGTCGCGCTGCTGATGCGCGAGGACGGCATCGCCTCATTGGCGCAGCAGGTGACGGCGGCCTGGGACGACGCCGCCGCGGAGTGGGCGACGCGGCCGCAGGTCGTGCTCTTCGACGAGGCCGCGCAGGTCCTGGCCGGTGCGGTCTGCCGCTGGGCCGGGGTGCCGGTGACCGACGAGGAGGTCCCCGGCGTGGCCCGCGACCTCATCGCCCTGGTCGACGGCTTCGCCACCGGCGCGCCGCGGCACTTCCGCGCGCGGCGGGCCCGGAAGCGGCGCGAGGCGTGGCTGGCGCTGTTGGTCGACGGCGTGCGGAACGGCACCGCGACGGTCGACCCGGGATCGGCCGTCGACGTGGTCGCGCAGCACCGCGACGCCGACGGTGAGCCGCTCGCCCCGCGGGTCGCGGCGGTGGAACTGCTCAACATCATCAGGCCGACGACGGCGGTGGCCTGGTTCCTCGCCTTCTCCGCGCACGCACTGATCCGCTGGCCGGAGAACCGCAAGCGGCTGGCCGACGGTGATGCCGCCCTTGCCGAGGCGTTCGCCCACGAGGTCCGGCGGTTCTACCCGTTCGCCCCGTTCATCGGCGGCAGGGCGCCCCGGGAGATCGAGTGGGACGGCGAGACGATCCCGAAGAACGCCATGGTGCTGCTCGACCTCTATGGCCAGAACCACGACCCCGACCTCTGGGGCGACCCCTATGCGTTCCGGCCGGAGCGCTTTCTGGGCCGCGACATCGGCGAGTTCGAGCTGATCCCGCAGGGCGGGGGAGACCCGCGGACCGGCCACCGCTGCCCGGGCGAGCAGGTCACGATCGCCCTGCTGACGTCCTTGGCCGTGCGACTGGCGCGGCTGGACTTCGACGTCCCGGAGCAGGACCTCTCGATCTCCCTGCGCCGCATCCCCGCCCGGCCGGCGAGCGGCGTCGTCCTGCAGGTGCGGGGGCGGGCCGAGCTAGGCGGGCGGCCGGACCTCGAGCCCGCTCAGTTCGGGCAGCAGGTCGCCGGCGTGGACGACGCCGAGCCGCTGGGTGGCGCGGGTGAGGGCGACGTAGAGGTCGTTGTGCCCCCGCACCCCCTCGGCCACGATCCCGTCAGGGTCGACGATGAGCACCGAGTCGAACTCCAGGCCCTTCGCTCCGCCGGGCGTGAGGACCACCGGGCCCGAGGTGAGGTCCGCCGAGGTGGCCGGGATGCGCGCGGAGACCGCGGCGGCCACGGCGTCGAGCCGGCTCCCGGGAACGAGCACGGCGAGCGTCCCCTCCTCCTTGCCGAAGTCCAGGGCGGCCTCGGCGACGGCCCCGGTCAGGTCGGCGTCGGCCGCGCGCAGCGCCCAGGGCAGGACGCCGGTGGACCGCACCGACTGACCGGCCGAGGCGGTCGAACCACCGGCCGCGAGCACCTCTGCCGCGACCGCCATGATCTCGGCCGGGGTCCGGTAGTTGACCGTCAGCTCCTCCATCCGCCAGTGCGTGCCCAGGTGCGGGGTGAGGACCCCGGCCCAGCTGGTCGCGCCCGCCAGGGACCCGGTCTGGGCGACGTCGCCGACCAGCGTCATCGAGCGGGTGGGGCAGCGGCGCAGCAGCAGCCGCCAGGCCATCGCCGACAGCTCCTGCGCCTCGTCGACGATCACGTGGCCGTAGGTCCAGGTGCGATCGGCGGCGGCGCGCTCGGCGGTCGTCCGGGTGTCGCGCACCTCCTGGCGGGCGGCCAGGCCCTCGGCGTCGAGCAGGTCGCCGGCGCTGAGCTCCTCGGCCTCCGCCTCGGTCTCGGCGTCGGTCGAGCGGGACCCGTGCAGCAGGTCGAGGGTCACCTGGGCGTCCTGCCGCCGGCGCTGCTCGTCGCGCCGGGCCGCGCCCCGCTCGGCCGAGTCGTCGACGCCGAGCAGTTCGTCGGCCTCCTCCAGGAGCGGCACGTCCTCCGGGGTCCACGGGGACGACGGCGCCCGCAGGAGGAGCTCGCGGTCGGTGTCGCTCCAGCCGGGTGTTGCCGCGGCGATGCGTTCCCGGGAGGCGAACAGCTCGCGGAGCAGCCGCTCGGGGGTGAGCCGGGGCCACAGCCGGTCGATCAGCGCGTGGACGGACGGCTCGGCGGCGATCTCCCGGCGGAGGGCGGCGAGGTCGGCGGCGTCGAGCAGGCTGCCGCCGCCCCGGACGTCGGCACCGAGGCGGTCGGCGTAGCGCTGGGCCAGCCGGTCGATGACCCGGCGGGCGAAGGCGGGCCGGGCCTCGTTGTGCAGCCGGGAGGCGGCCCGCCCGCGGGTCCGCGCGCGGTTGGCGTCGGTAGGGGTGAACGGCAGCGCCGTCCCGTCGACGGTGATCTCCACCGGTGCGTCGGGGACGGCCTGCCTCTGGGCGACGGCCGTGGCGATCACATCGGCCATGGCCAGCCGGCCCTTGACCTCGGCGACCTCCGGGCGCTCGGCGGCGTGTGCCTCCACGCCGGGCCGGAGGCTGCCGAGGTCGGCCAGCACGACGCCGGTCTCGCCGAGGGAGGGCAGCACGTCGGCGATGTAGCGCAGGAACGTGGGGGAGGGGCCGACGATGAGCAGTCCGCTACGGGCCAGCCGCTCGCGGTGGGTGTAGAGCAGGTACGCGGCACGGTGCAGTGCGACGGCGGTCTTCCCGGTGCCCGGGCCGCCCTGGACGACGAGCACGCCGCGGTGGTCGGCGCGGATGATCCGGTCCTGCTCGGCCTGGATGGTGCGGACGATGTCGGTCATCCGGCCGGTGCGGGTGGCGTTCAGTGCGGCGAGCAGCACCGACTCGCCGGCCAGGCCGGACCGTTGGGCGACATCGGGATCGTCGAGGTCGAGGGTCTCGTCGGCGATGCTGACGACCGTCCGGCCGCGCGTGCGGATGTGCCGGCGACGGCGGACGCCGAGGTCGTGCAGCGGAGTCGCGGTGTAGAAGGGCTGGGCGGCGGGGGCCCGCCAGTCGACCAGCAGCGGCTCCTCGTCGCCGTCTTCCGACGACAGCCCGATCCTGCCGACGTAGCGGGGGACGTCGGCGTCGCGGCGGTCGAGCCGCCCGAAGCACAGGCCGCTCTCGGCGGCGTCGAGCGCGACCAGCCGCTCGGTGTAGAGCTGCACGGTCGCCTCGCGTTCCCCGACGGCCTGCGGATTGTGCGCGACCGTGGCCAGGGCGTCGTCGAGGCGGGACACCACTCGCGCGCGGATGTCGTCGAGCCGCCGGTGCAGCCCGGTCACGTAGCCCTGTTCGGCGCCCAGCTCGGGGTCCGATCCGGTCTGGTCGGCGGGAGCGGGTCGTGCTGAGGACAAGACTGATCTCTCTCCGTTGCTGTGCTGCGGCGCCACCGTGACGCGGTCGCCGCAGGCGCGCTGTTCGCGCTCACTCTGCCGGGCCTGGTGGTGCTTCTGGTCGTTCTGGCCACCGTCGAGCATGCCCTCTTGAGGCTGGGACCTCGGAGCCCCCTGCACCGGCGGGCGCGCCGCCGCATCGACCTCGACAGCGGGATCGCCTACAACGACCTGAGGTAGCCCTCCGGCCGATCGGCCAGTTCGACTGGCCGGCTCAGTGCCACCAGGTGCCCGCCGGGCTGACGACGACACGGACCGGGGTGGCGGGGTGATCCGTCGGACGGGCAAGCGCAACTCCGGTGACACGTTCCCGACACGTGGTCTCCCTACCGTCGTCAGTGCACCTGCTACGAGGGGGAGGCCGACATGAGCACCATCACCAAGGAGCGGAGCACCACGGAGCGGACCACCTGGGTCTGCGAGAACTGCACGGCCGAGACCGCGGCCGTACGCAAGCGCTGCACTGAGTGCGGCACCTCGCGCTACTGACGCCGGGCCTGCACCCCGTTACCGACGCCTGGTCATGGTGCCGGCGGGGCGCCCCGCAGCCGGACGACGGCCGCCCGGTAGTCCCGGCGGCCGTGCAGCCGCCAGGCCAGACGCGCCGCCGGTGTAAGCCCGCTGAGCAGCCGCGCACGGTCGCCGGCGGAGGAGTCCTCGAGCGCCAGGCCGAGCACGAACAGTTGCTCGCGGCCGGAGAGCCGGCAGTGCGACGAGCGGGCGATCGCGGCCCAGTCGCCGGCTTCGAGGTACTCGCCGAGCAGCGGCAGCAGGACGGCCTCCTCCTCGGCGGTCTGGGCGTCGACGGCGTCGGCCAGGTCGAGGCAGGCGAGGGCGAAGGCGTCCCGCGCGGGACCGGCGCCGGCCACCTGCCACTGGCGGGCGGCGGTGGAGAGTTCGCGCAGCATGTGGTCGATGCGGGCGCAGCGGTCGGTCCAGGCGTCGACGGCGGCGCGGACGGCACCGATCCGGTCGCCGGGGACCGTGCGCAGCAGGGCGGCCCATACGGCCTCGCGCTCGACGGTGTGGTGGTGCAGGAGGACGCGGCCGATCAGCTCGGCGTGCCGGGTGAGCGCGGCGGTGCGCTCGGCCTCACCGGCCGGCGCCCACGAGGCCAGCTCGCCCAGCAGCCGCAGCTCGCGGCGGACCAGCTGGTGCAGCACCCGCTGGTAGGCCACGGCGCGGCCGGCCGAGGGGCCGCGGCGCGCGGGGCTGTCCGCCGGGGTGGTG
>JAOPWM010000070.1 GCA_025965695.1 Blastococcus sp.
CCTCGAGGTTGAACAGGAAGCCGACGGACTCCTCCTTGATGCCGTCGAGCATCGCCTTGAACATGTCGAAGCCCTCGCGCTGGTACTCCACGACCGGGTCGCGGTTGGCCATCGCGCGCAGGTGGATGCCGGCCCGCAGGTAGTCCATCTCGTAGAGGTGCTCGCGCCACTTGCGGTCGAGCACACTGAGCAGCACCCGTCGCTCCAGTTCCCGCATGACCTCCGACCCCAGGGCGGCCTCGCGCTCGTCGTAGGCGCGGTGCACGTTGGCGAGCAGCTCCTCCTTGAGCGTCTCGGCCGACAGCGCGGCCTGGTCGCCGTCGGCGACCCGCTCGAGCAGCTCGTTCCGGTCCAGCCCCACCGGGTACAGCGCCTTCAGACCGGTCCACAGCAGCTCGAGGTCCCAGTCCTCGGAGTAGCCGGTCTCGGTCGCGCCGTCGACGTAGGCGCCGACGACGTCGTCGATCATCGACTGGATCTGCACGTGCAGGTCCGCGCCCTCGAGCACCTTGCGCCGCTCGTCGTAGATGACGGTGCGCTGGCGGTTGAGCACCTCGTCGTACTTCAGGACGTCCTTGCGGACCTCGAAGTTCTGCTGCTCCACCTGGGTCTGCGCCGAGCGGATCGCCCGGCTGACCATCTTCGACTCGATCGGCTGGTCGTCGGGCACCCGCAGGGTCGTCATCATCGACTCGAGCATCGGGCCGTTGAACCGGCGCATCAGGTCGTCGCCCAGGGAGAGGTAGAACCGCGACTCCCCCGGGTCACCCTGACGGCCGGAGCGGCCTCGCAGCTGGTTGTCGATGCGGCGGCTCTCGTGCCGCTCGGTGCCCAGCACGTAGAGCCCACCGGCCTCGACCACCTGCTCGTGCTCGGCCTTGACCTGGGTCTTGGCCTCCTCGAGCGCGTCGTCCCAGGCGGCCTCGTACTCCTCCGGGGTCTCCGTAGGCGACAGCCCGCGGGCCCGAAGCGTCTCGTCGGCGATGAACTCGGGGTTGCCTCCCAGCACGATGTCGGTACCGCGGCCGGCCATGTTGGTGGCCACGGTGACCGCGCCCAGCCGCCCTGCCTGGGCGATGATCGCCGCCTCACGGGCGTGGTTCTTCGCGTTCAGCACCTCGTGCGTAATCCCGCGCTTGAGCAGGTACTTCGCCAGGACCTCGGACTTCTCGACGCTCGCCGTGCCGGCAAGCACCGGCTGGCCCTTCTCGTGGCGCTCGGCGATGTCCTCGACGACGGAGGTGAACTTGGCCTGCTCGGTCTTGTAGATGACGTCCGAGCGGTCCTCGCGGACCATCGGCCGGTTCGTCGGGATCGGGACGACGCCCAGCTTGTAGGTCTGGTGCAGCTCGGCGGCCTCGGTGGAGGCCGTACCGGTCATCCCGGAGAGCTTCTCGTAGAGCCGGAAGTAGTTCTGGAGGGTGATCGTGGCGAGAGTCTGGTTCTCGTCCTTGATCGCCACCTTCTCCTTGGCCTCGATGGCCTGGTGCATGCCCTCGTTGTAGCGGCGGCCGGCCAGCACGCGACCGGTGAACTCGTCGACGATGAGGACCTCGCCGTTGGCGACGATGTACTGCTGGTCCTTGTGGAAGAGCTCCTTCGCCTTCAGGGAGTTGTTCAGATAGCCGATCAGCGGGGTGTTGGCCGCCTCGTAGAGGTTGTCGATGCCGAGCTGGTCCTCGACGAACTCCACGCCCTCCTCGGTGATGGCGACCGTGCGCTTGCCCTCCTCCACCTCGTAGTGGACGTCGCGCTTGAGCAGCGGCGCGATCCGGGCGAACTCCCCGTACCACTTGGCACTGGTCTCGGCCGGGCCGCTGATGATCAGCGGGGTGCGGGCCTCGTCGATGAGGATCGAGTCGACCTCGTCGACGATCGCGAAGTGGTGCCCGCGCTGCACCAGGTCGTCCTTGCTCCAGGCCATGTTGTCGCGCAGGTAGTCGAACCCGAACTCGTTGTTCGTGCCGTGCGTGATGTCGCACATGTACTGCTCCCGCCGCAGCGGGGGTGCCTGGCCGGAGACGATCGTCCCCACGCTGAGGCCCAGGAACCGGTGCACCCGGCCCATCCACTCCGCGTCACGGGCGGCGAGGTAGTCGTTGGTCGTGACCACGTGCACGCCGTCGCCGGTCAGGGCGTTGAGGTACGCGGCCAGCACGCCGGTCAGGGTCTTGCCCTAACCGGTCTTCATCTCGGCGACTTGGCCCAGGTGCAGCGCCGCACCGCCCATGAGCTGCACGCGGTAGTGCCGCTGGCCCAGGGTCCGGGTAGCGGCCTCGCGCACGACGGCGAACGCCTCGGGCAGCAACTGGTCGAGGGTTTCCCCCTCGGCGTATCGCTCCTTGAACTCGTCGGTCTTGGCCCGCAGCTCCGCGTCGGTCAGCGCACCGACCTCGTCGGCGTGCGACTCGACCGCATCGGCGATCTTGGCGAGCCGCCGGACGATCTTGCCCTCACCGGCACGGAGAAGTTTCTGGAACACCACACCCCCAGCGTAGGCGGCAGAACCGGCAAGGTCGCCCAGCCGAGGCCGTGCGGCGCTCCGTAGCCTGCACCGGTGGCCCGCGACCCGTCCGACCCCGGCCCCGAACTGCTCGCCTTTCTCACCGAGCGGCACCTGGCGACCCTCACCACGCTGCGCCCCGACGGGAGCCCGCATGTCGTCCCGGTGGGCGTCACCTACGACCCCTCGACCCGCACCGCCCGGGTGATCACCTCCGGCTCGTCCGCCAAGGCCCGGCATGTCCGGGACGGACAGCAGCGCGTCGCCGTCTGCCAGGTCGAGGGACGCCGCTGGGTCACCCTCGAGGGGACGGCGGTGGTGTGCGAGGACCCGGCCGCCGTCGCCGATGCGGTCGAGCGCTACGCCCGCCGGTACCGGCAGCCGCGGGAGAACCCGGCGCGGGTGTCGATCGAGATCACCGTCGACCGCATCCTGGGCAAGGCATGACCCTCGACCTGTCCGCCGTCGACCTGCGCACCGAGGTGGTGGGCACCGAGCGGCTCGTGCTGCGCCCGTTCCGTCCCGCGGACGTCGACGCCGTCCACCGGGCCTCGCAGGATCCGGAGACCCAGCGCTGGATCAGCGGCATCACCGTGCCCTACACACGCGAGGACGCCCGGACGTTCGTGGAGGACGTCGCCACCCGTGAACGCGAGGACCGGCTGGGTCTCTCCGTGGCCATCGAAGCCGGGGGCGAGCTCGTGGGGACCGGCGGCCTCTACCTGCGGGGAGGCCGGTTGGGGCCGGAGATCGGCTACACGATCGCCCCATGGGCACGACGGCAGGGTTACGCCGCCGAGGCGGCGCACGGGCTGGCGGACTGGGGGCTCGGCCTCGGCGCCCCGCGGGTGCACCTGTTCGTCGACGTCCGCAACACCGCCTCCCAGGCCACCGCCGTTCGGGCGGGGTTCACCGCGGAAGGGACGGTCCGGGCGTGCCTGGAGTACCGGGACGGCTCCCGGGGCGACGCAGTGCTCTTCGGGCGGCTGGCCGGTGACTGACCGGCCGGCCCGGAAGGGCCGACGGTCCGGGAGGGCGCGCACCGCGCCCTCCCGGCCGGGTCAGGCGGGCGCGGCCGCCTCGCGCGGCGCGGTCTTCGCAGCATGGGCGGGGCTGGCGCCGTTCAGCTGGACCGCGGTCAACCGGATCAGGCCGTAGTCGTAGGCGTGCCGGCGGTAGACGACCGTCGGCTGGCCGGTTTCGGCGCACTGGAAGAGAAAGAAGTCGTGGCCGACCAGTTCCATCTCGTGGAGGGCCTGGTCGACGGTCATGGGCGTCGCGGGATGCTGCTTCTCCCGTACGACCCGGCCGGGCAGATGCTCGTCCAGGTCGGTCGTGTGCGGACCCTCGGCCAGCTGCCGGTCGAGGTCCAGTGCCTCCGCGGCGCCGAGGTCGCCCTCGACGGCGGTGTTGCCGGTCAGCCGGACGCTGGCGGGCGTGCGGCGACCGTGGTGCACCCGGCGGCGATCGGCCGCACGGCGCAACCGGTTCTCGAGCTTGGCGCACGCCAGGTCCAGCGCCGCGTAGAAGTCGGGACCACAGGCCTCCGCCCGGATGACCGGACCCTTGCCGCGCAGGGTGATCTCCACCCGCTGGCAATTGGATGTCTGCCGCGGGTTCTTCTCGTGGAAGAGCTCGACATCGATGCGCGAGAGCTTGGTGTCGAACCGCTCCAGCTGACCGACTTTGTCCTCGACGTGTTGGCGGTAGTGCTCCGGAACCTCGACGTTGCGACCACGGACCACGATCTCCATGTGACCTCCCGGTTGGACGGGTGTAGTCGCTTCGACGCTAGTCCCTCACCTCCGGTCCCGACAGTCGGCCGACAGGGTGGTCGGGGACGTTCTCGGGCCGCTTCGGAACAACCCGCAGGTCACCCCGTGCAGTCGCCGCGAGGATCCGCCGTGGGGTCGCGGCGACGACCGCCGCGAGCACCGGCGGGTCGCCCGGCCGGGTGCCCGCGGCCAGCGCCGCGGCGGCCTCGGTGAGCGTCGCGCCGCTGGTCACGACGTCGTCGACGAGTACCAGGAGGGCTCCGGAGGTCGGCGCGGTGGTCCACCGGAAGGTCCCGGCCAGGTTGGCCCGGCGGGCGGCCGCCGACAGCCCCGCCGAGTCGCGTGCCCTGCCCTGCCGCCGCAGCAGCCGGGCCTCGGCCGCCGGCATCCCCGCGGCCTGCAGCTCCGCCACTGCGCGGACGGTCAGCTCCCGCACGTGGTCCCGGCCGCGGCTGCGCAGGGCCGCGCGAGAGCTGGGCACCGGCACCAACAGCACCGGTCCACGGGCCCCGGGCACGGCGCTCACCACCGCGGCCACGGCGAGCGCGAGCGCCGTTCCCAGGGGGCGGGCCAGCTCGGTCCGGCCCCGCTCCTTGAACGCGTTGACGGCCGGGCGCACCGGGCCGCTGTAGGCACCCGCGGCGGCGGTCGGTGGGAAGCCCCACGGGAACCGGCGAGGCGCGGCCGCGCGCGGTCTCGCGAGGAGTTCCGCGCATCGGCGGCAGAGCACCGCGCCGGGCACACCGCACCCGGCGCAGGTGCGCGGGAGGACGAGGTCGGCCAGCGCGCTGAGCAGCCCGCCATCCATCGCCGCAGCCTATGGCCCCGTCCCGAGGCTCGGGCCGAGCCTGCGAGGCCTGAGGAGGACGGGGTCCTTTCCCTGTGGACGGCTCAGAGCGGGTAGAACGGCGCCGTTCCGGGCAGCGGCTCGGCTCCCCGGACCAGGGTCACCCAGGTCCCGCCGGCCAGCTGCCAGATCGTGCCGCCCGCATCGACGAGCGGCTGGCGGGTGGGCATCGCGGCGATGGACTCCGGCTGGCTGGGCAGGCCGGCCGTCGGAACCGTGGACAGCCCCCATCCGTCGACGCCGACCGAGTAGGGCACGACCCGGTCCTCGGCCACGTTGCCGGCGAGCACCAGCAGGCTCCCGCTGGCCCGCCACGCGATGTCGACGACCTGGGACAGCGACGGGGCGACTTGGCGCAGGTCCCGCAGCTCGACGCTGCCGTCCTCGGCACGGACGACGGTTCCGATGTAGAGGCCGCGGCCGTCCGGGCCGTCCACGACGAGCGCGGCGCGGACACCGTCGGGCGACAGCCGCAGGACGTCCGCGCGGCCCAGGCCCGGCAACGTCGGCGCGCTCACCGCCTGGGGCGCCCCTCCGGCCGGCACGCGAACCACGGCCGTGCCGTCGCGCACCACCCACGCTTCCGAGCGGGTGGCCGCCACCGTCGGGGAGGTCAGCGTCGAGGCGGTCAGCACCGGCGCGAGGTCGCCGTCGTAGGGCCCCGCGAACAGCGTCGCAGCGGAGGCGTCGGCGCGGACCCCGACGAGGAAGGACAGCTTCCCGGTGCGCGGGTCGGCCGACACGGCAGCGCTGGAGAGCCCGTAGGCCCCGGTGCCTGCGGGCCCCGGAGAGGGGGCACCGCCGGAGACGGTGTGCAGCGCACCCCCGCTGATGTAGTGACCCACCGCGTCCAGCGGCACCGCGTCGGGGTCGAAGGCCGCCCAGTCCTCGACGGTCTGGCCGTCGGGGATCCCCTCGATGTTGACCGGTTGGCCGTCGACGCGGATCTCCACGGTGCGGACGGGGAGCGGCGCGAGGGTCCAGACGATCTGCGCGCAGATCTCCGAGAGCACCGGCGCGGGGTCGGCCGTCAGCGCGGTCAGGTCGACGACGGCCGCCTGGCCCTTCACCGTGACGACGCTGCGCAGCTGGGCGCCGCTCAGCGGGTTGCGGACCCCCGCCGCGATGGTCCCGGACGGCCCGTCCAGCACCCGCTGGAGCAGCGCGGTCGGCTGCGCGTCACCCTTGATCATCAGCCGCGGATCGGGCACCACCCGCTGCCCCGTCGGGTCGAGGAAGAAGGCGTCCCGCTCGACGTAGAGCCGCTCGAAGTCGGGCTCGAGGATGATCAGCCCGTCCGGCGGGTCGGTGATCCGCCACTGTCCGTTCACCTGCTCGAGGTTGAACTGACGGGTGAAGACCCCCGTCCCGCCGACGGTGAAGACCCCCCGCGGGTCGATGGTCCCGACGGGGTTCGCCGTCAGCGTGACCGCGTCCGCCTCGGTGGCGACCGTCGCGTAGTCAGGACTGAGCACCGTGACGTCGGCCTCGTCCGACCAGGAGCCGGCCGCTTCCGGTGCGAGGTGCTGGCGGGCGATCGGGTGGCCAGGGCGGACGCTGGCGGCGGCGTCGATGAACCCGCGGACGATCTCCTCCGGCGTCGCACCGGGTTCCGGCGGGAGCGGCTCGATGCCGACGTTCTCGGCCGGCCGGGAGGGCGCCTGGGTGATCTGCACCGTCGGCGACGCGCTCGGCACGGTCGAGCAGGCGGAGACGGCGAGCAGGAGCGCCAGCAACAGCGCCAGCCACGGCGCCCACCGCGCACCCGGGGTGCGGCTCATGCCGGCGCTCCCGGACGGCGGACGACCGCCGGGCGCAGCGGCAGCGGTGAGCTGGTGAGGTCGCCGCCGGCCGTCAGCGGGAGCGTGAGCCGGAACTGGGCGCCGGCGCCCGGCTGTCCCCACACCTGGAGCCAGCCCCCGTGCAGGCGGGCGTCCTCGAGGCTGATCGACAGGCCCAGGCCACTACCGCCCACGGTGCGGACGCGGGACGGGTCGGCCCGCCAGAACCGGTCGAAGACGTGCTGGGCGTCGGCCGAGCTGAGGCCGACCCCGGAGTCGCGGACGGTCACCGCGGCCGCCGTCCGGTTCGCGGCCAGGGTGATCTCGATCGGCCGCCCGGCGCCGTGCTCGATGGCGTTGCCGACCAGGTTGCGCAGGATCCTTTCCACCCGGCGGGCGTCGACCTCGGCGATCACGTCCTCGTCGGGCCGGTTCACCACCAGCTCGGAGTCGTGCCGCTCGGCGAGCGCCCACATGCCGGCCACCACCCGGGCGACCAGCGCACCCAGGTCGACGGGCTCGGGGGCCAGCACCGCGGCGCCGGCGTCGTAGCGACTGATCTCGAGCAGGTCGGTCAGCAGCCCCTCGAACCGGTCCAGCTCGGCACTCAGCAGCTCGGCCGAACGGGCCACGTGCGGCGGGAAGTCCCCGCGCGCGTCGTGGAGCACGTCGGCGGCCATCTGCACGGTGGTCAGCGGCGTCCGCAGCTCATGGGAGACGTCGGAGGTGAAGCGCTGCTGCAGCTGCGAGAGCCCCTCCAGCTGGGTGATCTGCCGCTGCAGACTGTCGGCCATCGCGTTGAAGCTGGTCGCCAGCCGGGCCAGGTCGTCCGCGCCGCGCACGACCATCCGCTGCTCCAACTGACCGTCCGCAAGCCGCTGGGCGATGCCGGCCGCCCGGCGCACCGGGTCGACCACCAACCGGGTCACGAGGACGCCGATGCCGACGACGAACAGCGTCAGCGCGATCCCGCTGATGACCACCGTGCTGCGGATGAGGGAGAGGCTCTCCTGCTCCTGGTCCAGCGGGAAGGCGTAGTACAGCTCGATCTTCTGGCTGCCGCTGGTGTCACTGGGCACCGTGGCGCCGATGAGCAGCGCCGGCCGCGGGTCCCGGGCAGTGTCGGGGACCAGGGCGTAGCGCCAGGCCTGGCCGCCGTCGTCGACTGCGGCGCGCAGATCGGCCGGCAGTGCCCGCCGCAGCAAGGGCCGGCTCTCCGCTGCGCGTTGCACGTCACCGGTGCGGTGGATCATGACGACGTCGAAGTCACCGGCGGCACCGCCCCGGTTGACCAGCTGGGTCACCGTCCGGTCCAGCGCCGAGCGGACGCTCGCGGCGTCGCCGGTGGCGATCCCGGCCACCTGGGTCTGCGCGTAGATCACGCCGGCCTGGGCCTGGGCGATAGCGGCCTGCCGCTTGACCGACAGCAGCTGGTCCCGGATCTGGCTGAACAGCACCAGGCTGACGATCACCACCACCGTGCCGGCGACGACCATCGTGATGGCGCCGATACGGACCTGCAGCGAGGAGCGCCAAGTGTGCAGCGCGCGGACGGCCAGCCGACGGGACAGGACGTACGTCCGGCGGCGCAGCCGCACCGCCCGGCGCCGCAGGCCGCGGCGGATCCGGCGCAGTTCGGCCGCGCTTCGGGACGGCGTGGGAACGGGCGCCGCCGGGACGTCGACGTCGCTGCCGGGGAGTTCCGTGCGGGTCACTTCAGGTCGGTCATCGCACCCGGGCGGCGGAACCTCGCGGACTCGATCACGGTGCTCATCGGTTCGCTTCCGCGGCCCGCTCCGCTCACGGTGCTCATCGGTTCGCTTCCGCGGCCCGCTCCGCTCCTCGCTCGTTCCTCGCTGCGATGCTCACGGGCCGGTCCGCTCACGGAGGGCCGGCCTTGTAGCCGACGCCGCGCACGGTCAGTACCACCTCGGGCTTCTCCGGGTCGCGCTCGATCTTGGCCCGGAGGCGCTGCACGTGGACGTTGACCAGCCGGGTGTCGGCCGCGTGGCGGTAGCCCCAGACCTGCTCGAGAAGCAGCTCGCGGGTGAACACCTGCCGGGGCTTGCGGGCCAGCGCGACCAGCAGGTCGAACTCCAGGGGGGTCAATGCGATCGCGACGCCGTCCCGGATGACCTGGTGGGCCGGGACGTCGATCTGCACGTCACCGATCGCCAGGTTCTCCGCCTGGCCGGTCTCCCCGCGGCGCAGCTGCGCGCGCACGCGGGCGACCAGCTCGACAGGCTTGAAGGGCTTGGTGACGTAGTCGTCGGCGCCGGCCTCCAGCCCCTGGACGACGTCGATGGTGTCGCCCTTGGCGGTCAGCATCACGATGGGCACGGTGGACTGGGTGCGGATGTCCTGACAGATCTGCAGGCCGTTGCGACCGGGCAGCATCAGGTCCAGGAGGACCAGGTCCGGCCGGGTCTGCTGGAAGACCCCGACCGCCCGGTTGCCGTCGGAGACGAAGGCGGGTTCGTACCCCTCGCGGCGCAGCACGATGCCGAGCATCTCGGCGAGGGCGGCGTCGTCGTCGACGACGAGGACACGGCCGCGGCTGGGCCCGTTCTGCGGAGCGATGGGTGGCACGGCGACCATTCTGCGCTGATCAGGGGAAAGATGGCCCACCCGCCCGAGTGAGATCCCCGGGCGGGTGGGTCCGGCCCTTCCTGGCGCGCGAAGGGCTCGGGGAGTGGCCCCGTCCCGGGCCCCGCCCTGAGCTTGCGAAGGTGGGGAGGACGGGGTCCTTTCAGTAGCGGTAGTGGTCGCTCTTGAAGGGACCCTCGACCGGGACGCCGATGTAGTCGGCCTGCACCTTGCTCAGTTCCGTGAGCTTGACGCCGAGGGCGTCGAGGTGGAGCCGGGCCACGTGCTCGTCGAGCTTCTTCGGCAGCACGGTGACACCCGGGGTCCGGCCCTCGTAGGCCGCGCGGTTGTTCCACAGCTCGATCTGGGCGAGCACCTGGTTGGAGAACGAGGCGCTCATGACGAAGCTGGGGTGCCCGGTGGCGTTGCCCAGGTTCAGCAGCCGGCCCTCGGAGAGCACGATGATCGTGTGGCCGTCGGCGAACCGCCACTCGTCGA
>JAOPWM010000135.1 GCA_025965695.1 Blastococcus sp.
CGAAGGCCGCCGAGGACGGCTGGGTGCTGGCCCGGGAACTGCAGCGCGCCGGCGGCGACGTGCCGGCCGCGCTGGCCACCTGGGAGGCCCGGCAGCTGGCCCTGGGGTCGGGGCTGCTGGCGCGCACCCGGGAGATCGGTGACAGCTCCCAGTTCACCGGGGAGTTCCATCCGGGCGACCAGCGGCTGATCTTCGGACTCTACGGCCCCGGCCGCTGAGGCGGCCCCACGACAGGAGGACACATGGACCGCTACGCCAGCGTGATCGGCGGCCGCGACGTCGACACGGAGCAGGTGATCGACGTGCTCGACCCCGCCACAGGGGAAACGTTCGCGGAGGTGGCCGCCGGGGGGAGTGCAGACGTCGACGCCGCCGTGGTCGCCGCGCAGGCGGCCTTTCCGGCGTGGTCGCGGACGACGCCGGCGGTGCGGGGACGGCTGCTGCGGAACCTGGCCGGGCTGATCACCACGCGACGCGAGGAGCTGGCGGCGCTCGAGAGCCGGGACACCGGCAAGCCGATGCGGCAGGCCTACGTGGATGTGGACGTCGCCGCCCGCTACTTCGAGTTCTATGCCGGCGCGGCCGAGGCGTTGTACGGCGACACGATGACGACCTCCCCGGACCACTTCAGCTACACCCTGCGCCAGCCGTTCGGGGTCACCGGGCACATCGTGCCGTGGAACTACCCCCTGCAGATCGGTGCCCGCACGGTGGCGCCCGCGCTCGCCGCGGGCAACTGCAGCGTGCTCAAGCCGGCGGAGGAGGCGCCGCTCGGGCCGGTGATGCTGGGTCGGCTGGCCCGCGAGGCCGGCATTCCCGACGGCGTCCTCAACGTCGTGCCGGGGTACGGGACCGAGGCCGGGGCCGCGCTGGCCGCCCACCGCGGCATCGCGCACCTGTCGTTCACCGGGTCCAACGAGGTCGGTGAACTGGTGGCCGTGGCGGCGGCGGCCAACCACGTCCCGGTCGTGCTGGAACTGGGCGGCAAGTCGCCCAACGTCGTCTTCGAGGACGCCGACCTCGACGCCGCCGTCCCGGTGATCACCACCGCGATCCTGCAGAACGCGGGGCAGACCTGCTCCGCCGGTTCCCGCCTGCTCGTCCACCGCGCCGTCCACGCGGAGCTGGTCGACCGCCTGGCCGAGGCGTTTGCCGCCGTCCGGGTCGGGCCCGGTGCCGAGGACCCCGATCTGGGGCCGCTCATCTCCGGCGGCCAGCGGGAGCGGGTGGCCGCACTCGTCGGCGCCGCGGTCGAGGGCGGCAACGGGCGACTGCGGCACGGCGGCGGGGTCCCCACCGGCCTGGCCGACGGCGGCTTCTTCTTCGAGCCCACCCTGATCGACGGCGTCGACCCCACCTCCGCCATCGCCCAGCAGGAGGTGTTCGGCCCGGTACTCGTCGTGACGCCCTTCGACACCGAGGAGGAGGCCCTCCGCCTGGCGAACGGCACCGATTACGGGCTGATCGCGGCGCTCTGGACCCGGGACGTCGGGCGCGCGCACCGGATGGCCCGCGACATCCACGCCGGCCAGGTCTACGTGAACACGTACGGTGCGGGGGGCGGCGTCGAGCTGCCGTTCGGCGGCGTCAAGAAGTCCGGCCACGGCCGAGAGAAGGGGTTCGAGGGCCTGCTCGGCTACACCCAGGTCAAGTCCGTGGTCGTCCGCACGTGACCGGCGTCCACCCGGTGGTGGCCAGGCGCGAGGGGGGAGTGAGGGGGATGCGCGACGGCCCGCCCGACGACGGCTTCCTCGTCGCCCCCGGCAGCCGGGGTTCCACCGACCTGATCCACGACCACCTCCGCGCGCGCATCCTGTCGGGGCAGATCCCGGCCGGCGCCGAGCTGTCGCAGGCGCAGATCGCCAAGGAGTACGGGGTCAGCCGGGGCCCGGTCCGCGAGGCGCTCCGGCTCCTGCAACGGGAGGGCCTGATCGAGGCCGAGATCAATCACCGTGCCCGGGTGGCCGAGCTCTCCCTCGACGATGTCGAGCACGTGTACGCCCTGCGGGTGGTCAACGAGGCGCTGGCGATCGGCGTCAGCGTGCCCCGGTTCAGCGCAGCGGACCTGGACGAACTGGACCGCCTGGTCGCCGCCGTCGGCGAGTCGGAGTCCCGGGGGTTCGGCGTATGGGAGGAGCAGCACCAGCGGTTCCACGAGCTGCTGGTCGTTCATTCCGGCGAGCGGATGCGGCGGTCCGTGGCCCAGTGGGCCGAGCACACCGAGCGCTACCGCCGGGTCTACGTCAGCGACGAAGGCGGCGGGTGGACCCAGGGCGCCCGCGAGCACGCCGAGCTCGCCCAGCTCTGCCGGTCCCGTGACGGCGAGGGGGCGATGCGCCTGCTCGCCCGCCACCTGTCGCGCGCCGCCCTCACCCTCGTCGCCTCGATGGATCCCGGGCACGAGCCCGCCCTGCTCCGGGCGGCTATCCGCCAGGTCACCGCGGCGACCCAGAACGCCCGGTAGCGGCTACTCGCAGCCGACCCCGGCGATGTCGTCGTCCACGTGGCGCCCGGACGCCGTCGCGATGTCGTAGCCGGAGCAGAAGTAGAACGACAGGTGCTCGGCGCGGTCCAGCGCGACCGAGCGCCACGTACCGGTGGAGTCCGGCTCGAGGTAGTCGAACGACGTCGCCAGGAGCGCGTCGTCGGCCGCAGGGTCGTGCTGGAGGTACTTCCCGAGCCAGGCCTGCGTGTAGTGGCTCGCGACCGCCTGCCCGGACCGCGAGGCCGGCAGCACGTAGGCGATGTCGGTGTACTCCAGGTGCGTGGATGCCCGGGGGACGATCACCATCGAATCGACGCCGGCCGCCGTCCAGCCGTCGTAGCCGGTGGCCAGTTCGCGCCGCGGGTCCGGCGCCTGGTCCGGCGAGCCGACGCCGGCCGGGTCGAACAGCCCCGGGTTGGCGAAGTACGGCGCGACGGTGAAGCCGTACTCCGACTGCACACCCAGCCCGGGCACGACCGGGGTCAGCGGGCCCTGCGCGTCGAACGGTGCGGCGCCCCCGACAGCCGGGGTGGTGGAGAGCTTGTCCAGAGCGACGACCGCCTGCACCCGCTCGTCGACCCCTTGCACGTAGGAGACCGCGAGTGCGCCGAGCGAGTGGCCGACCAGCGCGAGCCGAGTGGTGCGGCCCGGGGTCACCGACGAGCTGTCCGGTGACCGGTCGAACTGCTCCCACAGCGGGTTGAAGCCGTCGACGGCTGCGCTCCCCGCCGACGGGTTGCCGTACGGCGCGGACGGCGTCGAGAGGAAGAAGTCGATCGCGTCCTCGGTGCCGTAGACGAAGTTCGCCGTCTGCTGCGCCGGCACGCCGGGGCATGCGGTGTCCTCGCCTGCGAGCGGCGCCGCGGCGAGGTCGCAGTAGGGCAGGTCCCCGACGTCGCCCTGGTGCGGGAACGTCTCGCTCCTGCCCTGCCCCTGGACGTCGTAGGTCAGGACGACGTAGCCGCGTTCGGCGAGATCCTGGGCCAGCCACCAGTACATCCGCTCGCTGCCCTGGACCGACCCGGTCGTGATGACCACGCCGGGGAAGGGACCCTCGAGCGCCTTGCCCGTGTACGGGTCGTGGGCGCCCGGGAGCGGTGCGAAGAGGTCGCCGTGCAGGAGCGCGCCGTACCGGTCGGTAAAGGAGACCGGGGTCATCTGCCCGCGGCTGCCGGCCCAGCCGGCGCGGTAGGGGTTGCCGCTGTTCCACCCCGGCACCGCCATCGCGGGCGTGAGCGCCGGGCGGTTCGGTTGGGCCGCCTGGGCGAGCAGGTCGGCGGCGAACACCGGGCCGATGTACCGGGTGCTCGCCAGTCCGTACTGCGGTGACAGCTGCCCGTCCGGGGCGGTCTGCCGGCCGTATGCGTCGGCGATGTTCTGCGCGTCCCGGGCCAGATACTCCGGCGAGCCGGGGGCGGGGTCGCCGGGAGCCGCTGCGGCACCGGAGCTCCCGGCGACGACGACGGCGCAGGCGAGGCCCGCTGCGACGGCGGCACGGACGAGGCGGGGACGGCGCATGCTGGCTCCTTGTACGGCGACGGGCAGGGCGGTCTGCCTTCTCAACGAGCCGGCGGGCCGGTGGTTACCGACCGGTAGGGTCGCCACCCGTCAGCGCGGTCCGGAGGGCCTCGACGACGACCCGCGTCCCCGCTGCACCCTCGAGCGCAGCCGTCGTCATTCGCCGGTCGTGCCACGGGTGGTGCGCAGACTTCGTGGCCCGCAGGAGGCCTCCCGGCGCGGCACCCGGCCGCCCGACCGGGGATCATGCAGCCATGAACTATCGCGCGACCGACTCCCGCTACGACTCGATGACCTACCGACGGACCGGACGCAGCGGCCTGGACCTTCCCGCGATCAGCCTGGGCCTGTGGCACAACTTCGGTGACGACATGCCCTTCGACCGGCAGCGGGCGATCCTGCGCCGCGCCTTCGACCGCGGCATCACGCACTTCGACCTGGCGAACAACTACGGCCCGCCCTACGGCTCGGCGGAGACCAACTTCGGTCGGCACCTGGCCGACGACTTCGCGCCCTACCGCGACGAGCTGGTCATCTCGACCAAGGCCGGCTACGACATGTGGCCCGGCCCGTACGGCCAGGGCGGCGGCGGGCGCAAGTACGTGCTGTCCAGCCTCGACCAGTCGCTGACGCGGATGCGGCTGGACTACGTCGACATCTTCTACTCCCACCGGCCGGACCCGACCACGCCGCTCGAGGAGACGATGGGCGCGCTGCACAGCGCCGTCCAGGCGGGGAAGGCCCTCTACGTCGGCATCTCCTCCTACTCCCCGCAGGAGACCGCGCGCGCGGCGAAGATCCTCGCCGACCTCGGGACGCCGCTGCTGATCCATCAGCCGTCGTACTCGATGCTCAACCGCTGGATCGAGACCGAGGGGCTGCTCGACGTCCTCGAGGACGTGGGCGCCGGCTGCATCGCGTTCTCGCCTCTCGCGCAGGGGATGCTCACCGGCAAGTACCTCGACGGGATCCCCGAGGGCTCCCGGGCAACACGCGGGACGTCGCTGTCGACCGACCTGCTCACCGACGAGGCGCTCGGGCACATCCGGGCCCTGAACGCGATCGCGCAGCAGCGCGGGCAGAGCCTGGCGCAGATGGCGCTCGCGTGGGTGCTGCGCGACCGGCGGGTGACCAGCGCGCTCATCGGGGCCAGCAGCGTCGCCCAGCTCGACCAGAACCTCGGTGCCCTGGACAACCTCGCCTTCACCGCCGACGAGCTCGCCGCCATCGACCAGCATGCCGTCGACGCGGGGATCGACCTCTGGGCGGGGCCCCGGACCGCCTGACCGGAGGCACTGCGTTTGCCGCCGTGACCGGAGCCGGGGACGCTCGGGCTCCGGCACGGCGAGCCACGGCGCGGCAAGCAGGAGGAAGTCATGCGAACGGACGAGGTCACCGGCGTCTCCCAGCTCGCCCGCGCGAGCCTGCGGGGCGGCACGTCGCGGATCCATGAGCTGCACCAGGGGATCGCCGACCGCGCCTTCCGGGCGGTCGGGCCGGCCGGACGCCCGGTGCAGGTGGTGCACGACGCGATCTCCGGCCTGACCTACTCGAGCGTGCGCGTGGCCCTCGGCGTGGGCGCCCGGGCCGTCGGGGGTGCGGCGGCCCTGCGGGCCAGCGGACGCGACCTCGACACCGACCGTGGCGGCCGGGTTGCGCTGGCCATCCTGAACGGGGCGCACGGCGACCTCGTCGCGCGCGAGGCGCCCGCGCTCGCGCTGGACATGACCGTGCGGGTGGCGGGCCGCGCCGTGCCGACGGAGACCTCCGCCCTGCAGCAGGCGTTTCCCGGGGCGAGCGGTCGGCTCGCCGTCTTCCTGCACGGCCTGACCGAGTCCGAGGACTCCTGGGGCTACGGCGCCGAGCGGCACCACGGCGACCGGGCGGTCACCTACGGCAGCCAGTTGCAGCGCGACCTCGGGCTGACTCCCGTCTACCTGCGCTACAACACCGGCCTGCACATCTCCGAGAACGGCCGCTCGCTCGACGCGCTGCTCACCGCGCTCGTCGGCGCGTGGCCGGTCCCCGTCCAGGACGTCGTCCTGATCGGACACTCCATGGGCGGTCTCGTCGCCCGCAGCGCCCTGCACCAGGCCGGCGGCGGGACGGCGCAGGCGCACGGCTGGACGCACCTCGTCCGCGACACCGTGACCCTCGGCTCGCCACACCTCGGCGCACCGCTCGAGCGCGGCGTCCACCGGTTGACCGCGCAGCTTGCCCGGCTGCCGGAGACCCGGCCGCTGGCCCGGCTGCTGACGCTGCGCAGCGTCGGCATCAAGGACCTCCGCCGCGGGACGCTGGTCGAGGCCGACTGGACCGGCCGCGACCTCGACGCGCTCACCCCCGGCGAGCACACCCACGTGCCGCTGCTCGACGGCGCCCGGCACTTCGTCGTCCTGGCGACACTGTCCCGCAACCCCGAGGGGCGGGCGGCGGACCTGCTCGGTGACCTGCTCGTCCCGCCGCGCAGCGCGAGCGGCGACACCGGGGACGACGACCGGCTGGCCTTCCCGCCCGACCACGTGCACCGCATCGGCGGCCTGCACCACTTCGACCTGCTCAACCACCCGCTGATCTACGCGCGCATCCGGGCCTGGCTCCAGGAGCGCCCGGAGGGCCCGCAGCCGGCCGCACCCGACGTGCCGACGGAGCCCTGAGCAGGCATTCTGTCGCGGACCGCGTGACCACCAGGGCGCTCGGCCGTTGTTCCTTCAGAGACGAGGGAGACATCGTGGGCGACTCTGCAAGTGACACTGCCACGCGGGACCAGAACATCATCCAGCGGCTGATCAACTGGCGGGTCGGGGCGGCCATGGAAGCGCACCCGCCGAACGAGACCGTGCTGAAGCTGCAGCAGCCGTTCTACGACCTGCTCAACAAGTTCTACTTCCGGCTCGAGGTCGACGGGTGGGAGCGGGTGCCCGACGAGACCTGCCTCGTCATCGGGGTCCACTCCGGCGGGGCGCTGACGATGGACGCGTGGACGCTGGTGAACGCCTGGCACGTGCACTTCCAGGGCCGGCGGCACCTGCACGGCACCGCGCACGACGTCCTCATGGCCACCCCCGGACTCGGCGACTACTTCCGCGCCGTCGGGGTGATCGCGGCCAACCGGACGAGCGTGGGCGCGGCCCTGGAGAAGGGCGCGGACGTCGTCGTCTGGCCGGGCGGTGAGGTCGACTCGATGCGCAGCTGGCGCAAGCGGGACGTCGCCACGCTGGGCGGCCGCACCGGGTTCGTGAAGCAGGCCATGCGGTCCGGCGTCCCGATCCTGCCGGTCGCCACGGTCGGCGGGCACGACACGGTCTTCGTGGTGTCCGAGGGCAAGTGGCTGGCCAACGCGCTGGACAAGGTCACGGGCCTGAAGTCGACGCTGCGGGGTGCCAACCTGCCGATCATCGCGGGCTTCCCCTTCCCGCTCGCGGTGGAGGTGCTGCCGGCGCACGTCCCGCTCCCGGCGAAGATCCGCACCGAGCTGCTCGAGCCGATCGAGGTCGATCACGACCCCGACCGCGTGAACGACAAGGCCTACGTGCAGAAGATCTACGACCAGGTCGAGGCCGAGATCCAGGCAGGGATGGACCGGCTGGCCGCGAAACGGAAGCTGCCGGTTCTGGGATGACGACGATGGACGACGTCCGCGCGGAGGACTGGCTCGACGCCCACCGCGACGGTGCCTTGCCGGACGAGGCGCTGGCGTACTTCGACTCGCTGCCCGTCGTCGAACCCGGGGAGATGCTCGGCCGGTGGCGGGGGAGCGGGCTGCCGACCGGCTCGCCGCTGGACGGGCTGCTGGAGGCCTACGGCGGGTACGGCAAGGAGTTCCTGGACGCCGACACGGGGCACCCGTTGCGGTTCACCGACCGGTCGGGGCGGCCCCGGCCGGTCGACCCGTCGCTCCTGCCGATGGCCGTGCTCCGCGACTACGCCGGCTTCCTGCAGTTGTGGCCGCTGCGGGCGGTGTTCGGCGGGTTGAGGCCGCTGTTCCACACCGCGAAGCCCAAGGCGCGCCTGCGGGAGGTGACCCACCGGGGGGTGCTCACGGCAGCGATGGTCTACGACGCGCTGCCGATCATCGACGTGTTCCGGCGGGTCAGCGACGACGTCCGGCTCGGGGCGATGGACATGCGCGGGCTGCCATCGCCGTTCCTGTTCGTGCTGCGCCGGGACGAGACGGCGCCCTGAGCTCAGCCTCCGAGTTCGGCGAGCAGGCCGCGGATCCGCGTCTCGATCTCGTCCCGGATCGGTCGCACCGACGCCACGCCCTTGCCGGCCGGGTCCTCGAGCTGCCAGTCGAGGTAGCGCTTGCCCGGGAAGATCGGGCAGGCGTCACCGCAGCCCATGGTGATCACGACGTCGGAGGCCTCGACGGCGTCCGTCGTGAGCATCTTCGGCTGCTGGTCGGAGATGTCGATGCCGACCTCGGCCATCGCCGCGACCGCCGCGGGGTTGACCTGGTCGCCGGGGATCGAGCCGGCCGAGCGCACCTCGACGGCGTCGCGCGCGAGGTGCCGGAGCCAGCCGGCGGCCATCTGCGAGCGCCCGGCGTTGTGCACGCACACGAAGAGCACGGACGGTGTCATCGGGCGACCTCGCTCGGGTAGAAGCGGCGGCGCGCCCAGAGCGCGACGTAGACGAGTGCGACCAGCGCGGGCACCTCGATCAGGGGGCCGACGACACCGGCCAGGGCCTGGCCGCTGGTGACGCCGAAGGTGCCGATCGCGACGGCGATGGCCAGCTCGAAGTTGTTGCCCGCGGCGGTGAAGGCGAGGGTGGCGGTCTTCGCGTAACCCAGGCGCAGCCGCATGCCGAGCAGGAACGAGCTCCCGAACATCAGCACGAAGTAGGCCAGCAAGGGGAGCGCGATCCGGGCGACGTCCCAGGGCTTGGAGGTGATGGCGTCGCCCTGCAGCGCGAACAGCAGCACGATCGTGAACAGCAGGCCGTAGAGCGCGACCGGGCCGATCCGGGGGAGGAACGTCCCCTCGTACCAGTCCCGCCCGCGGGCCCGCTCGCCGAGCGTGCGGGTGAGGAAGCCGGCGAGGAGCGGGATGCCGAGGAAGACCAGGACCGACGTCACGATGGCCCAGACGCTGAACTCCGCCGACGTCGTCGACAGGCCCAGCCGGCCCGGCAGCACCTGCAGGTAGAACCAGCCGAGCGCGGCGAACGCGACGATCTGGAAGACCGAGTTGATCGCCACGAGCACGGCGGCGGCCTCGCGGTCACCGCAGGACAGGTCGTTCCAGATCAGCACCATCGCGATGCAGCGGGCCAGTCCGACGATGATCAGGCCGGTCCGGTACTCCGGGAGGTCGGGCAGCAGCAGCCAGGCCAGCGCGAACATCAGCGCCGGCCCGATGAGCCAGTTCAGCACCAGGCTCGCGCCGAGCATCCGGCGGTCGCCGGTCACCCGGCCGAGTTCTGCGTACCGGACCTTCGCCAGGACCGGATACATCATCAGCAGCAGGCCGATCGCGATCGGCAGGCTGACGTTGCCGATGTCGACCGCCGACAGGGCGTCGTCCAGGCCAGGGACCCATCGGCCGAGTCCGAGGCCCAGCGCCATCGCCGCGATGATCCAGACCGGCAGGAACCGGTCGAGGGTGGACAGCTTCTGCAGGACCGCCGCGCCGTCGCGGGCGTCGGTCCGGACGTCGGTCACGCCGGGGTGAGGACGGCGGTGTCGAACAGGTTGGCCACGGCGGCCAGAGCACCAGGGCGCACCGCGTAGTAGACCCACACGCCGCGCTTGTCGCGGTCGAGCAGCCCCGCCGAGTGCAGCACCTTGAGGTGGTGGCTGATCGTCGCCTGGGTCAGGTCGAAGGCGTCGTTGAGGTCGCAGACGCAGGCCTCGCCGCCCGCGCTCGCCGCGATCAGGCTGACCAGCCGGAGGCGGACCGGATCGGCCAGTGCCTTCAGCAGCGGTGCCACCTGCTCAGCCTGTGCGGCCGACATGGGGGTGCCGGTCAGGGGGGTGCAGCAGGCGAGCCCTGGCTCACTCATCGTCATCTCTTCCGCCGTGGACATCGGCGCCCATCATAACGATGTCCATCATATTGACAAGCATCGATGTCCCTCACATGATGCAGACATCGACGAGCGTCGATGTGCTTTTCGAGGAGGAACCATGTCCCGTGTCCAGTTGGCTCTGCGCGTCGCCGACCTCGACGCCGCCGTCGACTTCTACTCCCGGCTCTTCGACACCGTGCCGGCCAAGCGCCGGCCGGGCTACGCCAACTTCGCCATCGCCGCGCCGCCGCTGAAGCTGGTGCTGCTCGAGGGCGAGCCGGGTGCGCTCACTCGCATGGACCACCTGGGTGTGGAGGTGTCGTCGACCGACGAGGTCACTGCGGCCACCTCTCGGCTGGCCGACGCCGGGCTCGCTACCCGCGTCGAGGACGACACCACCTGTTGCTACGCCGTCCAGGACAAGGTGTGGGTCAGCGGCCCCGGCGGGGAGCCCTGGGAGGTCTACACGGTCACCGGGGATGCGCGCCCGGACCTCGAGGGCCGGACGGAGGTCGAGCTCTCGGCCCTCGCGGGCGACGGCACCTGCTGCGCCGATCCGGACCGGGTGGAGACCGCCGCGGCCTGCTGCTGAGGGAGGGTCCCGGCGGTCCGGATGACATCGGGCGGCAGAGGGTGCCGGGCGGGTTGAGGGGTAACGCCACCGATGTGCGGCCGACGGCCGGCCGGCGGAGGGAGATGTCATGCGTCCCACCCCGGAGGATCCCGGTGCGACCACGTTCTCGGTAGGCCCGGGAGCGGCCCCGGCGGAGGTCCACGCCGACGCCGGGGTCCCGGCCGGGCCATTGCCATCCGGGCGCTCGCGGCCCTCTCGGGCACCCTTCGATCCGCGCTGGCCCACCCGCCGCATCTTCGGTGCTGCCTTCACCGCCGGGACCGCCGTCGTCATGGCCTACGTCCTGCTCAGGGCCATCGGCGGCGTCGCGGGTGAACTCATCCTGATCGTGCTGGCGCTGGTCTTCGCGCTGGGCCTGGATCCGATGGTGTCCTGGCTGGCGCGTCACGGCTGGCGGCGGTCATGGGGCGTCGCCGCCGTCACGATCGGCTTCCTGTTGCTCGTCGTCGGGGTCTTCGCGGTGATCATCCCGCCGATCGTCTCCCAGGTCGAGCAGCTGTCCCGGGCTCTCCCCGGCCTCGTGCAGACGCTGCAGGACCGGAGCAGCACGTTGGGCCGGCTGAATACCCGCTACCACCTCCTCGACTACCTGAAGTCCGCGTTCTCGGGGGATGGCGGCAGCGGGCTCCCGCTCGGTGGCGTCCTCAACATCGGTCTCGCCGTCTTCGGGACGCTCACGGCGACGATCACCGTCCTGGTCCTCACCGTGTACTTCCTCGCCAACCTGCCGACGATCCGCCGGGTCGCCTATCGGATGTTCCCGGCCAGCCGTCGCGACCGGGCGCGCGAACTGGGCGACGAGATCAGCGCACGGGTCGGCGGCTACGTGCTCGGCAATCTGCTCACCTCGGTGATCGCCGGCGTCGGCACCTTCGTGTTCCTGGAGATCGTGCGCGTCCCGTACGCCGTGGCGCTCGGCGTGCTCGTCGCCGTCCTCGACCTGATCCCCGTCGTCGGCTCCACCATCGGCGGCATCCTGGTCACTCTCGTGGCCCTCAGCGTCTCCACGGCCGTCGCGATCGCCAGCCTGGTCTTCTACGTCGCCTACCGGTTGCTGGAGGACTACCTGCTCGTCCCGCGGGTCATGAACCGGGCCGTCGACGTGCCGCCCGTGCTCACGATCGTGGCGCTGATAGTCGGCGGGTCACTGCTCGGCATCGTGGGCGCCTTCCTGGCGATTCCGGCTGCGGCGACGGTGCAGCTGTTGGTCACCCGCGTCGTGTGGCCGCGGCTGGACGTGGCCTGATGGACATCGATACCGATACCGGCCTCGCAGCATCCTGCTGCTGAAGGCACACCCTCCCGCGGCGACTGACACATGAAACACCTCGCGCTCGGGGGACAGATCTCCCGGCGCATGCGTCGGTAGGCCTCGCCCGGTGTCGCGTCGCCGGACGGGCCACCGAGTCGCTCCCAGGCGGCGTCGGTCCGCGACTCCACGCCCGACCGCAGCTTCTCGGCGGGATGCCAAGCTGTCGCCCCGCGCCGGTCGTGTCGCCGGCCGGTCCGGACGTCTTCTGCTGAGAGGAACCCTGCCATGGCCAGCCTCGTCGAACTCGAACGTGCCCTCGCCGACGCGGTCGGGCACCAGCCCTTCGCGCCCGGACTGGACGACGGCCGGATCGACGAGCTGCTGCGTGCGTCGGGGCTGACGCTCCCGGCCGAGGTCCGTGCCTACTTCCGGGCGCGCGACGGCGTGCGGCCCCCGTCCCGGGTCCAGGCGCCCTGGCTGATCGGCCATTGGCTCCCGCTCCCGCTGGAGGAGGCGCTGCGGGAACGGGATGCGCGCCGGGAGATGGCACTGGAGGAGTTCCAGGCCGAGCCCGCCGAGGTCGACGGCGTGTGGGGTACCGGCTGGCTTCCGCTGTTCCGCGCGGGCAACGGCTACATCCTCGCCGTCGACTGCGCCGCGCCCACCGGGGCCGCCGGACAGGCGCCGTTGCTCCGCATGGCCCGGGTCACCCCTGCTCCTCTGGAGCTGGACTCCCTGGGCGCGCTCTTCGGCTTCTTCATCCGCGCGCTCACGACCGGGTCCTGGAGCTGGGACGACGACCGCAAGCGGTGGCTGTTCGACCGTGACCGCTTGGCCGGCGACCCGCTGGCACACGTTCTGTGACCGCACGGACGGGTGACCTGACACGGGTCAGGCCCTCCCGCTCAGGTCGTTGATGGCTCTACCATCCGGCCGTCAGCCGTGCGCACGGGACGGGAGGACACGATGAGCACCTTCGCCGCACCCCGGCGGGTGTCAGCCGCGCTCGGTGAACGGGCGTTGCGCACGGTCGCCAACGTCGCCGCGATCGGCTCCGGAGGCGGGACCCTCGACGAGCGCGTCGACACGATCCTCGACGAACTCCACTCCTTGGTTCCCTACGAGGCCGTGCTCCTGGTCAGCGCCGACCCGGTCAGCGGGTCCGCGCGACCGCTCGCCCTGTCGGGGTACTCCCGGGAGCTCGCCGACTACATGACCAGTGCCGAGTTCCGCACCGAGATGATCGAGCCCTTCGCGTACAGCCTGCGCGGATGGCCGCTGCGGGAGTGCGACCTGCCGTTCGACCCGCTGACCCTGCGGCCCATCGCCGAGCACCTCCGGCCGGCGGGCTACCCCGAGGGGCTGCTCGTGGCGTTGACCGTCCCGGACGGCCGGGACGTCGGCTTCCTCATCATGTCGATGGGCGACTCGCGGACGCCGCCGTCGGACGAGGCGATCACCTCGATCGGATGCGTGTCCGCCCTCCTGGGGAACATGGTCGACCCGCTGCACGACGCACGGTGGGCCGCCTCGGTGCTGGCCGATGAGGAAGCCGTCGTCGCCCTGCTGCCGGACGGGCGGGCTGTGGGACTCCGGGGTGTGCTGCCGGACTGGATGGCCGACGCGGAGTCGAGGATGCGCCGCGCCGTCGACCGCCTGATGCGGGCGCAACGGAGTGACACATCCTTCACCTGGCTGGACGACGGCGGTGCCTGGTTCCGCTGCCGGCTGCTGCGCTGCCGCGACGGCATTGTCGTGCTGAGCGCGACCGCCAGCCTCCAGCTGCACCGGCTCACCCCCCGGGAGCTCGAGGTCCTGACCCACCTGGCCGCGGGCCGGACGAACGACGAGATCGCGGTCGAGCTCTGGGTGACCACCCGAACCGTGCGTGCCCACGTGGAGCGGCTGATGGACAAACTCGGCGTTGCCTCGCGGTCGGGTGCCGTCGCCCGCGCCATCCGCGAGGGGCTGCTGGTGCCGTAGTCCGGCTCCCCGGTGTGGCCTTTCCGCCACTGTGCCCTGCGTCACCCGGTTCCTAGCCTCGTGCCAAGCCGATGCCCGTCGGCATCGGCGTGACGACTCGGTAGAGGCAGGTGCTCGGTGACTGAGGTCTTGAGCCGCCCGGTGGCGGACGGGGTGCAGACCCTGGTGCGGCAGATCGGCGAGCAGGCGGCGGTGCCGTTGGAGGAGAGCCGCGCGCTGCCCACGCGGACGTACTGGAGCCCGGAGTTCTACGAGTACGAGCTCGAGCACGTCTGGCGCAAGGACTGGATCTGCCTCGGCCGCGTCGACGAGGTCCCGGAGAAGGGCAGCTACCGAGCCATCGACCTGGCGGGTGAGCCGCTGATGCTCGTCCGGGGTTCCGACGACCAGGTTCGGGTGTTCTCCCGGGTCTGCCGCCACCGTTACGCGGACCTGATGGGCGGCGAGCGCACCGACGCGGAGAGGGTCAGCGGCTGCGTCCCCCGCTTCGAGTGCCCGTACCACGCCTGGACCTACCGGCTCGACGGCAGCCTGCTCAGCGCGCCGGAGATGTCCTCGCGGCCCGGCTTCGACAAGAACGCCAACGGCCTGCGGGAGATCCGCGCCGAGATCTGGCAGGGCTTCGTCTTCGTCAACCTCGACGAGGACACCGACATCCCGTTCGACATGAGTGCGATCGCCGCGCTGCAGGACGGCTACGACTTCAGCGAGTGGGAGATCGCCTCGGTCATCGACTGGGGGGAGAGCACCGTGAACTGGAAGATCGTCGTCGAGAACTTCCTCGAGTGCTACCACCACATCGGCATCCACAAGAACGTGCTGCAGCCGCTGTGGCGCCTGGGCCGGGTGGAGCGGGGAGATTACTTCGGCTCCGACCACTACTACGCCCGGATGATGGCCGGTACCGAGGTGGCCATCGGCGAGGAGGACGGCCACCTGCTGCACCCGCTGTTCCTCCCCGCCAAGACGGGCCTGAGCGCTTTCCAGCGGTCGCACACCCTGCTGCTGGCCAAGTTCCCCGCCTACCTGATCGCACCCGGCCCGGACATCACCTTCTGGTTCCGGTCGCTGCCGACCGGTCCGGAGACCCACCGGCTGGAGATGCACCTCATGGTGCCCAACGAGCACCGCGGCGCGGAGAACTTCGACGAGCGCATGAAGGAGGCCACCGACTTCCTCCGCCTGGTGCAAGGGCAGGACGCCAGCGTCAACGAGGCGGTGCAGTCCTCGGTGCGGTCCAAGTACGCCGAGGGCGGCCTGCTCCAGGCACACGAGCAGCCGATCTGGCAGCTGCAGAAGTACCTCGCCTCGCGGCTGCCCCTGCAGGACTGACCGACCGCTCGCACCCGACAGCACGAGGAAGGAACCGAACATGGCACAGCGTGAGGTCACCTGGATATCCGGCGGCTTCGCCCAGTGGGGCCGGCAGGCCCCACTCCGGGGCAGCGACATGAAGATCGTCGGCTACGAGGCGGACATGGCGGTCAAGCTGGCCGTGGAGGGGCAGGACCCGTACTACTTCCGCACCCTCTTCACGGGCCAGGACGAGGTCGCTCCCGACGGCTCGGTTCCTCGCGGCTGGGGGGCTGTGAAGATGGAGGACCTGCGCACCGGGGACCTGCTGATCGGCCATGTCGACTGGTTCATCGAGGACGGCCGGGACAAGGGCACGATGAGCTTCGACGGCGGTACCGGGCCGTGGAAGGGGGTCACGGGGACCATCCCGGTCGACCTCGAGTTCAGCACCGCAGAGAGCGACGGCGACATCACCTCCGGCGTGCCGGTGCGGGTCATGGGCTTCATCGAGGGCACCGGTCAGTTCTCCTTCCCGGACTGACCCGGCTTCCCGGGAGACCCCGCCGGCGGCCGGGTGCCTGCGAGGCCCCGGCCGTCGGCCCCCGGGGTGCACATCCAGCGAGCCGATGACCGGCTCCGCCCGTCGAGAGGCCGGCACACCTGTGGTTGCACCACCGCTCCCCATCCTCACCACCGTCTCCGCCGCCCGCCCCTGGGCGGGTGAGGACGACGGCCTCCTCGGGCCCACGCCGTTCGTGCGGGAGGACCGGAGCGGCTACGAGGCGCGCGGTGGCCACCGCGACCGTGTGCTGCTCGACTGCGGCGACGACCGGCTGGCCCGGCTCGCCGCCAGACCAGGCCTGCCGGGTCTGCTCGGCCGCGGTGGCGCCGCCTTCCCGGCGCTCAGGAAGATCCGGGCGGTGGCCGACGGCGTAGCCGCGACGGGGCTCTCGCCCGTGGTGGTCGCCAACGGCGCCGAGGGGGAGCCGCTCAGCGTCAAAGACCGCTACCTCCTGCGCTACCGCCCGCACCTGGTCCTCGACGGACTGCTCACCGTCGCCGCCGCCCTCGAGGCGCCGATCGCCCACGTCTACGTGGCCGACCGGGCGGCGCGGACGTCCGCCGAGGCGGCCCTCGCCGAGCTCGACGTCCCGGCCGGTGGGCCGCAGGTGCGGGTCTTCGCCGCCCAGGACACCTACGTCGCCGGGGAGGAGACCGCGGTCGTCCGGGCGCTGACGACCGGGATCGCCCGGCCCGCGGACAAGCCGCCGCGTCCCTTCCAGGTCGGCGTCGGCGGTGCCCCGACGCTGGTGCTCAATGTGGAGACCCTGGCGTGCATCGCGCGGGCCGGTCTTCCCGCGGGCCGGGACGCGGGCAGCACGTTCCTGGCCACGGTCTCCGGCGCCGGGCGGCCGCCGGTGCTCTACGAACTGCCGACCGGGCTCCCGTTGGGAGACCTCTTGCGGGAGCACCTCGGCCGGGTGGACTCCAGTGCCGACGTCCTCTTCGGCGGGTTCTTCGGTGGGATCCTCCCCGCGTGGCCCGACCTCGAGCTGAGCCATCCCGGAGTGCTGCGCCGTGGCGGGAGTCTTGGCTGCGGTTCCCTGCACCTCCTCGCGGCGCCGGCCTGTCCGGTCCGCACGACGGCTGACGTCGTCGCGTACTACGCCCGCCACAACGCCGGGCAGTGCGGCATGTGCATGGCCTCGTCCAGCGCGATCGCCGCGACGCTGGCCGAACTCGGCGACCCGCGGCCCGGGGTGGCCTACGCGGCACTGCTGCCGCGGTGGGCCGCTCAGCTGCGGGGGCGCGGAGCCTGCGCGGTCCCGGACGCGATCGCCGTCCTGCTCCGCGCGCTGCTCCGATCCCATCCTCAGGAGGTGACGCGCCACCTGGCCTCCGGGTGCGACGAGTGCCGGCGGGCGCCGGGCGAACCGCGGTGGGGCCACCTGCTGGCCTCGCTGCCGTCGGACGGTGAGCCAGTGACTGCCGACGGGCCAGTCGGACGAGTGCCGGAGCTCGTGCCGGTCGGGGTGGAGGTCCGGTGAGACTGCGGGTCGATCCGGTGAAGTGCCAGGGCTACGCCATCTGCACAGAGGTGGCAGCCCGGCACTTCACTCTCGACGACTGGGGCTTCGCCCAGGCGCTCGTGGTCGACGTCGACGAGGGCGACGTCCCAGCGGTCACCGAGGCGGTTCGGGAGTGCCCGGTGCGCGCCATCCGGTGGATCGACGGACCTGCCACCGGAGGCCCGGCACCGCGTCCGGCGCCCCCGGCCGTCTGACCGCTCCCGGCCGGCCACCTGAGCAGTGGCGTTTCGGCCACTGTCGCCGGCTCCCAGCATGATCCACATTGTCGGTGCTCTCGATCCCGTGTGGCGCCCGCCACACCCCGCCCCTGAGTTCCATCCCCTGTATTGCGCGGACTGGAGACACACATGGCCAACCTGACCGGCGGCACACCGGCGCGGCTCATCGACGAGGTCGGTCGGATCGAGACTCGCGGGGTCGACTTCGTCCCACCTGAGGACCGGCACAGCAAGCCCCGCGACGTCGCCGCCGTCTGGTTCGGCGCGAACATGTGCTTCGGGACGATCGTCCTCGGGGCACTGCCGATCCTCTTCGGCCTGGGCTGGTGGGGCGCCTTCTGGGCGATCACCGTCGGCACGCTGCTGGGCACGGTCTTCTTCGGCCCGATGGGACTCCTCGGTCCGCGCACCGGGACGAACAGCGCGGTCAGCAGTGGCGCCTTCTTCGGCGTCGTCGGGCGGCTCGTCGGCTCCTGCGTCGTCCTCTTCATCGCCATCGGCTTCTACGCGCTGGCGGTCTGGACCGGCGGGCAGGCGGTCGTGGCCGGTGCGCACCGGCTCTTCGGCCTCCCCGAGGGCAATCTGCAGTTCGCCGTCGCCTACGGCCTGATCGGGGCGATCACCGTCGTCCTCGCCCTGATCGGGCACGCGACGCTGGTCGCCTCCCAGAAGGTGCTCGCCCCGGTGGTCGCCGTGCTGCTGCTCGTGGGCGTCATCATCGAGCTGCCGGACTTCGACCCCGGCTACGCCGGTGGCGCGTACCTCCTGGGCAGCTTCTGGCCGACCTGGATTCTGGCGATGGTCACCTCCGCGTCGCTGGCGCTCTCCTACGGCCCCTTCGCCAACGACTACGCCCGCTACCTGCCCGCGTCCGCCTCCCGGCGCGGTGCCCGGTGGGCGAGTGCGGGGATCTTCTTCGGCTGCTGGTTCGCACTGTTGTTCGCCGCCTTCTTCACCAGCATGATGGCGCCGGGAACGGTGGACTTCGTCGTCGGCGTCGTCGATGTCTCCCCGACCTGGTACGCGGTGCCGATCGTTGCGATCGGCCTGCTGGGCGGGTTCGGCCAGGGCTCGCTCGCCCTGTACGGCACCGGCCTGGACACCTCCTCCCTCATCCCGCGCCTGAGCAGGGTGAAGGCCACGCTCCTGGTCAGCGTCGTCGGGGTGGGGCTGGTGTACCTCGGTGCCCTCGTGTGGGACGCGCTGAGCCTGGTCACCGCTTTCACCGTCCTGCTCACCGTGATCACCGCCCCGTGGCTGGTGATCAACGTGACGGGACACCTGGCCCTGCGCGGCCGGTACGTGCCCGAGGACCTGCAGGTCTTCAACGTCGGCGAGACCGGGGGCGCCTACTGGTTCACCGGCGGCTGGAACTTCTACGCGCTGGCGGCCTGGATCCCGTCGGTGGTGCTCGGGCTGCTTTTCGCCAACACCCCGCCGCTGGTGGTAGGCCCGTGGGCCGGTGTGGCCGGCGGCATCGATCTGAGCTTCCTGTCCGCGGCACTCGTCGCCCTCGTGGTCTACGGGGCGTTCATCCTGCTGATCCCGGACCGGGTACTGCCACCGACGTCCGCCGTCCCCACGCTCGACCTGGCCACCGCGGCGGGTGTCGCCCCGGCTCCCGCGCCTGCGGGTGAGATCGCGCCCGCCGTCCCCTGACCGCTCGAGCCGCGACCACGCCGCCCCGGTCGGTCGCGGGGCGCCGGCCGCGCTCCCCCCGAAGACCCACCCGGCACCGCGCCGGGTGCACCCAGCACCGATCTTTACGAGGAGGCACCATGCTCGCCGTTCGTCTGGAGCAGTACGGACGCACGCCCGTCGTCGCGGAGGTCCCTGAGCCGGTCCTGCAGGGCGACAACGACGTCATCGTCCAGGTCGAGGGCGCCGGTGTCTGCCGTACGGACCTGCACGCCTTCCACGGAGAACTGGCCGACGTCTTCCCGACACCGCTGCCGTTCACACTCGGGCACGAGGTGGCCGGCGTCGTGGCGCAGAAGGGCAAGGCCGTCCGCGGGTTCGACATCGGGGCCAAGGTCGTCCTGCACCCCATGATGACCTGCGGGGTCTGCCGCGCCTGCCGCCGCGGCGAGGACCAGCGGTGCACCGACAACTCCTTCGTCGGGCTCGGCGTGGACGGGGGGATGGCCAACTTCGTACGTACCAACGGGCGTGCCCTCGTGCCGCTGCAGTCGGGCACCGACACCCAGGAGGTGGCGCCGCTGGCCGATGCCGGCATCACCGCCTACCACGCACTGAAGCGCGGTGTGACGGGGCTGGGCTCGGAGAGCGTGGCCGTGATCGTCGGCTGCGGTGGCCTCGGGCACCTGGGCATCCAGATGCTTCGGGCGATGAGCGACTGCACGATCGTCGCCGTCGACCCGAAGGAGGAGGCCCGCGACCTCGCCAAGAGCGTCGGTGCCGACCACGTCGCCGGCGACGACGTGGCCGAGGTGGTCGCTGAGGCGTCGAAGGGCGAGGGTGCGGCGGCGGTCTTCGACTTCGTCGGCGAGGGCGAGGCACCGGCCCTGAGCGTCAGCCTGCTCGGTACCCAGGGGCTGTACTCGGCGATCGGTTACGGCGGCACCCTCAGCATCCCGACCATCGAGGTCGTGCTGAAGGAGTTGCGGGTGCAGGGAAACATGGTCGGCACCTACCAGGACCTCAGCGAGTTGATCGCGCTCTACGAGCGCGGCCTGCTGGAGTCGCACGTCGTCCGCTATCCCCTCGCCGACGCGCAGCGTGCCTTTGACGACCTCGAGGCGGGCAACGTCCGCGGGCGGGCCGTGCTGGTTCCCTGACAGACGCGGGGCCGGGCCCCGGCTGGGGGCCGGCCCCGCGTCCCCGGACCGGCCGATGAGCGGCCCGTCCGGAGAGCGGGAGGAGCGGGGGATGAAGGCGGCCCTGTGGCCCGCTCGAACGTCGCCCGGGCTGCTCCGTGCCGGTCAGCGCAGTGAGCGGCTGGATCCAGAGGGGGAGCCGGTGGCCTGGGGTTTCCTGATGCTGGGCGGGCTGTTCGAGACGGCCTACGCCGTATGGACCGGAATCGGCGCCGTGGGCACGGCGGTGGTCGGCATGATGTGGCTCGGTGATCCCGCCGCCTTCGTACGGATCGCGTCGATCCTGTTGATCGTCAGTGGGATCGTCGGCCTCGACCTCCCGCATTCGAACGGGCACTGGGCGCTTCGGGCGGGAGGCCGACCGCGTCCCCGCGCGGACCGTTCCATCAGGCGCCGGACCACGCCGGTGTGCCGGGGCCCGGACAGGAGGTGACCGCCAGGTGGATCTCGACGAGGTGGCCGACGAGCTCTACGACGTGCCACCGGAGGAGTTCATCGCCCTCCGCACGGCCCGCCAGGACGAGGCGAAGGCCGACGGCGACAAGGCGCTGGCGAAGGAGATCGGCGCGCTGCCCAAGCCGTCGGCCGCTGCCTGGGTCTCGAACCTGCTGGTCCGCGCGCAGCGGCCGGAGATCGAGGGGCTGGTCGACCTCGGGAACCTGCTCCGCGAGGCGCAGGAGAACCTCGCCGGTGACCAGATGCGGGCCCTCGACATCCAGCGGCGGCAGCTGATCGCCGCACTGACCCGGCAGGCCCGTGCGCTCGCCAACGAGCGGGGGCATCCCATCAGCACGGCCGTGGCGACCCAGGTCGAGGAGACCCTGCGCGCGGCCATGGCCGATCCGGAGGCTGGGGAGGCGCTGCTGTCGGGGCGGCTCACCTCGCCGATGTCCTACAGCGGCCTGGGGACGACGGTCGCGCGACCGGACCTGCGCATCGTGCGCCCCCCGGCATCCGGGCGCACGCCGCTACCGCGTCCCGGCCGGCCGGCGGCCACCCCGCTGCGCCCCTCGGCCGACGAGCGCAAGCGGGCCCGCGAGCGGGAGCGTGAGGAGGCGCGCCACGCCGCCGAGGAGCGGCGCCGACGGGAACTGGAGGAGGCCCGGCGGGCTGCCGACGAGGCGGCCGCCCTGGCCGACGAGGCGCAGGCGGCGGCCGAGGACGAGCGGCAGCGGATCGACGAACTCGATGCGCGACGAGCCTCCCTGGAGGCCCGCGTCGCCGAGCTCACCGACCAGCTCTCCCATGCCGAAGGGGAGGTGGCCGAGGTGGCCGGGCAGCTGAAGCGTGCCGAGCGACGGCGCAAGAGCGCCGAGCACGAGGCCGCCGAGGCCGTGGTCGCCCGTGAGCGCGCTCGCGCCCGGGTGGAGGAGCTCTCCGCCAGTGCGTCTTATGAGAGCTGACGCCACGGGCCCTGATCAATCGGCCCGTTCAAGGGGCAACCGGCGGCACCGGTACTACGCGGAGCCGGATATCGATTGGGCTGCGGTCACGCGTGTGTTTTCGGACACGCCTTAGCGCTGAGGTAAATCTGAGCGGTCTTTTCGGCCGACCCGAGGATGTGCCGTTCATGCGGTGGCGGGGGTCGCAGGCAACGGTCAGGTGGAACTGGCCCAGGCGCTGGCCGGCGTGCGTCCGGTGCACTCGGGCAGCGTCACGGTCGACGGGAGGACCTGGCCGGCCTGCACACCAGCCGATGGCTCGCCGCCGGCGTCGCCTACGTCCCCGAGGACAGGCACCGCGACGGCATCCTGGGGGCGGCCTCGGTGACCGACAATCTCCTGCTGGGTGCCCAGCGCAGCCCGGCCTACCGCCGCCGCGGTCTGATCGATTGGCGGCGGGTGCGCGAGCACAGCCGGGAGACCATCCAGCGGTACACGAGTCGTCGGCCTGGCGCTGTTCTTCGCCGCAACGGGGTTGTCGGGACTGCTGTTCCGGGTGGCCATCGTGCAGTCCGCCACTCAGCCGCTGGTGAAGACCCTGCCGCGGCTGGAGATCCCGCTGCTCAGCGACATCCCGCTGATCGGCCGGGCGCTCTGTGCCCAGAACGCGCTGGTCTACCTCACCGCCCTGGTAGCGGTCGGCCTGTACGTGCTGCTGTACCGGACCCGGGCGGGACTGGACCTGCGTGCGGTGGGGGAGAACCCGAAGGCCGCCGACAGCCTCGGCATCCCGGTGGTCCGGGCCCGGCTGTGGACGGCGACCGCCGGCGGGGCGCTGATGGGGGTGGCCGGCGCGTTCCTGCCGCTGGTCTACACCGGCACCTTCACCGAGCATCATCGGCGGGCGCGGCTGGTTGGCCATCGCGCTCACCTTCTTCGGCGGTTTCCGGCCGCACTTCATCGCCGCGGGGGCGCTGTTCTTCGCCACCATGGACGTCGTGGCGCTACGGGCCGAGGTGGGGAACATCGGCGTGCCCAGCCAGGTGCTCCTCGTGCTGCCCTACGTCGCCACCCTGCTGGTGATGATCTTCGCCTTCCGCTGGGCTCGGGTGCCGGCGTTCCTGGGGCGCAACTACGACCGGGAGAGCCGCACCGCCTGAACTGGTCCAGGGATTCCTTGCCCGGGGACGTGGGTGGTCGCACACTCCGTGCACCGCGACCGCACGGTTCGCAGCAGCGCTCGGAGGAACTCATGGACGAAGGCTCGCCTCAGGAACCGTCTACCGAGGCCACCTCGGCCGACCACTCGCGGAGCGGTGAGGACATCGCCGAGGCGATCGAGGTGGCCGAACGGGGCAGCTCCGTGCAGGAGGTGCACGGCCGGCCGCAGGACAGCAAGCCGGGGGAGGCGCCGGTCGAGCGGACCGCCGGCGACCCGGAGATGACCGAGGGGCAGGTCGTCCTCGGAGAGGGCGAGCCGGGACGCCACCGCTCGCACGGGCTCGACCCTGAGGCAGGAACCTCAGGGGCCGCGCAGTCGGCGCCCGGCGCCCGCATCTCCGACCGCGTCGCAGCCGGGGAGA
>JAOPWM010000106.1 GCA_025965695.1 Blastococcus sp.
GGCCATGCCGATGTCCTCGCTGGCGGAGATGACCAGCCGACGGGCGATGAACCGCGGGTCCTCCCCCGCCTCGACCATCCGGGCCAGGTAGTGCAGCGCCGCGTCGACGTCACTGCCGCGGATGGACTTGATCAGCGCGCTGGCGACGTCGTAGTGCTGGTCGCCCTGCCGGTCGTAGCGGACGGCCGCCCGCGCCACCGCTGTCTCGAGGGTGGCGAGGTCGAGGACGTCGGTGCCCGCGGCGACCGCCGCGCCGGCCCCGGACTCCAGGGCGGTGAGCGCCTTGCGGGCGTCGCCCCCGGCCACCCGGACCAGGTGGCCCTCCGCTTCCTCGGTGAGGGTGACCGCGCCGTCGAGCCCGCGGTCACTGGTGAGCGCGCGACGCAGGACGGCCCGGATGTCGTCGTCGCTGAGCGGTTGCAGGGCGAGAACGAGGCTGCGCGACAGCAGCGGGCTGACCACGGAGAAGAACGGGTTCTCGGTCGTGGCCGCGATCAGGCTGACGATGCGGTCCTCCACCGCCGACAGCAGGCTGTCCTGCTGGGTCTTGGAGAACCGGTGCACCTCGTCGATGAACAGGACGGTGCGCCGGCCGGCGAAGGTGAGCTCGCGCTTGGCGGCGGTGATGACCGCGCGTACCTCCTTGACCCCGGAGTCGAGAGCCGAGAGCTGGACGAACTGCCGCTTGGTCGCCAGGGAGATGACGTGCGCGAGCGTCGTCTTGCCGGTGCCGGGGGGACCGTAGAGGACCAGGGACATCGGCTCGTCGGACTCGACCAGCCTGCGCAGCGGTGCCCGGTCACCGAGCAGGTGCTGCTGGCCGACGACCTCGTCGAGCGCCCGCGGCCGCATCCGGACGGCGAGCGGGGCGCCCGGGTCGACCGCCGCCGCCTCGGTGGTCTCCGCGGGGTCGTCGAACAACGAACTCACGGTGTCCCCGGTTCGCTGCCGCGGGGCGCTCCGCTCCTCGCCGAGGTGACCAGTCGCCTCCGCGGTCGTTCCGCTCCTCGCTCGTTCCTCGCTGCGATGCTCACTCCCTGTCGGCTCCGGCCCTCCCCGCGATGCTCACGCCCCTGTCCGCTCACGCTTGCGAACGCTACCCGCGGGGCACGACGAACCCGTGCGACAGCGGAGCATCGGGAATGACACCGTCGGCCGGGTGACGGTCGGGGCCATCGGCCTGGGCGCGATGCCCCTCTCCACGAAGGAGCCCCGTCCCTGCCCCGCCGACGCGGAGGCCGTGGTGCACGCCGCCCTCGACGCCGGGGTGACCCTGATCGATACAGCGGACGCGTATGCCTACGACGAGGCGGAGTTCGGGCACAACGAGGAACTGGTGGCCAACGCGCTGCGCTCCTACGGGCGCGCGGAAGTCCTCGTGGCGTCCAAGGGCGGGCATACCCGGCGGGGTCGCGAGTGGGAACTCGACGGATCGCCGGCGTACCTCAGGAAGGCCTGCGAGGCCTCGCTGCGGCGACTGCACGTCGATGCGATCGGGCTGTACCAGTTGCACCGGCCGGACACGGCGATGCCGTGGGAGGAGTCGATGGGGGGCCTCCGGTCGCTCTTCGACGACGGCCTGGTGCGCATGGTCGGGATCTCGAACGTGAACAACACCCAGATCGACGCCGCCCGCGAGATCGTCGGTGACGCGCTGGTCAGCGTGCAGAACCAGTTCTCGCCGGGCTACCGGTCCTCGGTGATCGAGCTGGAGCACTGCGCCGCGCTCGGGCTGGCCTGGTTGCCGTGGAGCCCCTTCGGCGGGGTGTCCGCAGCGGGCTCGCTCGACGCGGAGGCCCCCGCCTTCGCGGAGGTCGCCACCGAGCTCGGCGTCTCGGTCTACCAGGTCACGCTGGCGTGGCACCTCGCGCAGGCCGACGTCGTCCTGCCGATCCCGGGGGCGACCCGGCCCGCATCGATCATCGACTCGGCCGCCGCTGCGGACCTCGACCTCTCCCCCGATCAGCTCGCCCGGCTCGACGCCTCCTGACCCTTCCGCCGTGATCATCGAGTTGTGGCCGCTGGTCACGGCGCGTCCGCGCGTGTCTGCGGCAACAACCCGATGATCGCCGTCCACAGATCCGGACCGCCCTCCACCTCCGGCCGTCGCGGGACGCACGGTTCGGGCATGGAGGACGTCGACCTGGGCTCGGTCTACACGTGGCGCGCGGCTCGCGATCGGGGTGCCCGGCGGGGGCAGATCGCTGTGGACGGCGTCCGGGTGAGCCGGGGCCTCAATCTGTCGTCGGTGGTCGCGCCGACCCTCGCGGAGCGGTGCGGGGCGTGGTCGCAGCTGCTGCCGCGGGGCGCCGCGTTCGGTCTCGAGACGGCCGCGGAGCTGTACGGGCTGCCGACAAACCGCTCACCCGACGTCCATGCTGTCGTGCGCGCGCAGCGGGTGCTGGCTCAACGGCGTGGACTTCGCCTGCACGTCCGCCAGCTCGACGACGTCGACGTGGTCGAGCTGGGCGGCCTCCTCGTCACCTCGCCCGCGCAGACGTACCTCGACCTCGCGGGCAGAGCGTCACACGCCGAGCTGGTCGTCGTGGGTGATGCCCTGCTCCGCGGCGGCCGCCTGACGCCCGAGGCGCTGGCTCGCCGGCTGGGCCGGGCCGACCGGGTCCGCGGCGTGGTCCGGGCGCGAGCGTGTGCGGGCCTTCTCTCCCCCCGGTCGATGTCCCGGCCCGAGAGTCTGATGCGCTACTGGCTGACGAGCAGCGACCTGCCGGACCCCGAGATCCAGGTCCCCGTCCACGATCGATGGGGTCGCGAGGTGGCGCATGCCGACCTGGGTTACTCCCGATGGAAGGTGGCGCTCGAGTACGAGGGACGCCAGCACGCCGAACGGGACCAGTTCGATCGTGACATCGACCGGTACTCGCTGATGGCGGCCGATGGGTGGCTCGTCCTGCGCTTCGCCGCCCGCCACATCGGTGGGCCGACGACCGTCGTCGA
>JAOPWM010000121.1 GCA_025965695.1 Blastococcus sp.
GTACCGGCCGAGCTGGTCGATCTGCTCGTCCTGTGACAAAGGAGCGGTGGCCTTCGGCGTGCTGGTCACCGGCTGCTGGGTCCTGGTCATGCGGGCGTCCTCTCCCGGTGGTTCGTGGGGCTGGTACTGGTGCGCGCGCTGGCGGGCGCTGCTCGCTCACCTCGTACAGGGCGTTCTGGGGTGGATCTGTTCCCCGTCCGCAACGGGCCGGGGATGTGTGTGGTGCAGATCCCGTCGCCGTGGGCGATCGTGGCCAGCCGCTGCACGTGGGTGCCGACCAGCCGCCCGATCACCGCGGTCTCGGCCTCGCACAGCTGCGGGAACTCCGCCGCCACGTGCGCCACCGGGCAGTGGTGCTGGCAGAGCTGCCCGCCGCCGGAGATCGCCGAGGCCGTGGCAGCGTAGCCCTCGGCCGTGAGCGCGGCGGCGAGGGCCTGCGCACGGTCCACCGGCGCCTCGGGGTGGTCCTGGGCGGCCTGCCGCACCGCGGATTCGACGGCGCTCGACGCGCGCACCTCGAGCCCGGCGAGCTGCTGCTCGGCCACGGCACACACGGCGTCGGGACCACCGGAGGCGGCCACATAGCGCAGCGCCGTCAGCGCGAGGTCGTCGTAGGCGTGCGGGAAGGACGAGCGCCCGGCGTCGGTGAGGTGGAACCGCCGTGCGGGGCGGCCGCGACCGCGGTGGGTGGTGCTACCACCCGCCCCACCCGCGCGCTCCTCCAGCCGGCCGGCGCCGACGAGGGCGTCGAGGTGCCGGCGAACGGCGGCCGGTGAGACGCCCAGGCGGGTGGCGAGCTCGGTGGCGGTCTGCGGGCCGTGTTCGAGGAGCAGCGCGCTGACGCGGTCGCGGGTGCGTCCGTCGTCGGCGGACGCCGACGCGCGGGGGTGCACTGCAACGCTTTCCACAACACGAGTGTGTCCTATTTCGGCGCGCTCGCAACCAAGGTCAACCTAAGCGGGCGACGTCGGACCCGCGCATCGTGATGAGCCTCACTCCCGGTTCAGGCCGAGCCGGCGGGAACGGGCTCCCGCGCCTCCTCCACGTCGAAGTCGAGACCCCCGTCCCGGACCACCACCCGGACCTTCTGCCGGCGGTGCAGCCGCCCGTCGAGCAGCAGCCGGGACATCGGGTTGTCGACCTCCCGCTGGATCGCCCGGCGCAGCGGCCGCGCACCGAACTCGGGTTCGTGACCCCGCTCCGCCAGCCAGGCCACCGCCTCCGGGGTGAACTCCACCTCGACGTCCTGCGCCCGCATCCGGCGGCGGGTCTCCTCGAGCAGCAGGTCGGTGATCTGGCGCAGTTGCTCGGTGTCGAGCTGACGGAAGATCACGATCTCGTCGATCCGGTTGAGGAACTCCGGCCGGAACGAGTCGCGCAGCCGGCGCATCAACTGGTCACGCAACCCGTCGTCCCGTGTCTGGCTGCTGCTGCCGAACCCGAGCGGGTCCCGCCGTCCGACGATCAGCTCCGACCCCAGGTTGCTGGTCATGATCAGCACTGTGTTCTTGAAGTCGACGACGCGCCCCTGCGAGTCGGTGAGCCGGCCGTCGTCGAGCACCTGCAGCAGAGTGTTGAAGACGTCGGGATGGGCCTTCTCGATCTCGTCCAGCAGAACGACCGAGTACGGCCGTCGGCGCACGGCCTCGGTGAGCTGGCCCGCGTCCTCGTAGCCGACGTAGCCGGGCGGGGAACCGACCAACCGGCTGACGGTATGCCGCTCCTGGAACTCGCTCATGTCCAGGCGGATCAGTCTGTTCTCGCTGCCGAACAGGGCGGTGGCCAGGGCTCGGGCGAGTTCCGTCTTCCCCACACCCGTCGGTCCGAGGAACAGGAAGCTGCCGATCGGCCGGTCCGGGTCCCCCAGGCCGACCCGCGACCGGCGCACCGCCTCGGCCACCACCTCGACCGCCTCGTCCTGGCCGACCACCCGCTCGTGCAGGTGCTGTTCCAGCTGGAGCAGGCGCTGCATCTCCTCCTCGGTGAGCTGGCTGACCGGGATGCCGGTCGCGCGCGACACCACCTCGGCGATGTCCTCGACGCCCACCTCGGGAACGCCGGCCTCCCCACCGCCGGTGCGCGCCCCCTCCAGCTGTCGTTGCGCCTCCTGCAACTCGTTGCGCAGCTGCGAAGCGCGCTCGTACTGCTCGGCCGCGACCGCCTGATCCTTCTCGCGCTGGACCCGGGACACCTCGTGCTCGAGACGGCGCAGATCGCTCGCCGGCGTCTGGACCCTCCGGCGTACCCGGGCGCCGGCCTGGTCGATGAGGTCGATGGCCTTGTCCGGGAGGTGGCGGTCGGTGATGTAGCGGTCGGAGAGCTCGACGGCCGCCACGAGCGCCTCGTCGGTGAAGCGCACCTGGTGGTGGGCCTCGTACCGGTCGCGCAGCCCGCGGAGGATCTCGACGGCTTCCTCCGCGCGGGGCTCGGCGACGAGGATGGGCTGGAACCGCCGCTCCAGAGCGGCGTCCTTCTCGATGTTGCGCCGGTACTCGTCGAGCGTCGTGGCGCCGATGATGTGCAACTCACCACGGGCCAGCGCGGGCTTGAGCATGTTGCCCGCCCCGCTGGACCCCTCGGAGGCACCGGCTCCCACGACGGTGTGCAGTTCGTCGATGAAGGCGATGACCTCGTCGCTGTGCTCGCGGATCTCGTCGATGATCTTCTTGAGCCGCTCCTCGAAGTCTCCGCGGTAGCGGGTGCCCGCGACCAGGCCGGTGAGGTCGATCTCCACGACGCGCTTGCCGCGCAGCGTCTCCGGCACGTCGTCGTCGGCGATCTGGGCGGCGATGCCCTCGACGATCGCCGTCTTGCCGACCCCGGCCTCGCCGATGAGGACCGGGTTGTTCTTCCGCCGCCGGGAGAGCACCTCGAGGGTCTGCTCGATCTCCGGTTCCCGGCCGATCACGGGGTCGATCTGGCCGTCCCGGGCCAGCTGGGTCAGGTCACGGCCGAACTCGTCGAGCGTCGGCGTGCTCGACGGCGGCTTGCCCGGGGGCTGGCCATGGACGCCGCCCCCCACCGCGGCCTGCTGGAGCGTCTCCGGGGTCACGTTGAGGGCGCGCAGGATCCGGCCGCCGGGCGAGTCAGGATTGAGGGCGAGCGCGAAGAGCAGGTGCTCGGGCCCGATGTAGGTCGACCCCAGCGCCCGCGAGATCTGGTGGGCGTCGAGCAGGGCCCGCTTGGCCGCGGGCGTCAGGGAGGGCTGCTCCGAACGCGGCTCGCCGCGTGACGGCTGTTCCTCGAGAAGGGTCCGCAGCTGTACCGGGTCGGCGCCGGCCCGGCCGATCAGGTGACGGGTCGAGTCGTCCTCCGTCATCGCCCACAGCAGGTGGTCGGTGTCGAGATCAGGGCTGCCGGTCTCCGCCGCCCGGCGGGCAGCGGCGTTCACCAGCTCACGGGCCCGCTCGGTGAGCAGTTGGGTGATGTCGATCCGTCTCGGCTGCCGCGGACCGCCGGCATAACCACCGAAGAGGTCGCCGTAGGAGCCGCCGCCGTATCCGCCGGGGAAGTATCCGCTCGTCATGCTGCCGTCCACAGGACAAAGATCACCGCGGGCCCTCGGCTGAGCTCGTGGCCGACCCTACCCATGTCTCCACCACCTAGCATTTGGCCGTGCCGGTCTCCTCTGCCCTCGTCTCGCGGACCACGCTCGCCAATGCCGTCGCCAACGCCGCGATCGTCGTCACCGGCGGCGCTGTGCGGCTGACCGGTTCGGGGCTCGGCTGCCCGACCTGGCCGCGGTGCACCGACGCGAGCTTCGTCGCGACTCCCGAGCTGGCCGGCCACGGCGTCATCGAGTTCGGCAACCGGCTGCTGACCTTCGCGCTCACCACCGTCGCGATCGCGACCGTCGTCGTGGTGTTCCGCTCGGTACGACGCGACCTTCGGGCGCTCGCGCTGATCGGCTTCCTCGGCATCCCCGCACAGGCACTGCTGGGCGGCATCACCGTGCTGACCGGGCTCAACCCCTGGACGGTCGCCGCGCACTTCCTGCTGTCGATGGTGCTCGTCGCGGTGGCCACGACCCTGTGGCTGCGCTCGCGCGAACCCGGCGTCGGTCAGCCGCTGCTGCGCCGTCCGTTCGTCCTGCTCGTCACGGGCATCGCCGCCGCCACGTCGGCCGTCCTGGTGATCGGGACCGTGGTGACCGGCAGCGGTCCGCACAGCGGCGACCCCGCGGCCGGTCGCACCGGCTTCGACCCCGAACTGGTCAGCCAGCTGCACGCCGACGTCGTGTTCCTGCTCGTCGGCCTGACCGTCGCGCTGCTCGTGGCTCTGTACGCCATCGACTCCCCCGCCCGGGTGCGACGGGCGGCCCGGGATCTACTGGTGGTCCAGCTGGCCCAGGGCGTCATCGGTTACGTCCAGTACTTCACCGACCTGCCGGTCGCTCTCGTCCTGCTGCACATGCTCGGCGCGGTGCTGATCACCGCGTTCACGGCGCGCCTGGTGTGGTCCGTCCGCGGCCCGGCGTCCGAGCTGCCCCTCAGCAATGACACTGCCGCCCTCCGGACGGCACCGCGGTCAGGTGCCGTCCCCCCGCTGCGTTGAGCCGCTGACGCCCCTCCTCGGGGATCCTCCGGGCCCCGCTCGTCAGGACCCGACGGTGGCCGTTCGCGCGCCGGCTCAGTGGTGCCAGACGAGAACCAGCACGACCGCCCCGTCAGAGGACTCCCACTGTCCGCCGGTCACCGACTCACCATGGTCAGGGGCGAGTGTGTCGCTGGTGAGGGCGCGCCGAGCGTCCGCCTACGCGGGCCATGCGTCGTCCTCGTCGTGCCGGAGCAGCCCGCCCCGCCGGGCCAGTACGTGAGGACAGAACACCCCGACTCGATCAGGGCATCGGCCTTTCGGCGCGCCGAGTGTCGGGCTGTTGCTGCCTCGGGGGCGCTGAGACCACAACCGGCCGACAGTCGGCGGCCCGTCAGGCGGGCGGGCTCAGATCAGGACGTCGACGATGATCGCGATCGACAGCAGAGCCAGGTACGAGATCGAGACGTGGAACAGCTTCATCGGCTTGGTCTCGGCATCGCGCTGGATGCGGCGGAGCAGCCGGTGCGCCTCCACGACGAACCAGCCGCCCAGGCCGACGGCGGCCGCCGTGTAGAGCCAGCCGATCCCGAAGTCGGCGGCCACCGGCCACAGCAGCAGGGACACCGCGACGGTCAGCCAGGTCCAGGCCACGGTCTGCCGGCCGACCGACAGCGCGGTCGCGACCACCGGCAGCATCGGGACGTCGGCCCGCGCGTAGTCCTCGCGGAAGCGCATGGCCAGCGCCCAGAAGTGCGGCAGCTGCCAGCAGAAGACGACGCCGAAGACGACGACGGCAGGCCAGTCCAGCGAGCCGGTCACCGCCGCCCAGCCGATCAGCACCGGCGCGGCGCCCGGCACCCCACCGAACAGCGTGCTGTGCCGGGTGTGCCGCTTCAGCACGACCGTGTAGAGGACGGCGTAGTAGAAGATCGCCCCCGCGGCCAGCGCGGCGGCCAGCAGCGTCGTCGTCACCGCAAGCAGCAGGACCGAGACGACGGTCAGCACGAGTCCGAAGATCAGGGCCGCCCGCGGGGTGATCTCACCCGTCGGGAGTGGCCGCCGCTGCGTGCGATGCATCAACCGGTCGATATCGCGGTCGTAGTAGCAGTTGAAGACGTTGGCCGCGCCGGCCGCGAGCGTGCCGCCGACGAGGGTGGCCAGAAGCAGCCGCCACGAGGGCCAGCCGCCGGCCGCCAGCATCATGGCCGGCACCGTCGTCACCAGGAGAAGCTCGATGATCCGGGGCTTGGTGAGCGCCACGTAGGCCCCCACCCGTGCGCGGAGCACAGCGGGCAGGCGGCGAGTGGGATCGGCCTGGCGCTCGGACAGCGCCGTCACCGGGTGACCTCGTGCGCGGAAGCGCTCGGGCGGCAGCGCACCGCCGGGCTCCTGGACAGCACAGGGCCTCTTTCGAACCGGGGATGGGAACGGCACTCACTGTAGCCCGCGCCCGTCCGGGCATCGGCGCGACATGACCGCGGATGACTAGGGTTGATCGCGTTGATGCTGGCCGTCCAGCGGGTAAGGCCGACGTCGACGAGGACGGTGTGCCCCGGTCCAGCTCCGGCCCGGTGGCCCGCCGCCGGGGGCCGCGGGCCGAGTCCGGTCGCCCGCGACCGGTGCGGCCCCGCTCGCCCGACGGACAGCACAGCCGCACGACAGCCTTGCGAACCAGGGCCTACCTCGAGGGAGCACTCACCACATGACGCAGAGCACCGAGTCCGAGGCCCCCGCCGAGGCCGCCACCGACACCCCTACCGGCAGCCCGACGCAGCCGGAGCCGGCCCTCCCCGAGGGCTTCGGCGACCTCGATCGCCGCGCGATCGACACCGCCCGGGTCCTGGCGATGGACGCCGTCCAGAAGGTGGGCAACGGCCACCCGGGGACGGCGATGAGCATGGCCCCCACCGCCTACCTGCTCTTCCAGAAGTGGCTCAAGCACGACCCGAGCGACCCGAACTGGGCGGCCCGGGACCGGTTCGTGCTGTCGATGGGGCACTCGAGCCTGACGCTCTACGTGCAGCTCTACCTCTCCGGCTACGGGCTGGAGCTGGCCGATCTCGAGGCGCTGCGCACCTGGGGTTCGCTGACGCCGGGCCACCCCGAGGTCAACCACACGCCCGGGGTCGAGACGACGACCGGCCCGCTGGGTCAGGGCGTCGGCAACGCCGTCGGCATGGCGATGGCCGCCCGCCGGGAGCGCGGCATGCTCGACCCCGACGCCCCCGAGGGCGAGAGCCTGTTCGACCACCACATCTGGTGCTTCGCCTCCGACGGTGACCTGGAGGAGGGCGTCAGCGGCGAGACGTCGTCGCTCGCCGGCACCCAGCAGCTCGGCAACCTGACCCTGGTCTACGACGACAACCGGATCTCGATCGAGGACGACACGACGATCGCGTTCACCGAGGACGTCGGCAAGCGCTACGAGGCCTACGGCTGGCACGTCCAGACCGTCGAGGACGGCGAGGACCTCGCCGCGGTGGACGCTGCCTTCGCGGCTGCCACGGCCGAGACCGGCCGCCCGTCGATCATCGTGCTGAAGACGATCATCGGCTGGCCGGCCCCGAACAAGCAGAACACCGGCGCTGCGCACGGGTCCGCACTCGGCGCGGACGAGGTCGCGGCGACCAAGAAGATCCTCGGCTTCGACGCCGAGAAGAACTTCGACGTCGCGCCCGAGGTCATCGAGCACGCCCGCAAGGTCGTCAGCCGGGGCCAGGAGGCCCACGCGGCCTGGGAGCCCCGGTTCGAGGCCTGGAAGAGGGACAACCCCGAGGGCGCCGCCCTGCTGGAGCGCATGTCGACCCGCACCCTGCCGGAGGGCTGGGCCGACGGGCTGCCCACGTGGCCGGCCGACCCCAAGGGCGTGGCCACCCGCAAGGCGTCCGGTGACGTGCTCGCCGCGCTCTACCCGGTCCTGCCGGAGCTGTGGGGCGGCTCGGCCGACCTGGCGGAGAGCAACAACACCGCCGTCAAGGGCGAACCGTCTTTCCTGCCCGCCGACCGACAGACGAAGATGTGGAGCGGCGGCCCCTACGGCCGCACCCTGCACTTCGGCGTCCGCGAGCACGGCATGGGCTCGATCATGAACGGCATCACGCTGCACGGCGGCACCCGCGTCTACGGCGGCACGTTCCTCACGTTCTCCGACTACATGCGCGGCGCGGTGCGGCTGGCCGCCCTCATGCAGCTGCCCGTTACCTACGTCTGGACCCACGACTCGATCGGGCTCGGCGAGGACGGCCCGACCCACCAGCCGATCGAGCACCTGGCCGCGCTGCGGGCGATCCCGGGCCTGGACGTCGTCCGGCCCGCCGACGCCAACGAGGTGGCCGTCGCCTGGCGGACGATCCTCGAGCACAACGACCGGCCGGCCGGGATCATCCTGTCCCGGCAGAACCTGCCCGTCTTCGACCGGAACGAGTTCGCCTCGGCCGAGGGCGTGGCCCGGGGCGGCTACGTCCTGGCCGAGGCCTCGTCGGGCACCCCCGAGGTGATCCTCATGGGCACCGGCTCCGAGGTGCAGATCGCCGTCGCTGCCCGCGAGGCACTGGAAGCCGAGGGCATCCCCACGCGCGTCGTCTCCCTGCCGTGCGTGGAGTGGTTCGCCGAGCAGGACGACAGCTACCGCAACGAGGTCCTGCCGCCCACGGTTCGTGCGCGGGTGAGCGTCGAGGCCGCCGTACCCATGGGCTGGCGCGAGTTCGTCGGCGACGCCGGCCGCATCGTGGGCATCAACCACTACGGCGCCAGCGCCGCGTACACGGTGCTCTACAAGGAATTCGGCCTCACCGGGGAGGCCGTCGTGGCCGCCGCGCGCGAGAGCCTGCAGGCCGCCGCGGCCGACGCCGCTGTCCCGGCCGGCCCGGGAGCGTCCCGGGGCGGGCTGGACCACCCCACCGGCGACCGGTGACCCGATCGCCGTCCTGACCCCACTCATCCCCGAAGGATCAGCCCGAAAGGCACAAGTCATGGCACAGAACAAGAATCTGGCCGAGTTGTCCGCCGCGGGGGTCGCCGTCTGGCTCGACGACCTGTCCCGGGACCGCATCCGCACCGGCAACCTTCAGAAGCTGGTCGACGAGTACTCCGTCGTAGGTGTCACGACCAACCCGACCATCTTCGCCGCGGCGATCAGCGGGTCTGACTCCTACGACGACCAGCTGCACGCCCTCGCCATCCGCTCGGTGAGCGTCGAGGAGGCGCTGCGGACCATCACGGCGTCCGACGTCCGGGACGCCTGCGACCTGCTGCGGCCGGTGCACGAGCGCCAGCCGGGCGACGGCCGGGTCTCCTTCGAGGTCGCCCCCGGCCTGGCGCACGAGACCGATGCCACCGCCGCCGAAGCCGGGCACCTGTGGTGGCTGGTGGACCGGCCGAACCTCTACATCAAGATCCCTGCGACTGAGGCAGGCCTGCCCGCGATCACGTCCACCATCGCCAACGGCATCAGTGTCAACGTCACCTTGATCTTCAGTCTCGAGCGCTACCGCGCGGTCATGGAGGCGTACCTCGCCGGCCTCGAGAAGCGCGTGGCGGCGGGCGGGTCCCTGGAGGGCATCGCGTCGGTGGCGTCGTTCTTCGTCTCCCGGGTGGACACCGAGATCGACAAGCGGCTGGACAAGTCCGGCGCCGACCCGTCCCTGAAGGGCAAGGCCGGGATCGCCAACGCCCAGCTGGCCTACCAGGCGTACGAGGAGGTCTTCTCCTCCGGCCGCTGGCGGGCGCTGGAGGCGAAGGGCGCCGTACCGCAGCGACCGCTGTGGGCGTCCACGGGCGTCAAGAACCCGGAGTACTCCGACACGATGTACATCAGCGAGCTGATCGCCCCCGGCACCGTCAACACGATGCCGGAGAAGACGATGATGTCCTACGCCGACCACGGCAGTCCCGGCACGCCGGTGCAGAAGGCCTACGACGACGCCGCATCGGTCCTCAAGGCGATCAGCGACGCCGGCATCGACCTCGACGACGTCTTCCGCGTCCTGGAGGTCGAGGGCGTGCAGAAGTTCGTCGACTCGTGGGACGAGCTGACCGAATCGGTGCGCAGCGAGCTGGAGGACAAGAAGTGAACGAGCGTGCGAGTTCACCCGAACGGACGGGAACCCACGGAACGCGGACGAGGAGAGCGAGCGAGGAGTCCACGTGACGTCCGAGTTCAGTGTCGCTCTGAACGGGCTGGACATCCCTGACGCGCTGCGGGCGCAGGTCGCCGACGACGGCGTGGCTGTCCGGCTGATCCAGAAGGACCCCACGCTCTGGGGTCCGGACGCCGAGAGCGAGGCCTCGGTCCGCCTCGGTTGGCTGGACCTGCCGGCGAGCTCGCGGCAGCTGGTGAGCGGGCTGGCCGACCTCCGGGCGGAGCTGGCCGGCGAGGGTCTGGACCGCATCGTCCTGTGCGGCATGGGGGGCTCGTCCCTCGCTCCGGAGGTGATCTGCCGAACCGCGGGAGTGCCGCTGGTCGTCCTCGACACCACCGACCCGGGCCAGGTGGCCGGCGCGATGACCGACCTGGACCGGACGGTCGTCGTCGTCAGCTCGAAGTCGGGGGGCACGGTCGAGACCGACAGCCACCGGCGGGCCTTCATCGGCGCGTTCGCCGCGGCCGGACTGGACGAGAAGGAGATCGGGGCGCGGTTCGTCGTCGTCACCGATCCCGGCTCGCCGCTGGCCGACACGGCGGCGGAGATGGGGGCCCGGGCGGTGTTCCTGGCCGACCCGACCGTCGGGGGGCGCTACAGCGCGCTGTCGGCGTTCGGGCTGGTGCCCTCCGGCCTGGCGGGCGCCGACATCGGCGCGCTGCTCGACGACGCCGAGGAGCTGGCCGAGCGCCTGGCCGCCTCGGACAACGCGGCGCTCGAGCTCGGTGCCGCGCTGGGCGCCGCCTTCCGCAACGGGCGGGACAAGCTGGCCCTCGCCGACGGCGACTCGGCGATCACCGGCTTCGGCGACTGGGCCGAGCAGCTGATCGCCGAGTCGACGGGCAAGGAGGGGCGGGGCATCCTGCCCGTCGTCCTCGAGTCCCCCGACGCCCCCGGCGCGACTGCTCCCGATGTGCTGCTCTCGGTGGTCGGGTCCGGCGCCCCCGCGTCGCAGCCCTCGGTCGGCGTCACCGGGCCGCTCGGTGCGCAGTTCCTCGGCTGGGAGTACGCGACCGCGGTGGCCGGCCGGGTGCTCGGGATCAACCCCTTCGACCAGCCCAACGTCACCGAGAGCAAGGAGAACACCCAGCGGATCCTCACCGAGGGGCTCCCCGAGGAGCCATCCGCGGCGATGATCGGCGCCATCGAGATCCGCGGCAGCGGCGGCGTGCTGGACGGGGTCGACCTCTCCTCGCACGACGGCCTGACCTTGGCCCTCGACGCACTGCTGAGCTCGATCCCGCCGCGGGGCTACCTCGCCGTCATGGCCTACCTGGACCGGGAGCGGGACGCACGCGCACATGCCCTGCGGGCCGCTCTCGCCCGTCGGACCGAGCACGCCGTCACGTTCGGCTGGGGTCCGCGCTTCCTGCACTCCACCGGCCAGTATCACAAGGGTGGACCACAGGTCGGCTCGTTCCTCCAGGTCACCGGTGCGGTGGCCGAGGACCTGGAAATCCCCGACCAGACGTTCGGCTTCGCGACCCTGCAGGCCGCACAGGCCGCTGGGGACCGCAAGGCCCTCGCCGACCGCGGCCGTCCGCTGCTGCACCTGCACCTGACCGACCGCGCCGCCGGGCTCGGCCAACTCCTGGAGGCGCTGGGCTGACCGGCCGGGAGTACAGCCGCACGACCCGCGCCCCTTCCGCCCCGCCGTCCGGTCCCCCGCCGGTCCGGATGACGGGCCCCTCCTATCTCGAGGACAGACCATGAACCCCAACCCGCTGCGCGATCCGCGGGACCGGCGGCTGCCCCGGGTACCCCAGCCGTGTGCGCTGGTCGTCTTCGGCATCACCGGTGACCTGGCCCGCAAGAAGCTGCTGCCCGCGGTCTACGACCTGGCCAACCGGGGGCTGCTGCCGACCAACTTCGCGCTGCTCGGCTTCGCCCGCCGCGACTGGGGCGACACCGAGTTCGCCGAGCTCTCGCGCGAGGCCGCCCGGCAGCACGCCCGCACCCCCTGGCGGGAGGAGGTGTGGGAGCGGCTGGCGGCCGACATCACCTTCGTCCAGGGCTCCTTCGACGACGACAACGCGTTCGACCAGCTCGCCGCCACCCTCGGCGAGCTGGAGGGCAGCCACGGCATCGGCGGCAACGCGGCCTTCTACCTGTCCATCCCGCCGACCATGTTCCCGACCGTGCTCAAGCAGATGCAGCGCACGGGCATGGCCGACAGCACCCCGGACCGGTGGCGACGGGTCGTCGTCGAGAAGCCGTTCGGCGAAGACCTGGCCTCCAGCCGGGAGCTCAACGCGCTGGTCGACTCCGTGTTCGGCGCCGACGACGTCTTCCGCATCGACCACTACCTGGGCAAGGAGACCGTTCAGAACCTGCTGGCACTGCGGTTCGCCAACACCCTCTTCGAACCGATCTGGAACGGCCACCACGTCGACTCGGTGCAGATCACCATGGCCGAGGACGTCGGCATCAGCGGCCGGGCGCAGTTCTACGAGAAGACCGGCGCCGCGCGTGACGTGCTGCAGAACCACCTGTTGCAGCTGCTCGCGCTGACCGCGATGGAGGAACCGGTCGAGTTCTCCGCCGAGGAGATCCGTACCGAGAAGCTCAAGGTCCTCCGGGCGATCTCGGTTCCCGAGGACATGGGGACCTTCGCGGTCCGGGGCCAGTACGAGCAGGGCTGGCTGGCCGGTGAACGGGTCAAGGGCTACCGCCAGGAGGAAGGCGTGGACCCCGCGTCCCTGACCGAGACCTTCGCCGCGGTCCGGCTCGGCGTGGAGACCCGCCGCTGGGCCGGCGTGCCGTTCTACCTGCGCACCGGCAAGCGGCTGCCCCGCCGGGTCACCGAGATCGCGCTGGTCTTCAAGCGGGCGCCCCACCTGCCCTTCGCCGAGACCGACACCGAGGAACTGGGCAACAACCAGCTCGTCGTTCGGGTGCAGCCCGACGAAGGAGTGACCCTCAAGTTCGGGTCCAAGGTTCCGGGAAGCGTCATGGAGGTCCGGGACGTGTCGATGGACTTCCTCTACGGCGAGCAGTTCACCGAAACCAGCCCCGAGGCCTATGAGCGCCTGCTCCTCGACGTCCTCCTCGGCGACGCCACGCTGTTCCCGCGCAATGCCGAAGTGGAGGCTTCCTGGGCGGTGATCGACCCGCTCGAGGAGTTCTGGGCCGGGACGACGCCGCAGGCCTATCGCGCCGGCGAATGGGGACCCCGCGCGGCCGACGAGATGCTCGCCGCCGAGGACCGCAGGTGGCGGCGACCGTGAGCGCGCACCTCCCCCACCCGCGCCGCCAGTCCGAGGAGAAAACGGTGACCGATCTTGCGAGGGCGCGCGTGAACACTGCACTTCCTGGCACGGAGACGACGAGCGCTAGCGAGGAGACGCCGTGACGACCCTCTGGGACACCACCGGCTCGGCCGTGGTGAAGGAACTGGCCGCCCAGCGGCGCACCGGCGGTGCAGTCCTCTCCGGGGTCGCCCTCACCCTGATCGTCGTCGCCGACGAGAGCCGGGTCTCCGAGGCCGAGGAGGCCGCGACCCACGCGGCAGAGATGCATCCCTGCCGGCTGCTCGTCGTCGTGCGCCGGCAGATCGAGGCCCCCACTCCGCGTCTGGACGCGGAAGTGGTCATCGGGGGTCGGCTGGGCCCCGGCGAGGCCGTCGTCATGCGGATGTACGGTCGCCTGGCGCTGCACGCCGAATCCGTCGTCCTGCCGCTGCTGGCCGCCGACGCCCCGGTCGTCGCCTGGTGGCACGCCGCACCCCCGGACCAGTTGGCCACCGATGCCCTGGCGGTGTTCGCCGACCGCCGGATCACCGACAGCTCGATCGCCGACGACCCGCTCGCCGCACTCAAGACCCGTGCGGTGGACTACGCGCCCGGCGACACCGATCTGGCCTGGACCCGCAGCACCGCGTGGCGGGCGATCCTCACCTCGAGCCTGGACTCGGTCTCCGGCCGTCGCGGTGAGCCGGTCGTCGTCCAGGACGGCCGGGTCGAGGGGGATCCGGCCAACCCGACGGCCCAGTTGCTCGCCGGCTGGCTGTCCTCCCGGTGCGGTTGCGCGGTCGCAGTCAAGGAGAGCACCCGCAAGCCCGGGGACAGCGGCGTCGAGTCCGTCGTCCTGAGCCTGGACCAGAAGGAGGAGGTGCAGCTCCACGCCGACCGCCGCGGCGGGGCGGTCATCACGCAGCCCTTCCGGCCCGACGCCACGGTGGCTCTGCCGGAGCGGGTCCTCGGCGACCTGCTCAGCGAGGAACTCCGCCGGCTGGACCCCGACGAGCCCTACAGCGACGCGCTGGAGTCGGCGACCGGAGTCAGGGGCCTGGCCGAACGCTCACCGATGCGCGAGCACGTGTGGTTCGACCCCGCCGAGGAGAACGGCAACGGCTCCGGGCCGAAGAAGCGCGCGGCCGCGACGAGCAGCGACGCATGACCGCTCCCACCCACGACGTCATCGTCGAGCCGGACGCCGAGCACCTGGCCCGCGCGGCCGCCGAGGCGCTGGTCGCCCGGCTGGCCGCCGCGCAGGCGCTGCGCGGCTCGGCCTCGGTCGTGCTGACCGGGGGTGGGATGGGGATCGCCGTCCTCGAGCACGTCGCCGCCCTGGCGGCCGAGCCGGCGCGGGAGCGTGTCGATTGGACGGCGGTGGACTTCTGGTGGGGAGACGAACGCTTCGTCCCGGCGGCTGACGACGAGCGCAACGAGAAGGCCGCGCGGCGGGCACTGCTCGACCGGGTCAACGCGCCGGCCGAGCGGGTGCACGCGATGCCCGCCTCCGACGGCGAGTTCGCCGAGCCCGAGGACGCCGCCGCCTGGTACGCCGCTGAGCTGGCCGCCGCCGCATCCGACGGTCGCGCGGTCCCCCGGCTGGACCTGCTGCTCCTCGGGATGGGCCCGGAGGGTCACGTGGCCTCGATCTTCCCGGAGTCCCCGGCCGTCCAGGACGAGCGCACGGTCGTCGCGGTCCGCGACTGCCCCAAGCCGCCGCCGACCCGCATCAGTCTGGGGTTCACAGCGATCAACTCCGCGGAGGAGGTCTGGCTGCTCGTCGCGGGCGGCGCGAAGGCGCCCGCGGTCGCGCAGGCGATGTCCGGGGCGGACGCGGTGCAGCTGCCCGCCGCGGGGGTGCACGGTGCCCGGGCCACCCGCTGGTTGCTGGACGCGGCTGCGGCCTCGGAACTCCCGCGACGCACGGGCTGACACGTATCCGCAGCGGAGGGCCGGGTCTCTCCTGAGTGCGAGCGGAGCGCCCCTCGGCCCGCTCGCCCAGGAGACCGATCAGGCAGGAGCCCCCCGATGACCACTCACGACAGCCGCACCGCCCTCACCACGCCGGCGATCCCGCGGCCCCGCGCGTCCCAGGACGACACCGTCGAGCCGGAAGGTGCCGCGGAGCAGGCTGCAGCGCACACGTCGCCCCCGACCGTCGGTGAGTTTCCGTGGCCCGAGCCATGGCACTCTTCGCGCGTCGCCCGGCCGCGCTCGGAGTACTGGGACGTCGCGACGGCCCGCTGGCATTCGCGCGGCCCGGTCTTTCGGCCGCGCCAGGGCTGACTCGGTCCGCGGCAGCGCGGTCCAGCCGGACACAGGGGGTCATGGCCCGCCGCGCCCCTCCTCTCGTCGAATGACCGCATCACGTCCGAGGCCGACGCGGACACTCTGGACGAGAGAGTGGATCTCGCGTGCCTGCGATACCGACGAGGAGTGCGCCATGTCCACCATCGAGACCGACCTTGCGCCGGCCCCTGTCGTCACGCCGTCGGCCTCTCCGGCACGTGAGCCGGGTCAGTCACGCCGGCGAAGCCGGCCGCGCTCGCAGTACTGGGACGTCGCGACGGCGACCTGGCGTACCGCCGGTCCGATCCCGGCTCCGCGCCAGGGAGACTGACCGGCGCAGTCGGACAGTCCGCCCCCGGCGGTCGCCGCGTCAGGACCCGACGCGTCGGCGCAGTGAGGTGGGTCAGGCCCCGCGGCGCCGGTGCAGCCGGGTGAGCGCCTCTTCGAGCAGTGCGTCACCGTCGGCGTCGCTACGCCGCTCTCGTACGTACGCCAGGTGGGTCTTGTACGGCTCGGTCCGCGGCGCCGGGGGCGGGTTCTGCTCGTCCTGCCCGGCGGGCAGCCCACAGCGCGGGCAGTCCCAGAACTCGGGGACGTCTGCGTCGCTGGCGAAGGCGACCCGGGTTTCGTGCATGTTCGCGCACCAGAAGGGGATCCGATTGCGCGGCGCAGCCTCGCCGCGTTCGGCCTCACCTATCGGACCTGCTCCGACCCGGGTGCCCCGAATCGCGTTGCCACCAGCCACGAGCGCCCCCTGATCGAGAAGTCCAGGTCGTGCGGCAAGACACGCGCCGCGCGGGCAGTCTAGAGCCTGGACACACGATCTCCGGTCACGTTTCTCGCGCGGATTGCGGCCGATCCGGTCTCCCGATCCGGCGCAGGGGTCACCTGACCTTGAGCAGGATCCCCAGCCCGACGATGCATACAGCCCAGATGACCGCGCAGAAGACGGTCAGCCGATTGAGGTTCTTCTCCACGACCGACGAGCCGGCCAGCGAGGAGGACACCGCGCCGCCGAACATGGAGGACAGGCCGCCGCCCTTCCCCCGGTGCAGAAGGATCAGCACGATGAGAAGGGCGCTGGTGAGCACCAGCACCACGTTGAGGACGAGCTCGATCATCACTTCTCCTGCGCTCGGCGGCCGGCGGCGCGCACCGGGCTCTTGCCCACGAGCCTAACCGACGGGCAGCGAGCAAGCCTTCGGTGCGCTTCCGCGCCCCGGTCCGCTCCTCGCTCGTTCCTCGCTGCGATGCTCCCGGAGCTGTCAGCGCACCCCGGCCGTGGCGAGATCGTGCCCGCTGTAGGGCTGCATCACGACACCGTTGCGGAGCCGCTGCCCCGCGAGCAACTGGATCCGGGTCTCCGCCAGCGGCACGTAGACCGACGCCGCCGCTACAGTGCCGGTCACCTCGCGCCAGGCGTCCGTGCTGCCGGCGGCGCGGGCCTGGTCGATGAGCGCGTTGACCGCCGGATCGTTGAGCCGCGCGTAGTTGGTGTTGCCGACGGAACGGATGCTGCGCCCGTCGACGAGCGGTACCAGGAAGGACGCTGGCGTCGGGAAGTCCGCCGTCCACGTGGCGAGCACGATCCCGTAGCCGTTGGCTGCGACGTTGCCGGGGCTTCCGACGTCCGTGGCGTAGAACGAGCTCGCGCTCAACCGCCGGACCTCGGCCCGGATCCCGACCTGCGCCAGCTCGGCGGCCACCTCGTCGGCGACGTCGACCCCGCTCGGCGTGTCGGCCACGGCGAGCACGGTGGCGAACCCGTCGGGCTGCCCGCAGGCCTTGAGGGAGGCCCGTGCCGCGTCCAGGTCGGCGCGCGGGTCGCGATCCTCCGGCCCGCCGGGCAGACCACGGGGCCACAGCTGGGAGCGGCGCACGACGTTGTCCGGGCCGCCGAGCTTGGACTGGACGGCACTGCGGTCGATCACGGCGGCCACAGCGGCCCGGCAGTCGGGATTGTCCATCGGCGCGACGTCGGTCGGCAGGGCGAGCACCCGGAGCGCGCCGGTGGTGACGTCGTCCACCCTGCCGCGCACCGGGTTGTCCGGATTCTCCGCGAGGCGCGCCGTGGTCGCCGCCTGGACGCCGGTGCCGGTGATGTCGAGGTCGGCCGACCCGGCCAGCAGCGCCTGGTCCCGCTCCACCCCACTCAGCCCGGTGCGGACGATGACCTGGTCGGGCAGCGCCGTGCGGGCGGCATCGGTGGCCGGGTCCCACTGCGGGTTCCGGTCGAGCACGATGCCGGTCGCCGGGTCGACCGAGGTGATCGCGTACGGACCCGAGGAGACCGGGTCACTGCCGTATCCGGCGCCGCTGTCGGCCTCGATCGGCACCGGGCTGCTGGAGGGCAGCGCCATGACGAACGGCAGATCCGGCTGGGGTGCGCGCAGCCGGAAGACGATCGTGAGGTCGTCGGGGGTCTCGACCGACGGGAGGCCCAGCCGGCCGGGCGACCCGTCCTGATAGGGGCCCGCGTACTGGTTGCCGGGGGCGTCGAGGAGGTCCACGACGTAGGTAGGTCCACCGACGATGACCTCGGAGGCGAACGACCGCTCGATGCCGTACTTCACGTCGCGGGAGGTGATCGGCCGGCCGCTCTCGAACCGCACGCCCTCCCGGAGCGTGAAGGTCCAGCTCAGGCCGTCTCCCGACGGGGTGCCGAGGTCGGTGGCCAGGTCGGGCACCAGTTGGTCGGTGTGGCCGGGCTCGGAGCTGTAGGTGACCAGGGTGCGGGTGTACAGCCGCATCAGGTTCCACACTCCGGGCAGGTACGAGCGCTGCGGATCCAGGCTGTCGATCCCCGCCGAGACGACCCGCAGGGTGCCGCCGGTCCGGTCCGACGGCGCCCGGACGCCGGTGACCCCGGCGTCCGCGCTGCCCTCCACCACGGGGACGTCGGCACGGCCGCCGGCGCCCCCTCCGCAGCTGACCGCAAAGACGACGATGAGGACGACGACGGCGACGGCCGCGAGGAGGCGCCGGCGGGACCGGCCCCGGGCCCACGCGGGCAGCCGACCGGCCAGCCGTTCCAGGGTGGTGTTCTCCACAGCCTGCTGCTCGCCCCCACCGTGTAGGCCGGCGGCGGCAGTGGGGCTCAGCTGCCGCCGGCGGCGTTCTGACAGATCTGCGCGAACTCGTCGGCGTCCAGGCTGGCGCCGCCGACGAGCGCACCGTCGATGTCAGGCCCGGCCAGGATCCCGGCCGTAGTCGCAGCCTTCACCGACCCGCCGTAGAGGATACGGACGGTTGCGGCCGTCTCCGGTCCGAACCGCTCGGCGAGCCGCGCCCGGAGTGCGCCACAGACCTCCTGCGCATCCTCGGGGCTGGCCACCTCGCCGGTACCGATGGCCCAGACGGGCTCGTAGGCGATGACGAGACCCGCCACCTGCTCGCCGGTGACCCCGTCCAGGGAGGCGTCGAGCTGGGTGGTGCAGTAGTTCACGTGCTCACCGGCCCGCCGGATCTCCAGCCCCTCCCCCACGCAGACGATGGGCACGATGCCGTGCCGCAGCGCGGCCTGCGCCTTGGCGGCCACGACCGCGTCGTCCTCGGCGTGCATCGCGCGCCGCTCGGAGTGGCCGACGGTGACGAACTGGCAGGCCAGCGCTGCGAGCATCCCGCCACTGATCTCGCCGGTGTAGGCGCCCGCGTCGTGCACCGAGAGGTCCTGCGCGCCGTAGCCGACGTCCAGCTTGTCGCCGGTCACGAGCGTCTGGACGCTGCGCAGTGCGGTGAACGGCGGCAGCACCACGACCTCGACGATGTCGAGCACCCGCTCCGGGATGGTGAACGCCAGCTTCTGCACCAGGCCGATGGCCTCCAGGTGCGTCAGGTTCATCTTCCAGTTGCCGGCGATCAGCGGGCGGCGCCCCTCGCGCACCGCCTTCGTGCGGTCCTTGCGAGCCATGTCCGCTCCCCTGCTCAGTGGGCCAGGACCGCGAGGCCCGGCAGGTCCCGGCCCTCGAGGTACTCCAGCGACGCCCCGCCGCCGGTGCTGATGTGGCCGTAGGACTCCTCGTCGAGGCCGAGCTGCCGGACGGCGGCCGCGGAATCCCCTCCCCCGACGACGGACAGCCCGTCGACGGCGCCCACCGCTTCCGCGACGCCGCGGGTGCCGGCCTGGAACGGAGCCAGCTCGAAGACGCCCATCGGGCCGTTCCAGAAGACGGTGCCTGCATCGACGAGCTCAGCGGTGAACAGGTCGACCGTGAGCGGGCCCACGTCCAGCCCCATGAGGTCGTCCGGGATCGCGTCGGCCGGCGTCACGCTGGTCTCGGCGTCGGCGGCGAACCTGTCGGCGCAGACGATGTCGACCGGCAGCACGATCCGGCCGTCCGCCTCGGCGAGCAGCCGGCGGCAGGTGTCGACCTGGTCGGCCTCCAGTAGCGAGCCGCCGACGCCGTGGCCCTGGGCTGCGAGAAACGTGAAGCACATGCCGCCGCCGATCAGCAGGCGGTCCACCTTGGGCAGCAGCGCCTCGATGACCGCCAGCTTGTCGCTGACCTTCGAGCCGCCGAGAACGACCACGTAGGGCCGCTCGGGGTCCGTGGTCAGCCGGGTGAGCACCTCGAGCTCGCGGGCGACCAGCCGGCCGGCCGCGTGCGGGAGGCGCAGCGCCACGTCGTAGACCGACGCATGCTTGCGGTGCACGGCCCCGAACGCGTCGTCCACGTAGAGATCGGCGAGGGCGGCCAGCCGGTCGGCGAGCTCCCCGCGGGCCGCGTCGTCCTTAGACGTCTCGGCGGCCTCGAACCGGACGTTCTCCAGCAGGAGGACGTCGCCGTCACCCAGCGCCCCGACCTTCGCCCGGGCGTCGTCGCCGGCCACGTCGGCAGCCAGCGGCACCGTCGTCCCGAGCAGCTCGCCCAGGCGCGCCGCGACCGGCGCGAGGGAGAACTGCGGGTCGGGCGCACCCTTGGGCCGGCCGAGGTGCGCCGCGACGATCACACGGGCACCGGCGTCCCGGAGTGCCTGCAGCGTGGGCAGGCTGGCCCGGATGCGGCCGTCGTCGGTGATCTGGCCCGTGCTCTTGTCGAGAGGCACGTTCAGGTCGGCGCGCAGCAGCACCCGCCGACCGGAGACGCCCTCGGCGATGAGGTCGTCGACGGCACGCATCAGAGGGACTTGCCTACCAGCGTGGTGAGGTCGACGAGGCGGTTGGAGTAGCCCCACTCGTTGTCGTACCAGCCGAGCACCTTGACCATCGGGCCGAACACCTTGGTCAGCGTCGCGTCGTAGATGCACGACGACGGGTCGGTGACGATGTCGGAGGAGACGATCGGGGCGTCGGTGTAGGTGAGGTACTTGCCCAGCGGGCCGGCCGCGGCCTCGCGGTAGGCGGCGTCGATCTCGTCGGCCGAGCCCTCACGCTTCAGCTGGACGGTGAGGTCGGTGGCCGATCCGGTGGGCACCGGGACGCGGATCGCGTAGCCGTCGAGCTTGCCCTTCAGCTCGGGGAGCACCAGGCCGATCGCCTTCGCGGCGCCGGTCGAGGTCGGCACCATGTTGATCGCGGCGGCTCGGGCCCGGCGGAGGTCCTTGTGCGGGCCGTCCTGCAGGTTCTGGTCGGCCGTGTACGCGTGAATGGTCGTCATGAGACCGCGCTCGATGCCGAAGGCGTCGTTGAGCACCTTCGCCAGGGGCGCGAGGCAGTTGGTCGTGCAGGACGCGTTGCTGATGATCGTCTGCGAGCCGTCGTACAGGTTGTCGTTGACGCCCATGACGATCGTGATGTCGTCGTCGCTGGCCGGCGCCGAGATGATGACCTTCTTGGCACCACCGGCATCGACGTGCTTGCGGGCGTCGGCAGCCTTGGTGAAGAAACCGGTCGACTCGATGACGACGTCGACACCGAGGTCACCCCACGGCAGGCTCGCTGGGTCGCGCTCGGAGAGGACCTTCATGGTCGAACCGGCGATCTTGATGCCCTCGCCGTCGGCGGCGACGTCCTCGGACAGCTTGCCGAGGATGCTGTCGTGCTTCAGCAGATGGGCGAGGACCTCCGGGCTGGTGAGGTCGTTGACCGCCACGATCTCGATGTCCTGGCCGCTGGCCGCCGCGGCGCGCCAGAAGTTGCGGCCGATCCGACCGAATCCGTTGATGCCCACGCGGACCGTCACTGAAGACCTCCCATTGAACCGATGAAGATGTCGCTCGGTGGCCGCACGTCGCACGGCCACGCTCGCGGAAACCCTATCGGTCGACGGCCCGCCCGGCTCCCGGTCGTCCGATCGAGAACGATCGGACGACCGGGGTCGGGGGCACTACTGCGCCAGCATGTCGTCGGTGACGACGGATTCCGTGTCCGGGATGCCGAGGTCCTTGGCCCGCTTGTCGGCCATGGCCAGCAGACGGCGGATCCGGCCGGCAACGGCGTCCTTCGTCATCGGCGGCTCGGCGCGCTGACCCAGCTCCTCCAGAGAGGCCTGCCCGAACTCCAGCCGCAGCCGGCCGGCCACCAGCAGGTGCTCGGGGGCGTCGTTGGCGAGGATCTCCAGCGCGCGTTCGACCCGGGCACTGGCGGCGACCGCCGCACGGGCGGACCGGCGCAGGTTCGCGTCGTCGAAGTTGGCCAGGCGGTTGGCGGTGGCCCGGACCTCGCGGCGCATGCGCCGCTCCTCCCACGCCAGGACGGCGTCGTGGGCGCCCATCCGGGTCAGCAGCGCGCTGATCGCGTCGCCGTCCCGGATGACCACCCGGTCGGCACCGCGGACCTCCCGCGCCTTCGCGGGGATGCCCAGCCGGCGGGCCGCGCCGACCAGAGCCATTGCGGCCTCGGGACCGGGGCAGGTGACCTCCAGCGAGGAGGACCGTCCGGGCTCGGTGAGCGAGCCGTGCGCCAGGAACGCCCCGCGCCAGGCTGCCTCGGCGTCGTTGATCCCGCCGGAGACCACCGACGGCGGCAGCCCCCGGACGGGCCGGCCGCGCTGGTCCACCAGCCCGGTCTGTCGTGCGAGGCCCTCGCCGTGCTTGGCGATCCGGACGAGATAGCGCACGCCGCGGCGGATGTTGCCGCCGGCGAGCACGCTGACCCCGCTCGTGTAGCCGTAGACCTCGCTGATGTCACGGCGCAGCCGACGGGCCACCGACCCGGTGTCCAGCTCGGCCTCGATGACCACGCGCCCACCCACGATGTGCAGGCCGCCCGAGAAGCGGAGCAGCGCGGTGACCTCCGCCTTGCGCTCGGAGGTCTTCGTGCACTCCACTCGTGAGAGCTCGTCCTTGACCATTGCGGTCATCGCCATGCGGCGTCCCCTTCCCCCTCGTACCGACCGCTCAGGATCGACAACTGTCGCCGTCAGTTCCGATACCCGCTCGGACACCCGTACCCTCTCACCGCGCACCGACCACGGAGGCCAGCGCGGCGGACAGGCGCACGGGGTCGTGCCGTGGCGCACCGTCGAGTTCGGCAACCGGAGCCAGGACCAGCTCCGCGCCACACTCACGCACCGCAGACAGGAGACCACGGCGGTCAACAACCGCTTCCACATCAGCGATCACGGTATGCAACGCCACTCCGCCCAGATGCGCGTGCAGAACGCTCAGATGCTCCTCCGGGGAGAAGCCGTCCGTCTCCCCTGGCTGCGGTTCCAGATTCAGCACCACCACCACCCGCGCCTCTGTGGCGACCAGGGCGGCGCGCAACTTCGGCACGAGCAGATGCGGCAGTACAGAGGTGTACCAGGATCCCGGACCGAGCGAGACGACGTCCGCCGTCGCGATCGCCTCGAGCACGGCCGGGTTGACCGGCGGATCGGGAGGTGAGAGCAGGATCTCCCGGACCCGACCCGACGTCGCCGCGATCGCGACCTGCCCCCGGATCGTACGGACGCGCGCCGGATCGTCGGGGTCCACGGTCTCCACCCGGGCCACGAGGTCGAGCGGGACGTCGGCCATCGGAAGCACGCGGCCGCAGCAGTCGAGCAGCTCGGCGACCTCGTCGAGAGCCCGGACGGTGTCGCCGTCGTGCATCTCGGCCAGCCCGGTCAGCATCAGATTGCCGACGGGGTGTCCGGCCAGGACGCCGGTGCCGCCGAGACGGTGCTGCAGGAGGGCCGCCAGTTCCTGCGAGCGCGCCCCGGCCCCGGCCAGGGCGGCCAGGGCCATCCGGAGGTCGCCGGGCGGCAGGACGGGCATCTCACGGCGGATCCGGCCGGAGGAACCGCCGTCGTCCGCGACGGTCACCACCGCGGTGAGGTCGGGCGTGATCCGCCGCCATGCGGCGAGGGCCGCCGCCAGTCCGTGGCCACCCCCGAACGCCACCACCCGCGGGGGCGCCGGGCTCAGCTGCGAGCCCACTACTCGCGGCCCAGATCGCGGTGACGGGCCGTGGCGGTGAGCCCCTCGGCCGCGAGACGCCGGGCGAACTCCTCGGCGATCGCGACGCTGCGGTGCTTGCCGCCCGTGCAGCCGACGGCGAGGGTCAGGTAGCGCTTGCCCTCGCGCCGGTAGCCGGGGATGAGCAGCCGCAGCACGTCGGTGTAGCGGTCGAGGAACTCGTCCGCGTCGGGCTGGCCGAGGACGAAGGAGCGCACCTCGGCGTCCTGGCCCGTGTGCGCACGCAGTTCGGGGATCCAGTGCGGGTTGGGCAGGAATCGGGCGTCGACCACGAGGTCCGCGTCCAGCGGCAGTCCGTACTTGAAGCCGAAGCTCATGACCGTCGCGGTGAGCGGCGGCGTCCTGCCCTCCCGAGCGAAGGCGTTCTCCAGCGTGGCCCGCAGCTGGTGCACGTTGAGGTCGCTGGTGTCGACCCAGAGGTCGGCCTCGCCGGCGATGCCCGTGAGCAGCCCGCGCTCGGCCGAGATGCCGTCGATCAGGGTTCCGCTGCCCTGCAGCGGGTGCTCGCGGCGGTTGGACTCGTAGCGGCGGACCAGGACCTCGTCGCGGGCATGCACGTAGACCACCCGGGGCCGGTGCCCGGCCTCGGACAGGACCCGGATCGCCTCCTGCAGATCGCTGGAGAACGCCCGGCTGCGGACGTCGACGACGGCGGCGAAGCGGCGGAGGTCCCCGCGGGCGCCCAGTTCCACCATGGGCTGCAGCAGCGCCGGCGGCAGGTTGTCGACGACGAACCAGCCGAGGTCTTCCAGGACCCGGCCGGCGCTGTTCTTGCCGGAGCCGGAGAGCCCCGTGACGACGACGACCTCGAGCGGTTGCGTGTCGGCCCCGGCCAGGTCCAGCGCGGTCGTGACGGGGCCGTGCGGGCCGGTATCGCCGTGCGGGTCGGCGGGACCGTCGGCTTCGTCGACGGTCACGAGGCCACCCGCCCGACCTCGGGGGTGTCCCCGGCGTCCGCCCGAGGCGTGCCACGCTCGGCCGGACCCTGCGGCGCGGCCGTGGACTCTGCCTCCGGCGCAGGGGCGCTGCCGGCGTCCGTCGTCCCGGCGTCGCCCGCTGCCGGGTCGGCGATCGCCGCCTGCACCGCTTCCGCGGTCCGACGTCCGATGCCGGGCACGACCATGAGCTCCTCGACCGTGGCGGCTCGCAACCGCTTGAGCGACCCGAACTGCTTCATCAGCGCCTTCCGCCGCGACTCCCCGAGGCCCGGGACGTCGTCCAACAACGACACCAGCATGCTCGTCGACCGCTTCTGCCGGTGATAGGTGATGGCGAACCGGTGGGCCTCGTCCCGGACCCGCTGCAGCAGGTACAGCGCCTCCGAGGTGCGTGGCAGGATCACCGGATCGTTGTCCCCGGGGAGCCATACCTCCTCCATGCGCTTCGCCAGACCGCAGACCGCGACATCGACGATGCCGAGCTCGGCGAGCGAACGACTGGCCGCGGCGACCTGGGGCGCCCCGCCGTCGACCACGAGAAGGTTCGGCGGGTAGGCGAACCTGCGGGGCCGGCCTTCCTCGGCCGAGATCCCCTGCTCGTCGCGCCGGTCCTGCTCGTCCTTGAGGTGACGGGCAAAGCGCCGGCGCACGACCTCGGCCATCGCAGCGGTGTCGTCGGTGCCCTGGGCGACCGAGAAGCGGCGGTAGTCGGACTTCTTCGCCAGCCCGTCCTCGAAGACGACCATGCTGGCGACGACGTTCGTGCCCTGGACGTGCGAGACGTCCATGCACTCGATGCGCAGCGGGGCGTCGGGGAGTTCGAGGGCCTCCTGCAGTTCGGCGAGCGCGAGCGAGCGGGCGGTCAGGTCGCTGGACCGCCTGACCCGGTGCCGCGCGAAAGCCTCCTTGGCGTTGCGCTCGACCGTCTCCATGAGGTTGCGCTTGTCACCGCGCTGCGGCACCCGCAGCGACACCTTGCCGCCGCGCAGCTCCTCGAGCAGCTCGGTGTAGACGTCGGCGTCGTCCGGCAGCTCGGGGACCAGCACCTCCCGCGGCACCGCCTCCCCCGCCTCGCCGACGCCGGTCTGCTCGTCGACACCGCCGTACACCTGCAGCAGGAACTGTTCGACCAGCTCGCCGGTGGTGACCGCCTCGACCTTGTCGACGATCCAGCCCCGCTGCCCGCGCACCCGCCCGCCGCGGACGTGGAAGACCTGGACCGCCGCCTCCAGCTCGTCCTGGGCGAAGGCGACGACGTCGGCGTCCGTCCCGTCGCCGAGGACGACGGCCTGCTTCTCCATCGCCCGTGTGAGGGCGCCGAGGTCGTCGCGGAGTCGGGCCGCCTTCTCGTACTCCATCGCCTCGGCGGCCGCGGCCATCTCGCGCTCGAGGCGCTTGATCATCGACTCGGTGCGGCCGGCCATGAAGTCGCAGAAGTCGTCGACGATCTCCCGGTGCTCCTCGGCACTGACCCGGCCGACGCAGGGCGCCGCGCACTTGCCGATGTAGCCGAGCAGACACGGTCGGCCGATCTGGCCGGCACGCTTGAACACGCCGTTGGAGCAGGTACGCGCCGGGAAGACGCGGGTCAGGGTGTCGAGCGTCTCGCGGATCGCCCACGCATGCGCGTACGGACCGAAGTAGCGGACACCCTTCTTCTTCGGCCCGCGCATCACCTGCAGCCGCGGGTACTCCTCGTTGAGGGTGACGGCGAGGTTGGGGTAGCTCTTGTCGTCGCGGTAGCGGACGTTGAACCGCGGGTCGAACTCCTTGATCCAGTTGTACTCGAGCTGGAGGGCCTCGACCTCGGTGCCGACGACGGTCCAGTCGACGCTCGACGCCGTCGTCACCATCTGCCGCGTGCGCGGGTGCAGGCCGGCGACGTCGGCGAAGTAACTGTTCAGCCGCTGCCGGAGGCTCTTCGCCTTGCCCACGTAGATGACCCGGCCGCTGGGGTCGCGGAACCGGTACACCCCGGGCGACTCGGGGATGCTGCCGACCGCCGGGCGGTACGTGGACGGATCGGCCATGGCTCCAGGTTAGGTCGGAGTGCCGACAGGTCGTCGGCCACTGGTGGGGGCTGACCACTTCGCGGCGGGTGGTAGGCACCGCCGCCGCGGCGGTCAGGCCGCGGGCGCGCTCAGTCGCGGTTCGAGCCAGGCGAGGAGGTCGTCGACGACCTCGTCCCGATTGGTCTCGTTGAACACCTCGTGCCGGGCGTCGGGGTAGACCCGCTGCTCGACCGGCAGCCCCCGCCCGCGGAGCAGGCCGGCCAGCGCGCTGACCTGTACCGCGTTCGCGCCGCCCACGGGGTCGAGCTCACCGGACAGGAGCAGCACGGGCAGTCCGTCACGCAGCCGCGCCACTGCGTCCGGGGTGGCGGCGCTGACGGCCAGACCGAACACCCCGGCGGCGTAGGCCGCGGTCAGGGGCATCTCGTCGCCGCTCAGCGGATCGGCGATGTACGCGTCGACCTCCGCAGGGTCCCGGGAGAGCCAGTCGTAGCGGGTGCGGGCGGGCTCGAACGGCTCGTTGAAGGCGCCGAGCGCATCGAGGGCGTTCTCCCCCACCCCCGCGGCCACCGCCTCCTCGAGCGCGGTGACAGTGTCAGCGAGGTGGGGGGCCACGCCGACCGGACCGGAGAGGACCAGCCCGGCGAGGTCGCCGCCGTCCCGCTCCGCGCCGGCCAGCGCGATGATCGAGCCCATCGAGTGCCCGAGCAGGATCCGCGGCACGCCAGGATGCCGCTCCCCGATGAGCAGGTGCAGCGCCCGGACGTCGTCCAGGACGGTGTCGACACCCAGCCCGCCGAACCGACCGATGCCCGTGCTCTCCGCCGTCCGCCCGTGACCGCGCAGGTCCATGGCGTAGACGGCGAGCCCGTGAGCGGTGAGCGCCCCGGCCAGCCGGCCGTAGCGACCGGAATGCTCCGAGGCCCCGTGCACGATCTGCACGGTGGCCCGCACCTCGCCGTCCGGCAGCCACCGCCGGTAGTGCACCCGGAATCCGTCCGGGGCCTGAAGCATCGCCACGTCGCCGGAGCTCGTCATCGTGCGTCCTTCCCGTCGAACGGATCCACCGGTCAGCTGGCCTTCTTGCGGGCTCGCTTCCTCGGCGCGGCCGCGGCGGCCACCGCGTCCGGGTCGAGGATCTTGGCGAGGTACCGGCCGGTGTGGCTCTCGGGGACCGTCGCGATGAACTCCGGCGGTCCCTCGGCCACGACCATGCCGCCGCGGAACCCGCCTTCCGGCCCCATGTCGATGAGCCAGTCGGCACTCTTGATGACGTCGAGGTTGTGCTCGATGACGACCACCGAGTTGCCCTTGTCGACCAGCCCCTGAAGGACGAGCAACAGCTTGCGGATGTCCTCGAAGTGCAGTCCGGTGGTCGGCTCGTCGAGGACGTAGATGCTGCGGCCGTTGGTCCGCTTCTGGAGCTCGCTGGCCAGCTTGACGCGCTGCGCCTCGCCACCGGAGAGCGTGGTCGCCGGCTGGCCGAGCCGGACGTAGCCCAGCCCGACCTCGGTGAGCGTGCGCAGGTAGCGGGCGATCGCCGGGATGGCGGCGAAGAAGTCGGCGGCCTCCTCGATCGGCATGTCGAGGACCTCCGCGACCGTCCTCCCCTTGTAGTGCACCTCGAGGGTCTCCCGGTTGAAACGGGCGCCGTGGCAGGCCTCGCACGGCACGTAGACGTCCGGGAGGAAGTTCATCTCGATCTTCAGCGTGCCGTCACCCGAGCAGGCCTCGCAGCGCCCGCCCTTGACGTTGAAGGAGAAGCGGCCGGGCAGGTACCCGCGCATCTTCGCTTCGGTCGTGCTGGCGAACAGCTTGCGGACGTGGTCCCAGACACCGGTGTACGTGGCCGGGTTCGATCGCGGGGTGCGGCCGATCGGCGACTGGTCGACGTGCACGACCTTGTCCAGCTGGTCGAGACCGGTGATGGTGCGGTGCCGGCCGGGCACCATGCGCGCGCGGTTGAGCTCGTTCGCCAGCGTCGTGTAGAGGATGTCGTTCACCAGGCTGGACTTGCCCGAGCCGGAGACGCCGGTGACCGCGACGAGGACGCCCAGCGGGAACGTGACGTCGACGCCCTTGAGGTTGTGCTCGCGCGCGCCCTTCACGACCAGCTCGCGCCCAGGGGTCAGCTCGCGCCGCTCCTTCGGGATCTCGATCTGCCGGCGACCGGAGAGGTACTGCCCGGTGATCGACCGCTCGCTGGTCAGCAGGTCCTCGACGGTGCCGCTGACCACGACCTCGCCGCCGTGCTCGCCGGCACCCGGGCCGATGTCGACGACCCAGTCGGCGGTGCGGATGGTGTCCTCGTCGTGCTCGACGACGATGAGCGTGTTCCCCATGTCCCGGAGCCGAACGAGCGTCTCGATCAGCCGGGAGTTGTCGCGCTGGTGCAGGCCGATCGACGGTTCGTCGAGGACGTAGAGGACGCCGACCAGACCGGACCCGATCTGGGTGGCCAGCCGGATCCGCGGCGCCTCACCGCCGGCCAGCGTCGCCGCGGGCCGGTCGAGGGACAGGTAGTCCAGGCCGACGTCGACCAGGAACGAGAGCCGGGCCTGGATCTCGCGGAGCACGCGGTCGGCGATGGCCCGCTCGCGCTCGCCCAGCTCGAGGATGTTGAGCCACTCGGAGGCGTCGCCGATGGACAGGTTGGTGACCTCGGCGATCGACCGACCGTTCAGCTTGACCGCGAGGATCTCGGGCTTGAGCCGGGTGCCGTGGCAGACGGGACAGGGCACGTCGCGCATGTAGCCCTCGTACCTGTCCCGCATGTAGTCGCTGTCGGTGTCCTCGTGCCGCCGCTCCAGGAAGGGCAGCACACCCTCGAACGCGGCGTAGTAGCTGCGCTCGCGGCCGTACCGGTTCTTGTAGCGGACGTGCACCTGGTCCGGCGACCCGTGCAGCACGGCCTTCTGCACCTTGGCGGGCAACTTCTCCCACGGGGTGTCCATCGAGAAGCCGAGCTGCTGGCCCAGGCCGCTGAGCAGCCGGGTGAAGTACTCGTTGCTCATCGAGCCCGCCCACGGGGCGACCGCACCCTCGCCCAGGCTCTTCTCCGGGTCGGGGATCACGAGGTCGGGGTCGACCTCCTTGCGGGTGCCGATGCCGGTGCACTCGGGGCAGGCACCGAACGGCGAGTTGAAGGAGAACGAGCGCGGCTCGAGCGCCTCGAAGGACAGCCCGTCGTCGACGCAGGCGAGGTGCTCGGAGTACGTCCGCTCGCGGTGCGGGTCGTCCTCGTCCAGGTCGACGAAGTCGAGGACGACGAGGCCGCCGGCGAGCCCGAGCGCGGTCTCCACCGAGTCGGTCAGGCGGCGCTTGGCACTCTCCTTGACCGTCAGCCGGTCGACGATCACCTCGATCGTGTGCTTCTCCTGCTTCTTCAGCTTCGGCGGCTCGGTGAGCGGGTGCACGACGCCGTCGACCCGGACACGGGAGAAGCCCTGGGTCTGCAGCGAGCTGAACAGGTCGGCGTACTCGCCCTTGCGGGCGCGCACGACCGGGGCGAGCACCTGGAAACGGGTGCCCTCCTCCATCGCCAGCACCTGGTCGACGATCTGCTGGGGCGTCTGGCGGGAGATGGGCTTGCCGCAGTTCGGGCAGTGCGGCTGGCCGGCGCGCGC
>JAOPWM010000133.1 GCA_025965695.1 Blastococcus sp.
GCCGCTGGGCCCGGCGGGGCCGCTGGGCCCGGCGGGGCCGGGAGGTCCTATGGTGCCGGCGGGGCCGGGAGGTCCACTGGCGCCGGCAGGGCCCTGTGCACCCGGAGAACCGGCGGCTCCCGGAGAACCTTTCTCCCCTGCGGTGGTGATCCAGCCCGTGGCCGGAAGGAGCAGCGCAAGAAGCAGTGCAAGGAGCGCGACGGCGAGCGCCGAGGCCGCTAGCCAGAACGCTCCGTCCCTTCTACGACGCGGCCGCCGAGCTCGCGACGGCGGATCAACATCATCCTCAGGCTCGGCCATGACGAGGTGCCTCCCAGAGCAGGATCGGCATCCGGCGCGACAGGCCTGGCGGCCCATGTCACCGGACGGGTTCGGGAAGCACCTGCTCTTTGGTCCCCGCTGCTCCCAGTGCGGAGAGAGATCGCGGATGGCGTCTCCAGCCGCCATTCACCCACGGCCGTTGCCGCGTTTCGTCGAATGTTCGCCGTCGGCCCGTTCATGTTCGCCGGTGGGTGTCACCGCGACGTCACGCGACCGTGACAGGCACCCAGCCGCCTCTGATGACGTACAGCCTCGTGAGTTCAGGGCCCGCACCGGCGGTCCGTTGTCGGCGCATGACGGACATCCGGACCGCACGTCGCCCCGCCCGGGGTACGGCAGCTGCCCGAAGGACAGGCGAGGTATCGGAGCTCAGTACCGGGTGACCAGCGTGGCATAGACCACCACGTTGCTGAGGTATGTGCGGCGGGAACGGTCGAACGTCCCTCCGCAGGTGATCAATCGAAGAACGGGTTCCGGGGTCTGGCCGTAGACCGCCTCGGTGGGGAAGGAGCGCTTGGGATAGGTGCGCACCGACTCCACGGCGAAGACGGCGGTGCGGCCGTCGGCGAGGCCGACGAAGATGTTGTCGGCAGGTTGAAGTTGATTGAGCCGGTAAAAGACTGCAGGCCCCTCGTACGTGTCGACGTGCCCGAGGAGAATTGCGGGTCCGGGCTCGCCGGGGGACGCAAGGTACTGATACCAACCTGCGGGAGCGTGCGGATCCGTGGGCGGCACCGCGACCGTTCCGTCCGGGTTCAGTCCCAGTGCGATGAGGTCGCTATGCACCTCGATGCGCGGAATGTCGAGGTGCACGGGAGCGGGGGCCACGGGCGGAGCTCCCCGGGGCGGAGCATTCGGCTGCTCCGGAACATCGGCGCCGGGAGTCGCCGGGACAGCCCGTGCAGCCGTCTCTGCCGGCACGAGTGACGCCGCGGAAACGTGCAGGCCCAGCACGAGCAGCACCACGCCGATTCCACCGAGGACCAGCCCGGTCGCACCGGCGGCTCGACGCCGGCCGATGTGGAGCCTGGGAAGCCCTCCGTCTGGTGCCGGCCGCAGTGGGTGACTGATCGAGAACCGTCTCAGGCGAAAATCGGTCATGGTCGGACGGGATGCCCTCCCGTCGTCGTACAGCGCTGACCCGGCACTGCCGGTCGCGATCTCGGCGGCCGGTCCGGGAGTGGCACTGGGTCCAGTCCGACCGGCCACGCCTGGGGTAGAGCCCACCGGAGTCGTGTCCTCGCAGCTGACCGGCAGGACCTCGGAAGTGGTCACGACGAGTTCCATTCTCCTGCACCCGACCATGTGGGCCGGTCACGCCGGTTGGTGCCGGGCGGCACCGCCTGCACCGCAGAGCCCGAGGGCGGCAGTCACCTCGGTCGTCGGGTCGGCCGGAGCCCCTGACGCAGCGCCCGGGGCAGCGAGGAGATCGTCACCGAACAGCGTCACCACGCCGTCAGCGGAACGTCACTCCTCCAGGCCTGCGCCGATCGTCCTAGCCCGACCCGCGACGGCGGGCATCGGTGCGCCGGCCGGCCGGACGACGGCCCCGGCCTCACAAGCGGACCGCCGCGGTTGCGCTTCGCCCCGGGAGGGTGTCGATGAGTCGACACATCTGCGGCGTCGGTGCGGCTCCGATCTCATCGGCCAACATGGCCTGGAACGACTCATATGCGCGGACCGCCTCGGCAACATTTCCCTCAGCCAAGTGAACGCGCACGACCGTGCGGTGGGCACTCTCTCGTAGCGGCTCGACTCGCACAGCGGCGTACGCCGCTTGTACGGCCTCTCCATAGCGGGCGGCCGCCGCGAATTTCTCGGCCAGTGCCTCGAGGGCGTGCATACGAAGCTGCCGCAGCCGTTCACGCTCCAGCAGGACCCAGTCGTCGTACCAGCCGGGGAGCAGCTCGCCCGGCAGCCCGAGGTTGCCCGCCGTCAGGCTGTCGGTGGCCGAGCAAGGATCCATGGCACGCCGTGCCCAGTCGGTCAGTTCATGGACGTCGACTCGCACATCGTGGGCGATCGACAACGCGTCACCGGACACCGTGATGAGTGCCGGTGCGACCTTGTGCACGCGCCACAGGGTGGAACGCAGGCTGCCGTGCGCATGCTCTTCAGAGACGTCCGGCCACAGTTGACCTGCGATCGCCGTCCGCGCCGGCCTTCCGGAGAGGCTGAGGTGTGCGACGAGGCGCTGCACCGCTCGTGGCAGGTCCGGGGTCGAACCGGGATCAGCCCCGGCTAGGTGGAGGCTGAAGCCATCCAGCAGGCAGACTCGTGTGGCACGGTCCATTGGTTCCCCCTTGGCGCCGGCAGTGTCATTCGGAGGACGGGTTTTCGGGTGCCACAGGGTCAGAAATGCTTGAGCAGCCGCTAGTCGCTGTCAATCTGCTTCAGTGCGTCACGGACGAACTCGTGCAGCCATTCACTCACCGCATCCGTCACCTCACGCGGAGACGACGCCACGGCCACTGTGACCTCATCGCCGAGCGACGATCCGGCGGAGGTAGTGGCAGCGGTCAACCGGCTGCGGAACTGATCGGATTCACCTTCAAGCCATACACGAATGACCAGCGCAGCGCTCCGGTCGTCGTCCAAGGTCACCATCCATCGGCGCAGGCCACGGAGCGTCGTACGCACGGGCCCAGGGCAGCAGTGCTCCTTTGGCAGGGCTCGGCCGAACGAACCTTTCCCGTTGCATCACGTAATGGCGATTGCCCGAATGGATGACAAGACACTCCGTGCCGACTGGCCCCCGGCTCGGCCCGGCGCGTCTCGGATCTTCCCTGCGGGTCCGACTGCACGCGATGGTGCGCTCGGCCAGCAATGCTCCCGCCTGCACCACCGCCTGTACGACATCGACCTGATGGCCGGGTGCGGGTCAACTGGCTGGGCGAGCACACACGTCACTGGGTGGCAGCTACGACGTCCGTGGGGTGCGTAACGCCCGACGGCGATGCGGCAGTGGACGGCGGCCCCCTGCACGGCCCTCGTTCCTACGGGCACCGGTGTTGTGACGTGATTGCGCCGCCTGCATGCATGCATGCCTGCGGGTCCATACGGGTAGTCCCCGCACGTGCGGACCCCCTCCGCACCCTTCTCAGGAGGTCGTCATGTTTCTGGCCGTTGCTGCTGTTCTCGCCATCCTGTGGCTCCTGGGCCTTCTGGCCTTCCACGTCACAGCCTTCGCGATCCACCTGCTGCTGATCGCAGCGGTCATCGCCGTGATCGCCCACTTCGTCGGAGGCAGGCGGTCGGGGCGAACTCGAGTCTGACCCCCGCTACGGGGCGCCCGGGGAGATACGGTGCCCGGGCGCCCCGTCCGGTCCGGCCAAGACGCTGACACGTGCGGGCACTCGGGTTGAGGGCGCACTCGATCGGTGGGGAGGCAGAGGCGCATGACGGTCCCAGAGGCGACCTCGGAGGCGGACGTCGACACCATCGCGATGCTCTCGACCCGGGTGCATCCGGATCTTCGCAAGCGCCTGAAGCGCTATTCCGTCGAATCGGGCAAGTCCATGCAGGAGATCGTCGAAACCGCGATCACGCGCTACCTCGATGCCGAGGAGGGAAGCTGAACCTGCTGTGTGACTCCGGCCCAGTGGCGCTATCGTCCCGGCGGACATCACCGCCGGCGTGACGCGTCGGTGACGACGACTCTCTACCGTCCCTGCCTCGGGTCGCTGCAGGCCTTGGATCGCCGACCGGAGCGGAGTGGCCATGCCCTTGAAGAATTACGGCGTGCTCGCCGCTCGGGTGTTCGACACCCGTGCCGAGGGGGGCTCCGGCGCCCCCCATTTCCAGATCAGGGCGCGCGGCGGCGACGTCGATTTCCGGGTTGCCGTCAACGTGCTCTCGCAGCAGTCACCCTCCGAACTGCTGTACGCCGCGGACGAAGCCTTCGAGCATCCCGTCCTGAACGCTCTTCCGGACCTGCCGGACGGGTTCTCCGGTCTGCCGAGCACCCCAGGCCAGGGCGCCTTCGACTACATCAGAGGGAACCTTTTCGACCGGGAGTCGCTGCGTCCGCTGCCGGCGACCGCTCCAGGACCTGACAACGACCTCGCCGACAAGTTGCACCACTACGTCGACCGGGCGCAGGCCGACCCATCGGCCCGGCTGTACGCGTTCGGTGAGCGGTGGGGCCCGGAGAAGGGCCTCGCGGACAAGATCTTCGGCTTCTCGCCTGGGAACGGCGTCCACGACATCCACATGAACCAGGGCAACACCGGCCAGTTCCGACGCGACGACGGTGTCTGGCAGGACGGCGGACTGCTCCTGCACTACCCCGCCGCCCAGCAGTGGGTTGCCATCTTCCTGGCCTTCCAGAGCCAGTCATGGCACACCGACGATCGCACGGGGCACACCCTCCCCGGAGTGCAGGCCGCCGGGCCGGTACCCGGACCGGGGGAACCGGATCACGCCGTGCGGATCGTCGCCGCTCTGGTGACCGATGCTGGACAGCAGCCCGGCCGGGAGACCGTCACGCTCCTGAACACCGGGGTGCAGGACCTGGATCTCGCCGGCTGGGCGCTCCTGGACGCCCGGGAGCAGCGGATGCCCCTGCCGTCGACCCGGCTTCCCGCGGGGGAGGCGGCGCGCATCCCTGTGCAGCCTCCGTTCGGGCTCGGCGGGGAGGGCGGCCTGCTGACCCTGCTCGACCCGGCAGGTCTGAAGGTCGACGGCGTCGCCTACACCGAGCGCCAGGCGCAGTCGGAGGGCCGGACCATCGTGTTCTGAGGGGCCGGGAGGACGCGCGGAACGCCGGCCTCCGACCCGGCGGAGTGGCGCAGTGGGATCGCGAATCACGGCAGTCGAGAGGAGCCCCGCCGTTGGACGAGGACGCCCCACCCCGGGTCGAGCAGGCAGCTCTCGACGACCTCCGGGCTCGGCTGCGGGCCTGGCGCCAGGTGGAGTTGACCGGCACTCCCGGCTGGGACCGCGGCACCGAGCCCGGCTACCTCGCAGACCTGGTGCGCTCCTGGGCCGAGGACTACGACTGGCGGATGCACGAGAAGCGGATCCGCGCGCTGCCGTGGGTTCGCACGTCGCGGGCACGGCTGGTGCACCAGCGAGCGGCGAACCCGGATGCGACCGCCGTCGTCCTGCTGCACGGGTGGCCGGACTCGGTGCTGCGCTACCAGCGGGTGCTGCCGCTGCTGACCGACGTCCACGTCGTCGTCCCGGCGCTACCCGGCTACCCGTTCGCCGCGCCCCTGGCGGAGAAGAACCTGTCCTCGGCGGACATGGCCACTGTGGTCGCAGGGGCGCTGGCGGAGCTGGGGTACGAGCGGTACGTCGTCTCGGGTGGCGACATCGGCCGCGGCGTCGCCACGGCGCTGGCCGCCGACCACACCGAGCGCGTCGCGGCACTGCACCTCACCGACGTGCCGACCGCTGCCGGGTCGACCGCTGATCCCGAGACGCAGACCGATGACCAGCGCGACCACCGGGAAAGGGGCGAGCGCTGGCGGAGCGCCGAAGGCGCTTACCTGCTGGAGCAGGCGACCAAGCCGCACACGCTCGCGGTGGCTCTCGGGGACTCCCCCGCCGGGCTCGCGGCCTGGCTGGTCGAGAAGCTGCGCTCCTGGAGCGACTGCGGCGGCGACGTCGAATCTGTCTTCCCGCGCGGGGAGCTACTCACCTGGATCACCGCGTATTGGGCGACCGGGACGATCGGGACGTCGTTCGCCCCGTACGCACGGTCGAGCCCACCGGTCAGGTGGATCGACGTGCCGACCGTGGTCAGCCAGTTCCCGGGGGAACCGGTGCGGGCGCCGCGGTCGGTCGCCGAGCGATTGTTCGACCTGCGGGTCTGGCAGGAGGGCAGCGCCGGCGGGCACTTCGCCGCGTGGGAACGGCCGGAGGAATTCGTGGACGGGGTTCGTGCCGCGCTCGCCCTGAGCTGAGGAGCCGGGCCCGGACGCCTGCTACGACCCCCGCCGCACAGCCTGCGTCACCGCGCGCCGAATGTAACGAGACGGGAACACGAGCGACGGTCCACTGGAACAAGTGGACGACTAAGTTCCGGGAGGTGCGCGCAGAGCTGACGCTCGGCGCCGAGGAGGAACTCCACCTCATCGACCTCGGCAGCTGGGAGCTGTCCGCCCGCGCCCCACAGCTGCTGAGCCGGCTCCCCTCCTCCTCCTACGCTGCCGAGATCCAGCGGACGACGGTCGAGACCAACACCGCCGTCGTGACCTCGCTGTCCGGCCTCCGCGAGGAGTTGCTGCGGCTGCGCGCCGGACTGGTCGACGTCGCCGGCAAGGAGGGGCTCGGCGTGGCCGCGGTCGGCACGGCGCCACGCTCGACGTTCGCCGACTTCGAGCTGACCACCACCGGTCGGTACAGCCGCATGCACGAGCAGTACCGACTGCTCGTGGACGAGCAGCTGAACAGCGGCACGCAGGTGCACGACGGCGTCTCCGACCGCGACCTCGCGGTCGAGATCGCCCAGCGGGTCGCCCGCGACCTCCCGGTCCTCCTCGCGCTGTCGGCCAGCTCCCCGTTCTGGAACGGCCAGGACACCGGCTACGCCAGCATCCGCACGATCATCTGGCAGCGCTGGCCGACCGCCGGGTCCACCGGCCCGCTGGCCTCGGCCCGCGAGTACGACGACCTGATCGCCGACCTCATCGACTCCGGCGTCATCGCCGACGCGAAGATGGCCTACTTCGACGTCCGGCCGTCCTCCCACGCGCCGACCCTCGAGCTGCGGGTCTGCGACGCCTGTCCCTTGGTCGACGACGCCGTACTCATCGCCGGAGTGTTCCGCGCCATGGTTCGCGCGGCGGAGCTGGACATCGGGGCCGGCCGGCCGCATGTGCCGGCACCCGCCCCGCTGCATCGGGCCGGGGTCTGGCAGGCGGCCCGCGCGGGCCTGTCCCGGGATCTCGTCGACGGCGCGCGGCGTTCCCTGCCGCGACCGGCAGCTGACGTGGTCAGAGGTCTGGTGCAGCGATTGCGCCCGCAACTGGAGGAGCTCGACGACTGGGACGTCGTCACCGAGCTGACCGAGACAGCCCTGGCACGCGGCAACTCCGCCGACCGGCAGCGGACGGCGTTCGCCGAGCGGGGAGACCTCACGGACGTCATGCGGCTCGTCGTCGAGGAGACCCACGGCCCGGCCGGCGGCCCCGAGCCCGCCGGCCCGGCCCTGCGCCGCTACCGCTCCCGCGCCGGCGACGAGGCGATCGGCTCCGGGTCGGTACCCCGGGCGGCCTACCGGAATCTGCTGGAGGTCGTGTCGGCCCTCCCTCACGAGGAGGTGGCACGGCGTGAGCGGGCCCGCGACGAGTGGCTCCGACAGCAGGGGGTCACCTTCCGGGTGGACGGCCGGGAGCAGCTCTTCGGTGTCGACCTCGTCCCTCGCGTCATCAACCGGCACGAGTGGCGGGAATTGGGCGAGGGGCTCGTCCAGCGCAGCCGTGCGCTCGAGCTGTTCCTCCGGGACGTCTACGGGGAGCAGCGCGTGCTCGACGACGGCGTAATCCCGCGGGACGTCGTCCTCGGCTCGCCGGGCTGGCGCGAGGAGGCCACCAGGCTGCCGGCGGACGCAGTCCGCGCACCGGTGATGGGCTTCGACATCGTCCGCACCGAGTACGGCGGCTGGCGGGTGCTCGAGGACAACGTCCGCTCCCCCAGCGGTGCCGCGTACGCCATCGCCGCGCGCCGGCTCATCGACGCCGTCATGCCCGACCTGCCCCGCCCACCCGGACTGTCGAACCCGGCCGTCGCCTACGAGCTGCTGCGCTCGACCCTGCTCGCGCGTGTGGAGCCCGGCACGCACGCTGCCCTGCTGTCCAGCGGGCCGGAGAGTTCGGCGTGGTTCGAGCACCGGCGGCTCGCCGAGGGCGCCGGCCTTCTGCTCGTGACCGCAGACGACCTCGACGTCGTCGGCGGGCGGGTCGTGCACCGGGGTGGCGGGCAGCAGATCGGCGCCCTCTACCTGCGACTGGACGACGAATTGATCGACGTCGTCGATGAGGATCGACGGCCGGTCGGCGCCGAGCTGCTCGACGTCGCAGCTGCGGGGTCGGTCGTGTTGGCGAACGCTCCCGGCAACGGCGTGGCCGACGACAAGGCGATGTACTGCTCGATGCCGGAGCTGATCGGTTACTACCTCGGCGAGCGTCCGCTGCTGGAGTCGGTGCCGACGTACCGGCCCAGCGACGAGGTCGAGCGCCGAGCCGTCCTGGAGCGCATCGGCGACCTGGTCACCAAACCGGTCGACGGCTACGGCGGCGCCGGGGTACTGATCGGTCCGGTGGCCACCGCGGCCGAGGTCTCCCAGCGGCGGGCCGACCTGGCCGAGCGTCCGGATGCGTTCGTGGCGCAGGAGGTCGTCTCGTTGTCCTCGGCCCCGGCTCTCGACACCGCCGGGCTGCACCCACGTCACATCGACCTGCGCGCCTTCGTCTACCTCACCGGCACGCGCACCGAGGACTGCCGGTTCGCCGACGTCGCCCTCACGCGAGTCGCCGCTCGCGACAGCCTCGTCGTCAACAGCTCACGCGGCGGCGGCGCCAAGGACACCTGGATCGTGCTCGGACCCGACGAGAGGGGACACGCGGATGTGCGGACTGGCAGGTGAGCTGCGCTTGGACGGAGGGCGGGTCGACGTCGCGGCGCTCGACCGGATGACTTCCTGCCTGGAGCACCGCGGGCCCGACGGCAGCGGGGTCTGGGCGCGTGGGCCGGTCGGACTGGGGCACCGGAGGCTGTCGATCATCGACCTCTCGGAGCAGGGCGCCCAACCCATGGTGGACCCGCACCTCGGGCTCACCGTCGTCTTCAACGGGATCATCTACAACTACAAGCAGTTGCGCGCGGAGCTCCAGGCGGCCGGGCACCGCTTCTTCTCGACCTCCGACACCGAGGTCGTGCTCAAGGCCTACGCCGAGTGGGGCGCCGCCTGCGTCGACTCCTTCCTCGGCATGTTCGCCTTCGCTGTCGTCGAGCACCGCACCGGCCGGCTCGTGCTGGCCCGCGACCGACTGGGCATCAAGCCGATGTACATCGACGCCCGGCCCGATCGCATCCGCTTCGCCTCCACCGTGCAGGCGCTGCTTGCCGGCGGCGGTGTCGATACGTCGATCGACCGCACGGCACTCGCGTACTACATGACCTTCCACTCCGTCGTCCCCGCGCCGCGCACGGTCCTCGCCGGCGTGCGCAAGCTGCCCCCGGCGACGGTGCGTGTCATCGAGCCGGACGGCACCAGCCGGGACACCGTCTACTGGCGCGCCGACTTCACCCGCGACGAGAGCCGGAGCGACTGGACCTCCCGGGACTGGGAGGAGGCATTGCTCGATCAGCTGCGGGTCGCCGTCGAGCGGCGGATGGTCTCCGACGTGCCCGTCGGGGTGCTGCTGTCCGGCGGCATCGACTCCAGCCTGGTCGTCGCGCTCCTGGCCGAGAAGGGGCAGACCGGCCTGGCCACGTTCAGCATCGGGTTCGAGTCCTCCGGCGGGGAGTCCGGCGACGAGTTCGAGTACTCGACGCTGGTCGCCCAGCGGTTCGGCACCGACCACCACCGCATCGCCATCGACAACTCCCGGCTGCTCCCCGGCATCGATGCCGCCGTCGGGGCGATGAGCGAGCCGATGGTCAGCCACGACTGCGTCGCCTTCTACCTGCTGTCCCAGGACGTGTCCCAGCACGTGAAGGTCGTGCAGTCCGGGCAGGGCGCCGACGAGGTTCTCGGCGGCTACGACTGGTACCCGCCGCTGGCCGACGTCCCCCGCGACGATGCGGTGGAGGCCTACTCGCGGGTCTTCTTCGACCGCCGGTGGACGGCAATGGCCGAGGTGCTGGAACCGGAGTGGCTGGTCGCGAAGGACTCCCCGACCGCGCTCATCACGGAGCTGTTCGGGCAGCCGGGCGCGCAGACCGCGGTGGACGCCGCGCTCCGCAACGACACCACGATCATGTTGGTCGACGACCCGGTGAAACGCGTGGACAACATGACGATGGCCTGGGGGCTGGAGGCCCGCGTGCCGTTCCTCGACCACGAGTTCGTCGAGCTCGCCGGCCGGATCCCGCCGGAGCTCAAGCTCGCGGACGGCGGTAAGGGGGTGCTGAAGCGGGCCGCCCGCGGGATCGTCCCCGACGAGGTGATCGACCGGCCCAAGGGATACTTCCCGGTGCCGGCGATCCGGCAGCTGGACGGCCCGTACCTGGAGCGGGTGCGCGAAGCGCTCACCGACCCGGCCGCCAAGCGCCGCGGCCTGTTCCGGCCGGACATGGTGGAGCGCATGCTGCGCGAGCCGAACGTCGCGCGGACGACGCTCGGATCCAACGCGCTGTGGCAGCTGGCGTTGCTGGAGATGTGGCTGCAGAAGGTGGAGGACCTGGCACGGTGACGACGGACGCGGGCCCGGCGGCGGAGCGCGTACAGGGGGTCGGGGCACGCGACGGAGACGATCTGCGGGGAGAGGCCGCGGGGACTGCCGCGGTCGAGGCCGCGGTCGCACTCGGCGAGGGCCTCGTCGACGCCTGGGGCAGCTGGGGCCCGAACATGACGCCGGACGCCCGGCAGGTCGCCTTCATCAGCGACCGCTCCGGCACTCCGCAACTGTGGATCCAGGATGTCGTCCTCGACGGCCTCCAGCCGCCGGCCAGGCACCTGGCGCTGTCGCCGGACCCCGTCGTCTCGGTGCGGTGGGCGGCGGACAGCCGCTGGCTCGCCTGCGAGGTGGCGACCGACGGCGGGGTGCGCACCGCGGTGTGGGTGGTGCGACCCGACGGGTCCGACGCCCGGCGCATCGCCGGGGACGCCGGCCAGCACGCCGAGCTGGGGCCCTGGACCCGCAGCGGACACCGATTCGTCGTCACCTTTCCCGGGTCGGCGGCGGGCCAGCCGACGCGGTCCTACCTCGCCGATCCCGCGACCGGTCGGCTCGACGACCTGGCCTCCGGCGAGCTCATCCACGTGCTCGACGTGTCGCTCGAGGAGCGGTTCATCGTCCTCCGGGACGGCGAGCGCGGGCAGCAGTTCGTCGTCGTCGTCGACCGGCTCACCGACGAGGACTTCAGCGCGCTCCCCCACGGCGCGACCGGCTCCACCGACGTGGCGCTGCTCCGCCCGGCTCCCGACGACCACACCGGCCCGGTCTACGTGTACCTGGCCTCCGACGTCGGTCTCCCACGCCGCCAGCTGATCGGGCTGCCGTTCGGGCCGAACGGTTGGCGAGGAGAGCCGCGAACCCTGGCGGCCCGGGACGACGCCGAACTGGAGTTCGTCGACTCCGACGACGCGGGCCGGTTGCTGTTGCTCGTGTGGAACGTCGCCGGCTCCAGCGAGCTCGAGCTGTTCGACACCGCGACGCTGGCGCGCACCCCGATCGCCGGCCTGCCCGGCCTGGTGGCGGCCGACCCGGTGCTCAGCCGCGACGGGTCCAGCGTGGTCCTCGGCGTGCAGGGTCCGGAGCGCCCTCGCGAGCTGTGGCACCTGGACACCACGACGCACGCCTGGACGCGGGTGACCTCCGCCCCGCCGCTGCCGCAGCGGGCGCTGGTCGTCCCGACGCTGGAGACCTTCGTCGGACGCGATGGCCTGCCGCTGACCGGTTGGCTCTATCGGGTGGCCGGGAACACCGGGCCGGGGCCGGCGGCGCTGAGCCTGCACGGCGGCCCGGAGGCTCAGGAGCGGCCGACGTTCGACCCGCAGCACCAGGCCCTGGCCGCTGCCGGCGTCACGGTGTTCGCGCCGAACATCCGCGGGTCGTCGGGCTTCGGCCGCGACTTCGTGCACGCCGACGACCTGAACCGCCGGTACGACGCCTTCTCCGACGTGCTCGCCTGCGCAGAGCACCTGGTCCACACAGGTATCGCCGACGCCGCCCGGATCGCGGTCACCGGCCGGTCCTATGGCGGCTACCTGACGCTGGCCTCGCTGGCCTTCTCGCCGGGGGTGTTCGCCGCCGGGATCGACATCTGCGGCATGTCCGACCTGGTGTCCTTCTACCGGGATTCGGAGCCGTGGATCGCCGCCGCGGCGGTGTCGAAGTACGGGCACCCCGAGCGCGAGCGCGCGCTGCTCGAGGACCTCTCGCCGCTGGCCTTCGCCGACCGGATCGACGTGCCGCTCCTCGTGGTCCACGGAGAGCACGACACCAACGTGCCGGTCAGCGAGTCGCGCCGGGTCGTCGCGGCGCTCCGGTTACTCGGCGGACCGGTCGAGTACCTGGAGCTGGAGGGCGAAGGGCACGCCTTCAGGCGGGCCGACTCCCGCAAGCGGCTGTTGCGGGCGATGCTGCGCTTCCTCACCTCGCACCTGAGCGCGACGACAGTGGGGCGCCCGGCGTCGCCCTAGCGGCCGGTCTGTCGGAGCCCTGCGCGGAACCGGCGGTCGGGCCGCGAACGTCGAGCCAGTGGACCCGGGACTGCGCCACTGCGCCCGAGGTGCGGAGAGGAACACGATGCGCAGGGCCATCCCGCGGCACGACCCTGCTCCCGGTCCGGAGCGAGCGCCCGTGGGGACCCGTCCCGGCGACCGGCGGGCGCGCTCCGGCCGGGGCAGGCTGTCCGGCTCGTCAGTGCGCTCCGGCCAGACGCAGCACGTATGCCCGCTCCTCCGGCCCGAACCACGGCGGCGACCCTGCGGCGGCGTTCTCCAGGAGCCGGTCGGGATGGGCGGTGGCGGCGAGCGAGACGTGGACGCGCAGGTCGCTCAGGCCCCACTTGATGAGGGCCTGCACCCAGGTGGTGACACCGAAGGCGTGCAGGGGCGCGAGCTCGGCCGGGCTGGGCTGTCGGCGCACGAGCCGCCCCTCGCCGAGCGGGCGCATGAGCAGGACGCCGAGGCCGAGCTCCTCAGCGAGCGGCAGGATCGTGCGCTCGACCTCGCGCTGCAGCGGGTTGTAGGGCACCTGGACCGTGTCGATGCGGCCGGTGGCCATGAGGTCGACGAGTTCGGGGAAGGCAGCCGAGGAGTAATGGGTGGCACCGATCAGGCCGACCCGCCCCTGAGCGCGGGCGGCCTCGAGCATCGGGAGGTGCGCGGGCCAGGCCACGAGGTTGTGGATCTGCATGAGGTCGACGCGGCCGCCGTACCAGTTCACCGCGCGGGCGAGCTGTACCACGCCCTCCTCCGGGGACGCGGTCCAGACCTTGTCGGCGACGACGACCTGGTCGCGCTTGCCGTCGAGCGCGTCGGCGAGCAGCCGCTCCGCAGCGCCGTACATGGGTGAGGTGTCGACGAGCCGGATGCCGGCCGCGATGGCGGTGTCGATGAGCTCGCGGTGCCGGCCGGCGGCAGCGGCGGCCTCGAGCCGCCGCCAGGTGCCGAGCCCGACCGCCGGCACGCTTACCCGGCCCCGGCCCAGGCTCCGGTTCTCCATGTCGGCCCCTCGCTCGGTTCGGTCTCCGGCCCCCTCATGCCCATTCTCCCCGCCCTCGAGGAGCCGTTCGTCGAGCTGGTCCTCTGGACGTGGCGGTGGCCGTGACGAGGGCCCCCGCACAGCGCGTCCCACCTGCGGGAGCGTGTGACTGCCTGAGCCCTGCCTGTGGGGCGGCGGCCAACCCGTGGACGCTCGACCGCACCTCAACTTCTACCTCGTCCGTGCTTCCCCTGCCGTTCTGGAGGACGTCCGCGTAGCGGCTCTGCCGGGGCGCGTGCCGAGCCCGCAGCCGGGCACTGGACCGCCATGAACCACGCGAGCTTCGACTTCACCGACTCCGTCGTTCTGATCACCGGCGGGGGCAGCGGCATCGACCTCGCCATGACCCGCGCCTTCCTCGACGCCGGCGCAACGGTGGCGGTCACCGGCCGACGCAAGGACCGCCTCGAGCAGGCGCTGGAGGGGTATCCGGCCGAGCGCACCGCGGCCATCTCCGCCGACGTCTCCGACGGCGCCCAGGTGGCCGGCCTGGTGCGGCCGGTGGTCGACCGGTTCGGCCGGCTGGACGTCGTCGTCAGCAACGCGGCCGAGTACGCGACCGGGCCGGTCACGGAGCTCAGCGACCATCACCGACTTCGTTCGTTCCCTTGCCCTGGACCGGGGCGAGCACGGCGTGCGGCTCAACGCCGTGGCGCCCGTGTTCACGCTGACCGACCTGACCGAAGGTGTCGGGCGGGACGAGCAGTCGCTGGCGCCGTTCGTCAACCGGATCGCCCTGGGCCGTCCCGGCCGACCGGAGGACGTCGCTCTCCCGGTTCTCTTCCTGGCCAGTGACGCCGCGCGTTACGTCACCGGCGTCGTGCTCCCGGTGGACGGCGGTACCAGCGCGTCGACCGGGCAGCCGCACGTCGAGGTCCGGCCGGAGCGCCTGTGCCGCAGACCAGACCCCGGTCCGCCGAAGCAGGCGTCGGGCTTCGTCCACCGGCGGGCCGTCCGGCCCGCCTCGGGGTGTAATGCTGCAGGTCAGGCGATGACGGGAGTGGGCGGGCGGTGACTGGGACGGCTGCACCACCGCCACGGTCCCCGCAGGTCGACGTCGTCGAGTCCTGGCCCACCCGGATCCACCGGCCGCTGGATCTGTTCCGCCTCCTCGCCCTCGTCGTCGTCCTCCTGCTGCTGACCGGACTCGCGGTGGTCGCCCGCGAGACCAGTCGTGGTGCGAGTGCCGACCTCGCGCGCCTGCTGGGTGCCCTGCCGTCGTTCTTCGCTCAGGCGTTGCGGCTTGTCTCAGCCTTCGGCGCCCTGGCCGTTCCCCTGGCGCTGATCGTGCGAGAGATCGTGCGCGGGAGCCGGCGTCGTCTGATCGAGGCGGTTGTCACGGGACTTCTCGCGATGGGGGTGGCGCAAGGCGTCGATCGGGCAGTCGCCGCATTTCCGTCGAGCGCGCTGTACGCGGCGCTGACCCGCCTGCCCGGCGGCGCGACGCCCCAACCGATGGATACGTATCTGACCGCCCTTTTCGCATTCGCGGCGGTGGTCGGCGTCGCTCACGAAAAGCTCTGGCGCAGATTGCTCGGGGCAGTCACGGCGGTGTACGTGATCTCGGCGTTCATCGCTGCCCAGGCCACGTTGCTGTCCCTGACGTCGAGTGTGGTCCTCGGGACGGGGGTCGGCTTCGCCGTCCGCTTTGCCGCGGGCATCGTCAACGACCGCCCGGACGGGAACAGAGTCGCGCAGGCCGTGGGACGGCAGGGCTTCGACCTCGTACGCCTCGAGGCGGTCGCCGCGGACCCGGACGACCATCGTGAGTACCTGGCAACGACCCGCACCGGCGAGCAGCTCACCGTGCAGGTGTTCGATCGGGAGCTGATCGCATCGGGCGCGGCGTACAACTTCTACCGGATACTCCGGCTCCGCGCCGAACTGGCACCCGCGCCGGCGCTGTCCCTGGAAAGGGTGACCGAGCACCGTTCCCTGCTGGCGATGGCGGCGTGGACAATCGGCGTCCGGACCCCTCGTCTACTCGCGGGGCTGCCGTGCGGTGCGGACTCGATCGTGCTCGTCTACGAGTGCGCAGTCGCCACGGCGCTGCAGGACCCCACCGACCCTCAGCTCGACGAACTGTGGCGCAGCGTCGGCAAGCTGCACGTCCACCGGGTGACCCACCGCGGTCTGACGGCGGGCAAGATCCTCGTCGACCCGACGGGTCAGATCGTCTTGCCGATCCCGGTCGACGGCGCGATGTTCGCCAGCGATCTGCGGGTGAGTCTGGACAGGGCGCAACTGCTGATCACTACCGCGCAGCTGGCAGGCGCGGAGCGGGCAGTCCGCAGCGCGCGCAGCAACATGACGGACGAGGAGATGGCTGCGGTCCAACCGGTCCTGCAGCCCATCGCGCTTCCCGGAGCAACCCGCCGGGCGGTCAAACAGCACGCCGGGCTGCTCGAGTCGGTGCGTGACGAGATCCAGGCGCAGACCAATCACCGGCCGCCCGAGCTCGTCGAGGTCGAACGCATTCGGCCGCGGGCGATCCTGTCGATCGTCGCGATCATCGTCGCCGGCTACCTGATCGTCAGCCAGCTGAGCTCCGTCAACCTCGTGACGGTGCTCTCAGAGGCGCGGTGGCAGTGGCTGCCACTCGTTCTGCTCGCGTCGGCAGTGACCTACGTCGCGGCCGCCGTGTCGCTGATGGGATATGTGCGCGAAAGGCTGTCCCTCGCCCGGACGGTCCTCGCCCAGGTCGCGGCGTCCTTCGCAGGATTCGTCACGCCCCCTGCGGTCGGCGGACTCACGATCAACATCCGATACCTGCAGAAGTCGGGGGTGGCGGCGGCGGGCATCGCCACCAGCCTGGGACTGTCCCAGGCCGTGAACGCGGCCCTGCACGTCGTTCTGCTCCTCGCCGTCGCCGCGGCGACGGGCGCCTCCACGAACGAAGGTCTCCCGGTCCCCGGATGGGCCTTCGGCGTACTGGGCGGCGTGGCCGGGTTGGGCCTGCTCGCACTGGCGATCCCGGGTGCTCGGCGCTGGCTCTCCGGCCGCCTGCTGCCACCGCTGCGCCAGTCGCTGTCACGGCTGGCCGACCTCCTCACCACTCCCCCGAAGCTCGCCCAGGCACTCCTGGGGTCGCTCGCCCTGAACGCCGCCTACATCGCGGCGTTGTGGTTCGCGGTCCGTGCGTTTCACGGGCCGATCGGACTCTCGGGGGCGGCCGTGGTCTATCTGACCGGCGCAGCCATCGGGTCCGTCGCGCCGACACCCGGCGGACTCGGCGCGGTCGAAGTAGCGCTGTCCACGGGCCTGGCCGCCATCGGTGTGCCCAGTACGGCGGCGGTGAGCGGCGTGCTGTTGTTCCGAGTCGCAACCTTCTGGCTGCCCGTCCCACTCGGCTGGCTCGCTCTGCGGTGGTTACGCCGCCGCGACGCCGTCTAGCACCGCACCTGCTCAATGCCGCCCGGGGAGCATCGCGCGCGCCGTGGTGACGTCTCCTTCGCCCGCCGGCCGCCCGCCGACTCGACGTCATTCGGTCGGCGCCTTCACCGTCGTCGGCGGTAGCCGGCATCGGGCCGCCGCGCGGAAATCCGGAGATCCTCTGCGGATGGTCGGTGCACACCCAGCGACGCCTCGGCGCTCGGTCGGTCACCGTGACCATCGAGACCCTTCGACACCGCGACGCCGAGTGGAACTCTGCCCGTTCCACGCCACTGCGAGGTCGGCTACCACGCCATGACCGACCCGAAGCTGCTGGGATTCGAACAGCCGGCCCCGGCTGCGCCGCCACCTGTGACACGCAAACCGACAACGGCGACTACGGACTCGGCATCCGGCGCTCCGGATCGTGGCTGTGGTGGGCCCCTATCTGAGCGGCGTCAGCGCGACGGAGGCGTACCTCCCCTCCGAGAAGATCGCTATCGCGGTGGCGATCACCTATCTGAAGGCGTCGGGCCTCGAAAGCCCCGAGAGGGGGCCGACTACGACGTGCCCGCTTGTCGGCGGTACCCCGACACCGCCCACCCGGGGCGTGAGCCGACGTCATCCGCGCTGGGCCCACGCTCGGAGACCCCCGGCGGATCACTTGACGGTTCAAGCAGCTGCCATAGGATCCCCGAGCGAGTGGCGGAATCGGCACGCCCGCCGCGACCACCATCTCGACGGCACGCATGGCACCGTCGACGCCGACAGCGACCTGCGTTCAGCCGTGACTCCACCAGGACGTTCGCGGCCGAGCTGACACCACGAGGAGAACCATGACCCGGCTCGCCGACCTGACCATCGAGGCCGATCACCGCACCTACGAGCGGCTCGCCCGCCTGGTGGGCGCGCTGACCGACGACCAGTTGACGCAGATGTCCGGTGCGTCCGAGTGGACGGTGGCCCAGGTGCTGTCCCACCTCGGCAGCGGCGCCGAGATCACCCTGGAGACGCTGCGGGCCGCGCAGGCGGGCGTCGATCGAGCCTCGGACGCCAACAACGCCGTCTGGGCCCGATGGAACGCCATGAGCCCGCGGGAGCAGGCCGACGGATACCTCCGGGCCGGCGGGGAGCTCGACCGGGCCTACGCGGCGCTGGACTCCGTACAGCGCAGCGACCTGCGCGTCCCGATGGCGTTCCTGCCAGAACCGGCCGGGATCGACCTGTTCACCGGTATGCGACTCAACGAAGCGGCGCTCCACGCCTGGGACGTCGAGGTCGTGTTCGACCCGACGACAACCATCCCCGACGACGTCGCCGCCGTTCTCGTCGAGCAGTACCTCGGCCCGCTGGCCTTTCTGCTCGGCTTCACCGCGAGGACAGCGGAGCTGAGCAGCCGCCCGATCACGCTCACCGTCCGGGCGACGTCACCCGACAGGACCCTCGGACTCACGCTCGGGGAACAGGCGCGATTGACCGAGGCGCCCGCGCGGTCCGACGGCGAACTGCGTCTGCCGGTGGAGGCACTGCCGAGACTGCTCACCGGCCGCCTACGCGAGTCGGACAGCGCAGGGAGCATCCGCGTGGACGGCGCCGTGTCACTGGACGACCTCCGCCGGGTGTTCCCCGGGTTCTGAATCCCCGCGGGCACCGGATGGGCGGTGGCGGCGCTGCCGGAGCGCCCCCACCGCCCGTCGGCCGGAGGGGCTCTGGTGTCCGATCACCGACCCGAGGGCCGGGCGACTCTCAGTCGACGCGGGCCTCCACCGCCTGCTCGTCCGCAGCCGATGCCGGACGGCCCCCGTGGCGCGATCCCAGGACCGCGTACAGCCCACCGGCCACGACGACCCCCGCCAGCCAGGACAGGTCGATGTTGCCCAGCATCTTGGCGCCGGGGCCCTGGAGCACCGTGGGGATGCCGAACTCGAAGAACCAGGTGGCGGCGATGCCGGCGAGGAACGACACCATCGCGTCCCACCGGACGTCGCCGAGACGCGAGCGCCCCGGCGGGTCGTACAGCGCCTCGATGTCGATGCGCTGACGGCGGATGAAGTAGAAGTGCACCGCCATGATCGACGCCCACGGGGCAACCCAGACGACCAGGCTGGCCAGCCAGCCGTCCAGGGCGTGCGCGAAGCTGTCCTGGAAGATCAGCACGACGGTGAAGGCCATCGCGAACGCGCCGACGAGGTAGGCCATCACCCGCCGCGAGATCTTCAGGTCCACGGTGAGGGCACAGAGGGCACAGCTGTAGATGTTCAGGATGTTCGTCGCGATCGGCCCGTGAAGGACGAGGAGCAGCACGGGCACGGCGAGCGCGCCGAACACCGCCACGATGAGCTTTCCCGGGTCGGCCTCCTGGCCGATGGTCGCGACCGAGGCGCCGAGGACGCCGAGCCACACGACCGGGATGAACTGCCCCAGCACACTCGCGGCATAAAGCTTGCGAGGGGGCACCGATCGCGGGACGAACCGCGAGTAGTCGGAGGCGTATGCCAGCCAGGTGATGCCCCAGCCGATGCCGATCGCCGTCATCACGGTGCTCATCGCGCTCAGCCGGGCGGTGCCCGTGAGGCCGGCACCGGCGTACCCCCAGTCGATGTCCAGCTTGGTCCACGCGACGACGCTCATGACCAGCAGCACGACCAGCGTCACCGGCACGGTGTACTTCTCGAAGGCGGCGATCCACCGGAACCCGTTCGCGGCGATCCACGTCTGCAGCGCCATGACGACGGCGACGATCGCGATCTTCATCCCCACGCCGCCGTCGACCCCGAGCTGGCCCAACAGCGCCACCACCAGGTCCAGCACGATCCAGGTGTTGATCGCGCACCAGCCGGCGGACGTGACGCCCTGGATGATCGCCGGCAGGTACGCGCCTCGTCGGCCGAACGCGCTCCTGGTGAGCACCATCTGGCTCACGCCGGTGCGCTGTCCCATGAGCACGAAGAACCCGAAGACGGCCATGCCGACGAGGTTCCCCAGCACCAGGACCAGGACGGTGTCGGTGAGGCTCAGGCCGAGCACGATGCCGAGCGCGCCGAGAACCCAGTTGATGGGCGCGATGTTGGCACCGGCCCAGATCCAGAACTGGTGCATGGCGGTGGATTCCCGGCGCCCGTCCGGAATCGGGTCGAGGGCGTGCTGGTCGTCGAGGTCCGGACCTGCTGCAGTCGTCATGTCGATGTCCCTGTCGTCGATGGGAGGTGCCGGGTCAGGAGGGGTCCTCGACGCCGATGTCCTCGTTCCAGAGCGCCGGCTCGGCGGCGATGAACTCGGTCATCAGGTCGACGCACTCGGGACGGTCGAGGACCACGACGTCGACGCCGTTCGCGCGCAGCCACTGCTCGCTGGCCTCGAACGTGCGGTTCTCGCCGATGACGATGCGGGGAATGCCGTAGAGCAACACCGTGCCGGCGCACATCTGACACGGCGAGAGCGTGGTGTAGAGGGTCGCGCGGTGGTACGTCGCAGCCGGCAGCCGGCCGACGTTCTCCAGGCAGTCGGTCTCACCGTGTCGGATCGCGCTGCCCAGTTGCACCCGCCGGTTACGGCCGACGCCCAGCACCTCACCGTCGACGACGAGGGCGGCGCCGATGGGAATGCCGCCCTCCTGCCGGCCGATCCGCGCTTGCTCCTCCGCGAGTTCCATGAATGCCAGGTGCTCGTCCATGCGTCCTCCTTGTTGCCGCCGCCCGAGCAGACGGCGCTGAACCGGACAGGAGTCTGTGACCTGCGGCATACGCACACGCAGGGGCAGGACGTCCCCTTGTGAGCGTGATCGCTTGACGATCTGTCCAGGGACGGCGAGCGTGGGCGTGTGCTCGTCCCGCTGTCACACGTGCTGGCACTGCCGGAGGTCGCCGCAGCCTCCCCCGCCGTCCTGTTCGGCGACCCCGACGGGACGCTGATCCGGTGGGTGCACTCGTCGGAGGTCTTCGAGATGGGGCCGCTGCTCACCGGTGGCGAACTCCTGCTCACCACCGGCCTCGGCCTCCGGGGAACCTCCGCCGCAGCGCAGGAGCGGTACGTCGAGGCTCTCGCCGACGCGGGCCTCGCCGCGCTGGCCCTCGAACTGGGCCGCACCTTCTCCGAAGTGCCGGAGGGCCTCCTCCGCGCGGCTGACCGACGTCACCTCACCCTCGTCTCGCTACGGGAAGTGGTGCCCTTCGCGGTGATCGTCGAGACCTTCCACCGGCTCGTCATGGACCAGGAGATCGCCGGTCTGCGGCGAGGCGAGCGCATCTGGCGGGAGCTGACGAACGGCGTGCTGGACCGCGGGGGTCTGCACGCGCTGGTCGGGCGCATCGCCGAGCTGGCGGGTGGCGCCGCCTTCCTGGTCGCGCGCGACGGCCGGTTGGTGGCCGCATCGCATCCGGCGACCGAGGTGCCGCGGGCGACCGGCGACAACAGCCGGCCGGTGGAGTTCGGACGCGCGTCCTGGGGGACGCTGATCCTCGACACCCGGCGCGGCCAACTGCGCGGCGCAGTCCTCGACCGCGCCGCCTCCGTCGTTGCGCTGGAGCTGATGCACGCCGGCTCCGCCCAGGACACTGTGGCCCTGACGAGTGCCCTGCTGTACGACCTCGTCCACGATCGTCTTCCCTCGGGCGAGGAGCTCCGCACCCGGTGCGAGATCGCGGGATTCCCCACTCGACGTGGCCGGCCTCTGGTCGCACTCTCCGTGGCCGCGGACCGGCGCCTGCAGCGAGCACTGCTCCGCTCGAGTGCCCAGCGAGCGTGCACGGAGATCTTCGGCGCGTGCCTCGTCGGTGAGGTGGACGACGAGGTGCTGATGGTCGTCCGGGTGCCCCGAGGAGGGGAAGCAGACCTCAGGCAACGGCTCGACACGCTCTCCAGCAAGCTCTCCGACTCCATGGAGCGCACCACCGGCCACTCGATCATCGCGGTGACGGCCGGATCCCCCGTCGACGAGATCGACGAAGTGGCCCGGTCGATCGCCCAGTCACGCGAGGTCGCCACCATCGCCCGCCGCCTGGGCACGCGCCGCAGCGCCATGCTGGCCCGCGATCTGGGGATCTACCGGCTCCTGGTGCAGCTGCAGAGCGGCCCCGAGCTGTCGGTGTTCCTCCGGGAACAGCTCGGCGTGCTGCTCGACCACGACACCGCTCACGGCACCGAGCTGGTGCGCACCCTCGACGCCTACTTCCGGCACGGGCTGGCCAAGACCGAGACCGCTGGCGCTCTCGGTGTCCGCCGGCAGACGCTGTACAACAGGCTGGCCCGCATCGGGGAACTGCTCGGAGGCGACCCGCTGACCGACTACGAGCGCCGGACCGCACTCAGCGTCGCGCTGCACGCCTGGCAGCTGCGCACGGGACTCGACCCGGGACAACGACGTCCGTCGACCAGCGGCTGAGAAGCCTCAGTCGGTCAGGGCCGACGAAGCCACGCTGTGGAGCCACGACGGCCCGTCGGCTCGTAGGGCGCAGACTGTCCCCCCACCGGACGGGAATGGGGGGCACATGCGCCCGTTGATCGGCATCAGCACGTATCGCGAGCAGGCGCGCTGGGGAGCCTGGGACCTTCCGGCCGTCCTGTTGCCGGCGTCGTACGCGGACGCCGTCGCCGACGTGGGAGGCGAGCCGGTCCTGCTGCCGACCGGCGCCGTGAGCGCCGAGGTGGTCCGGCGGCTGGACGGGCTCGTCCTCGCCGGTGGTGCCGACGTCGATCCGGCGCGCTACGGGCATGCGGCGGGGCCCGCCACCACCGTGCTGCGCCCGGAGCGGGACGCCGCCGAGCTCGCCGTCCTCCAGGCCGCCCTGGACCGTGACCTGCCGCTGCTCGCCATCTGCCGAGGGATGCAACTGCTCAACGTCGCACTCGGCGGCGACCTGCTGCAGCACCTGCCCGACATCCCCGACACGGAGTCCCACGACCCCGGTCCGGGGCTGTTCGCGCGCCGGAAGGTCCGCACGGCCCCGGGGACCGAGCTGGACCGCCTGCTGGGGCCGACCGCAGCGGTGGACTGCCACCACCACCAGGCGCTGGACCGGGTCGCCCGGGAGCTCACGTCCTCGGCCTGGGCGGAGGACGGTCTCGTGGAGGCCGTCGAGGCAGCCGACCGAAGGTTCTGCCTGGGGGTCCAGTGGCACCCGGAGGCGGGGAATGACCGACGCCTGTTCGCGGCGCTGGTGGACGTCGCGCAGGTGCCGATCGGGTAACGCCGGCCCCACGGCCTTGTGGACCGTCGAGCGAGCGCCTTAGGGTCCGGATCCCGACGCATGTGCCGAGGTCAGCGAGCTGTCAGAAGGTAGGACCTGCATGAGCAGCAGTGAGTCCGAGAGCCGAGCCGGCGCTCCCGAGCAGCACGACAGCGACACCTCACGTCTGCACCAGCTCGGCTACGCGCAGGAGCTGGCCCGGCACATGTCCGGGTTCTCGAACTTCGCCGTCTCATTCACGATCATCTCGATCCTGTCCGGCTGCCTGACGCTGTACGGGTTCGGGCTGAACACCGGGGGCCCGGCGGTCATCGTCTGGGGCTGGCCGTTCGTCGGTCTCATGACCCTGTTCGTCGGGCTGGCGATGGCCGAGGTGTGTTCGAGCTTCCCGACGGCCGGCGGCCTCTACTACTGGTCGGCGAAGCTGGCCAGGAAGAACTCCGCAGCCTGGTCCTGGTTCACCGGCTGGTTCAACTTCCTCGGCCAGGTCGCCGTCACGGCCGGGATCGACTTCGGCGCGGCCTTCTTCCTCAACGCCTTCCTCGACCTGCAGTTCGGGTTCGACGCGCGGCCCTGGCACACGATCCTGCTCTTCGGCCTGATCCTCCTGCTCCACGGCGCCCTGAACCAGTTCGGCGTCCGGGTGGTCGCGCGGCTCAACGACATCAGCGTCTGGTGGCACGTCGTCGGCGTGGCAGTCATCGTCGGCGTGCTGGCCTTCGTGCCGGACGAGCACCAGTCGGCGTCCTTCGTGTTCACCGAGTTCGTGAACAACACCGGCTGGCAGTCGAGCCTCTACGTCGCCCTGATCGGACTGCTTCTCGCGCAGTACACGCTGACCGGTTTCGACGCGTCCGCGCACATGACCGAGGAGACCAAGGACGCCTCGGTCGCGGGGCCCCGCGGCATCGTGATGTCCATCGTCGTCTCCATCGTGGCCGGCTGGATCCTGCTGATCGGCCTGACCTTCGCCATCCAGAGCTACGACAGTGCGACGGGCACCGCGACGGGTGTGCCGCCGGCGCAGATCTTCATCGACGCCGTCGGCAACACGGGCGGCAAGTTGCTGCTGCTCATCGCCATCGGCGCGCAGCTGTTCTGCGGCATGGCCTCGGTGACCGCCAACTCGCGGATGATCTACGCCTTCTCCCGCGACGGCGCGCTGCCCGCCTCCTCCTTCTGGCACCAGATCAACCCGCGCACGCGGACGCCGACCAACGCCATCTGGCTCGCCGCCGGCGGCGCGTTCGTGCTGGGGCTGCCGTACCTCTGGAACGCCACGGCCTACGCCGCCGTGACGTCGATCGCCGTGATCGGCCTGTACATCGCTTACGTGCTGCCCACGTTCCTGCGGCTGCGCCAGGGCGAGGAGTTCGAGCGCGGGCCGTGGCACCTGGGCCGGTGGAGCCGCCCGATCGGCATCATCGCCGTGACGTGGGTCGCCTTCATCACCGTGCTGTTCATGCTGCCGACCACCAGCCCGGTCACGCTGAGCTCCTTCAACTACACGCCGCTGGCGGTGCTGGCCGTCCTGGGCTTCGCCGGCATCTGGTGGCTGGTGTCGGCGCGCAACTGGTTCACCGGCCCGAAGGTGCAGGGTTCCCCGGAGGAGCTGGCCGCGGCGGAGCGGGAGCTGGAGAGCCTTGCCTGACGCGCGCTTCCCCGTGCTCACCGTCGAGGACCTCCGTCGTCAGGTCGAGTCCGGTGCCGTGGACACGGTTCTCGTCGCGATCACCGACATGCAGGGCCGACTGCAGGGCAAGCGCCTGCACGCGCGGTACTTCCTGGACGTCGTCCTGGAGCATGCGACCGAGGGCTGTAACTACCTGCTCGCGGTGGACGTCGACATGAACACCGTCGAGGGCTACGCGATGTCGTCGTGGTCGAGCGGCTACGGCGACTTCGTGATGCAGCCGGACCTGTCCACCCTGCGGCCGGTGCCGTGGCAGGAGGGCACGGTCATGGTGCTGGCCGACCTGCAGTGGGAGGACGGCACCCCGGTCGTCGCCTCGCCGCGCCAGGTGCTCGCCCGGCAGACGGCGCGCCTCGCCGAGGCCGGGATGGCGGCCTACGTCGGGACGGAGCTGGAGTTCCTCGTCTTCCGCGACACCTACGAGCAGGCGTGGACCGCCGGTTACCGGAACCTCACGCCGGCCAACCAGTACAACGTCGACTACTCCATGCTGGGCACCGCGCGGATCGAACCGCTACTGCGCCGGATCCGCAACGACATGACCGGTGCCGGCCTGGTCGTCGAGTCGGCCAAGGGCGAGTGCAACCTCGGCCAGCACGAGATCGCCTTCCGCTATGACGAGGCGTGCCGGGCGTGCGACGGCCACGTGATCTACAAGAACGGGGCGAAGGAGATCGCCGCACAGGAGGGCGTCGCGCTGACGTTCATGGCGAAGTTCGACGAGCGCGAGGGCAACTCCTGCCACATCCACTGCAGCTTCCGGGGCACCGATGGCTCCATGGTGATGGCCGACGGTGACGGCATGTCCCCTCTGGGCAAGTCGTTCGTCGCGGGCCAGATCCGCTACATGCGCGAGCTGACGCTGCTCCTGGCGCCGAACATCAACTCCTACAAGCGCTACGTCGAGGGATCGTTCGCCCCGACGGCGCTGCGGTGGGGCCGGGACAACCGCACCTGTGCGTTCCGGCTGGTCGGACACGGCGCCTCGCTGCGGCTGGAGAACCGCATCCCGGGCGGCGACGTGAACCCCTACCTGGCCACGGCGGCCGTGATCGCCGCCGGCTTCGCGGGTATCGAGGAGGAGCTGGAGCTCGAGCCGGCGTACGAGGGGAACGCCTACGGCGACCCCGACGCCCCTCGCGTGCCCACGACCCTGGCCGAGGCACTCGACCTGTGGCGGGGCAGCGATTTCGCGCGCCGTACATTCGGCGACGACGTGGTCGAGCACTACGCCAACATGGCCGCCGTGGAGCTGGCGGCCTTCGGCAGGTCGGTCACCGACTGGGAGCGCTTCCGGGGGTTCGAGCGGTTGTGAGCAGCACGTTGACCGTGGACGTCACGTCCTACGACGTCGTCAACCCGGCCACCGAGCAGGTGATCACGACTGTCCCCCTGGCCGGGGTCGCGGAGACCGACGCCGCCGTCGCGCGGGCCAAGCGCGCGTTCGACTCGTGGCGGCTCGTCGCGCCGGCCGACCGCGGGCGACTGCTGCGCCGGTTCGCGGAGCAGGTGGAGAACCACCTCGAGGAGCTCGCGCAGCTCGAGGTGCGCAACGCCGGGCACACCATCGGCAACGCACGCTGGGAGGCCGGCAACGTCCGCGACGTCCTGACCTACTACAGCGCCGCCCCCGAGCGGCTGTTCGGCCGGCAGATCCCCGTGGCCGGCGGCGTGGACATCACGTTCCACGAGCCGCTCGGCGTCGTGGGCGTCATCGTCCCGTGGAACTTCCCGATGCCCATCGCCGGCTGGGCGTTCGCCCCGGCCCTGGCGGCCGGCAACACGGTGGTGCTCAAGCCCGCCGAGCTCACGCCGCTGACCGCGATGCGACTGGCGGAGCTCGCCCTGGAGGCCGGGCTCCCCCAGGACGTCCTGACCGTCCTGCCGGGCAAGGGATCGGTCGTCGGGCAGCGGCTCGTGGAGCACCCGGACGTCCGCAAGATCGTCTTCACCGGCTCGACCGCCGTCGGCAAGTCCGTGATGGCCGGCTGTGCCCACCGGGTCAAGCGGCTGACGCTCGAACTCGGCGGCAAGAGCGCGAACGTGGTCTTCGCCGACGCCGACCTGGAGAAGGCCGCGGCCACCGCGCCCTACGCCGTCTTCGACAACGCCGGGCAGGACTGCTGCGCCCGGTCCCGGATCCTCGTCCAACGTTCGGCCTACGACCGGTTCCTCGAACTGCTGGAGCCCGCCGTCAAGGGCCTGCGGGTCGAGGACCCGTCGTCCGAGACAGCGGAGATGGGGCCCCTGATCAGCCGGAGCCAATGGGACCGGGTCGCGTCCTACGTGCCGGACGACGCGCCGGTTGCCTTCCGCGGCAGCGCGCCCGACGGCCCCGGGTTCTGGTTCCCGCCGACCGTGCTCGCGCCCGTGGACCCGCAGGACCGCGCGGTCACCGAGGAGATCTTCGGTCCGGTCGTGGCGGTCGTGCCCTTCGAGGACGAGGCGGACGCCGTCCGGATCGCCAACCAGGGCGAGTACGGCCTGTCCGGCTCGATCTGGACCCGCGACCTCGGCCGGGCGCTACGCGTCTCCCGCGGTATCGAGGCGGGCAACCTGTCGGTCAACAGCCACTCGTCGGTGCGCTACTCCACGCCCTTCGGTGGCTTCAAGCAGTCCGGGCTGGGCCGCGAGCTCGGCCCGGACGCGCTGCACTCGTTCACCGACGAGAAGAACGTGTTTCTGTCTACCGAAGGGGAAGCGTGAGCGAGCAGGTAGTGGTGCGCCGGCTGGTCGACCGGGTCGCGGTGGTGACCGGCGGGGCAAGCGGCATCGGACTGGCGACCGCCCGCCGGTTCGCCACGGAGGGGGCTCACGTCGTCATCGGGGACGTCGATCCGGTGAGCGGCAAGGCCGCCGCGGATGAGGTCGGCGGGTTGTTCGTCCAGGTCGACGTGACCTCGCCCGAGCAGGTCGACGCGCTGTTCCAGGCCGCTGTCTCCACGTACGGCGGACTGGACGTCGCCTTCAACAACGCGGGCATCTCGCCGCCCGACGACGACTCGATCCTCACGACCGGTCTGGACGCCTGGCGCCGCGTGCAGGAGGTCAACCTCACCTCCGTGTACCTCTGCTGCAAGGCGGCGATCCCGCACATGCAGGCGCGCGGTCGTGGCTCGATCATCAACACTGCGTCCTTCGTCGCGCGCATGGGCGCTGCGACGTCGCAGATCTCCTACACGGCGTCCAAGGGCGGCGTCCTGGCGATGTCGCGGGAGCTAGGGGTGCAGTTCGCGCGGGAAGGCATCCGCGTCAACGCGCTGTCGCCGGGACCGGTGAACACCCCGCTGCTGCGGGAACTCTTCGCGAAGGACCCGGAGCGCGCCGCCCGTCGCCTCGTCCACATCCCGATGGGCCGGTTCGCCGAGCCGGACGAGATCGCCGCCGCCGTCGCCTTCCTGGCCTCGGACGACTCCTCGTTCATGACCGCGTCGGAGTTCCTCGTGGACGGCGGCATCAGCGGGGCCTACGTCACGCCGCTCTGACCCCTCCGGCGGGGAGGTGCCGGCCCGGGGCGTCGGATGACCACGGTCTCGGGCGGCTCCGGCGTTCAAGGCCCGGCTCGCCGGGTACGCAGACAATGCCGGCAATCGCCCCATCGGGCGCCGGCCCCGACCGACAGAGCGGGAGTTCGGGACATTCGCTGCGTCGCGGTGTTCCAGCCGTTGCGACCCGCGGTCACGAATGACGAGCGTGAGGAACTGCTGGCGGAGCCGCCCCGCGAGCACACAGCGTTGCTGATCGAGAGCGAGTGAACCGGTGGACGAGAAGGCCTTCCATGCCGCCGTTGCCGAGCGTGCCGGACTCTCCAAAGAGGAAGCGCGGGACCTGACCCGGGCGACCCTGGAGGGGCTCGCCGGCCAGATCAGCGGCGGGGAGGTCCAGCAGCTCAAGGTGGCGCTGCCGGACTGGCTCGCGCCGCACCTGCCCCGTCATGACGGGCGGGCACACCCGAAGCAGCTGACCGAGTTCGTCCGGGAGCTCAGCCGGAGGACCGGGCTGAAGGAGGAGGAGACCCGAGCCGGCCTGAGAGCGCTTCTGACCGTGCTGCACGAGGCCATGGACCGCAGGCACCTGGATCACGCGCTGTCCCAGCTCCCCAAGGACTACCGCCAGCTCGAGGCGGCCTGAAGGCGGCCGGCGGCTCAGAACCGGCGCGGGCCGGAGTCGCCGGCCCGCGGTGCGGCGGCCAGGTCGGCACGCAGCCACTCCACCGTCTCGGCCAGTCCGGTCCGCAATCCGGTCTGCAGCTCCCAGCCCAGCAGCTGCCGGGCCCGCGCGGCGTCCAGGGCCGATCGGTGCAGCTCTCCGGGTCGGGCAGGCTCCATGCGGGGCTCGTCGGGGGCGCCGCAGAGCCCGGCCAGCTCGGTGTGCAGCTGCCGGACCGAGGTCTCCACTCCCGTACCGATGTTGAGCCGCAGTCCCTCCACCGGTAGCTCGCAGGCCAGGAGGAAGGCGGCGGCGACGTCCTTGACGTACACGAAGTCCCGGGTCTGGCTGCCGTCGCCGTAGATGGTCGTCGGGAGCCCGGCCAGCATGCGCGCGGAGAACAGCGAGATCACCCCGGCCTCACCGGCCGGATCCTGGTGCGGGCCGTAGACGTTCGCGAGCGCCAGCGCCGTCCACCGCAGGCCGTGCAGGCGATGGAAGGTCTGCAGCCACAGCTCAGCGGCGGCCTTGCTCGCTGCATAGGGCGATTCCGGAGCAATGACTGCCGACTCCGCGACCGGTGGCGGAGTGGCCGACCCATAGATCGAGCCCCCGGAGGACGCGAAGACCACCTTGCCGACATCTGCCTGGCTCGCCGACTGGAGCACGGCGACCGTGCCGACCACGTTGCGCAGCGCGTCCTGGACCGGGTCGGCCACGGAGGCGCGGACGTCGATCGCCGCGGCCAGGTGGCAGACCACCTGGACCTCGGCCGCCCGCAACGCCGATGCGAGCACGGGATCTGCGACGTCCGCCTGCAGCAGGTCGATGTCGCCGGCGACGCCGTCCAGGTTGGCTGCAGAGCCGGTCGACAGGTCGTCGACGACGAGCACCCGATGGCCGGCCGCGGCCAGCGCCGCGGTGACGTGCCCGCCGATGAAGCCGGCACCGCCGGTGACCGCCACCGGCACGGGTCGCCGGGTCACCGGGGCGCCCGGCCGACCAGCAGGTGGTGCGGATGCACCCGGCCGCGATCCAGGCGACGCGCTCGGACGTCCTCCAGTCCGGCCGCGACCAGCCAGCGGGCCCGCTCGTCAGGATCGGTGAACACGAACTCCGGCGATCCTTCGGTGATCTTCAGGATCCGGACCGACAGCGCCTCCTGCATGGCGTTCCACCCGGCCTTCCAGCGGGGCCGGGTGGCCATGTCCTTGACGACGAGCACCCCACCCGGGGCCAGCACCGACGCACAGGATCCCAGCAGCGACCGCTGAGCCGCCTCGTCGAGCAGGTAGAGCACGTCCACCAGGACGACGGCATCCCACGGACCCTCCGGGACGGAGCCGGACTCGCCGACCGCGAAGTCCAGTCGGCCGCCGGTGAGCGGCTCGGCCGCCGCTGCGACCGCGATCTTGTCCGCATCGATGTCCACCCCGTGCACCTGCAGTCCCGGCGAACGTCGGGCCAGATACCCGCTGAACAGTCCGTGTCCGCAGCCCACCTCGAGCACCCTGCCCTTGGACGGGAGCACCTCGACGACCGGCGGGAACGGGCAGGTCAGCCAGCGCACGAGCACATGCAGGCGGTCCCCGAGCGGCGCCTCCCGGTAGGCGCGGAGCGCCGCCCGCGCCGCGGCATCGGGCCGGCGACTCATGCGGCCGCCGCCACGTCGGCGAAGGTGCCCAGCCGCCAGCCGAGCCGCTCGACCATCGCCCGGGTCGACGGCGACGTCAGCATGGCCAGCTCGTCGGACCAGCGGTATCCCCAGCCGAACCGGGCGAGGTCGGGCTCCCCCGCCTCGCCCGGATGGCTGTTGACCTCGGCCGTCACCGCACCCCCGTCGGTGAGCTGCTGCAGCGCACCGGCGAACCGCTCGCCGTCCAGATGCCCTGCTTCGTCCAGCCCGGCATAGGCGTCGGTGGTGACCAGCGCGGCCCGGTCGAGCCGGCGCCGGAGCCGTCGGGCCAGCAACCGCACCCCGGTGCCCACCGGCCCACGTCGCCGGCTCCCGGGCAGCCGGACGCAGCGAATGCCGGCCTCGCGGGCCAGGTCCACCACGACGGCGGCGACCGCGGGCCACAGGTGCGTGTGCTGGTGGGTGTCCAGGTGGGTGACCGGCACCCCGATCCCCCGGACCCGGTCCAGCTGGGCGCGGAACTCCCGGGCGACGTCGTCGGCGTCTATCCGCCCGGCGGCCCCACGCGCGACCACGGTCCGGTAGGAGAGCGGGAAGCGGCCCTCCCGGTCGACGAGCGTGGGCACCTCGCGGGCCGACAACAACGGGCGGTCCTCCCCCACGATCGCCAGGTGGGCGCCGAGGGCCAGGTCGCCGGCCTCCCGCACGGTGGTCGCGGCCTGCTCGAATGCCGTCCCGACGGCGAGCACCGACGTCGAGGTGACCACGCCGTGGGTGTGCGCGCGCCGGACGGCGCGGCAGACCCCGGGGGTGAGGCCCATGTCGTCGGCATTCACCACCAGCAGGCGGCTCACCGGGCGACCGGGGCGAGTCGGGCCAGCTCGGCCCGCAGCTGACGCATCTCCTTGAGCATCCGGCGGATGACGGCCAGGGAGGACAGCGTCGAGACCCCGCGGGAGCGGGGGAAGTAGTCCACGCCGATCTGCACGATGTGGAAGCCGAGCCTCTGGGCCCGGATGACCAGCTCGGCGTCGATGAACGAGCCTTCGCTGACCGGCCGGGCGACGTCGAGGACGCGCCGACGGACCAGCTTGAACGCGAAGTTGATGTCCCGTACGCGGGTGCCGAAGGTCACCTGCACCAGGGAGTTGTAGACGAAGGAGTAGACGGCGCGGCGAGGTCCCTCGCCGGTGCGGTCCAGCCGGTAGGCGCTGACCATGTCCGCCTCGTAGTGACGCAGCACCCGCAGGGCCCGGCCCAGCTCGAGCATCTCGAAAGGCAGGTCGGCGTCGGTGTAGAGGATGACGTCGCCGCGCACGGAGTCGAACCCGGTCTTGATGCTGCCGCCCAGCCCGCGATTGACCGGATGGTGCACCACCCGGATCCGGGAGTCGGCCGCGGCGAGGGCATCGGCGATCTCGGGCGTGCGATCGGTGGAGCAGTCGTCGACGATCACCAGCTCGTACGCGGCGATCTCCCCGACACCGATCAGCCGTTGACACTCCTCCTCAGCGGCGCGCACGGCCCGCTCGACGTAGTCCTCCTCGTTCCACATGGGAAAGAAGATCGACAGCAGGTCGACCTTGGCCGACTCGTTCACGAGACCTCCACGCCGTTGACGTACGCGACCGTGGCGGTGCACAGCCCGACAAAAAGTACTGCGAGTACGACCGGCAGCAGCCATCGCGGGCGCCGGTCGCCGGCAAGCACCACCGCCGCGGCGGCCAGGACAGGGTAGGCGTCCAGCGCGTAACGGCCCGAACCCATGAAGTCCTTGGTGCCGATGATCGGGATGGCCAGCGAGACCACGGTATAGGCGGCGTAGCCCCAGCCGAACCGTCGCCAGACCGTACGCACCAACAGCACCGCGCCGAGGGAGACCAGCGCCTGCGGCACCACCAGGACGACGAAGTTCCAGTGCCTGTAGTAGATATGACCGAAGAAGGGCAGCTTGAACCAGGTGCGCGGTCCCCCACCCTGGTCCCAGCCGGGGGCCCCCTGGACGGTGGCGAAGGCGAGCGGGTCGCCGAACCGGACTCCCAGGTAGACCATCCATGCGAGGAGTCCGGCGCCGGAGACCAACAGCGCGGCCTGACGCCAGCGCAGGAACCGAACTGCCTGCACCAGGTCGCGGAGCGGCACGGGCCCGGACCGCACGGTCTCAGGGGCATCAACCGGCATTCCGGCGGGGGGCCCGGGGCTCGCGCCACCGCCGACGAGCACCCCCACGCTCAGGCGGGCGGCGGCCCGGTCTTGGGCGATCAACTCGAGCGCTCGGACGACCAGGCCCACGGCCACCGCGACCCCGACCGGCCGGCCCCCTGTCGCCAGCGCGCCGACCATCCCGGCCAGCACGTAGTGCCGACGCTCGAGCAGGGCAAACGCCCCCAGGACACTCAGCAGGAACGACGCATCGCCGTAGCCGCTGCCGTACAGGAAGAAGCTGTAGGGATAGATCAGCAGAACGGCCACGGCGACGACGGCGGTGCGGGGGTCCACCCGCGAGCGCACCCAGTCGGCGAACAGCATGACGACGCCCGCCGCACAGACGAGGGTCACCAGGCCCGCGGCCGTGGAGACATCACCGCCGAGGACCGTGCCGACTCCGCGGACCAGGAGCGGATAGGCCGGGAAGAACGCGATCGAGGACTGCTGGCCGGGCGTGTAGAAGTAGCCATCCTTCGCGATCCGGTAGTACCAGCCCGAGTCACCCTGGAACCACGCATCGAGCCACCCGGGACCGTCCAGGTACCGGTGGCCCGGGGTCGGGCCCACGGTGTGGTAGGTCACCCAGGCGAGCACCGACGCCAGCACGGCCACGAGGACGAACGCACCCAGGGCGTAGAGAGGCAGGCGGCGGACGACGACCTCGAGCCTTCCCCCCTGCGGCTGCGTCACGACCGGCAACCTATGTCAGCGGAGAAATCGAGCACAGGGAGACTCGCAATACGCACCAGATCGTGGACGGGAATCTGCCCAGTCCACCATGGACCTCCAGCGGCCGGTCACTGCGACCGGCCGCCACGCACACGAAGGAGGACGCGGTGCTGCTGTCGGTGCTCGCCGTCGCCGGGGCGGCGCTCTGTTACGGCGCGTCCGCCGTCTTGCAGGCGTCGGCCGTCGCCCGGTCCCGCCGGACCGACCTGACCGGGTTGCTCGGCGGCCTCGCCCGTGACCCGCGCTACCTGTGCGGCCTCCTCCTGGTCGCCGGTGGCTTCCTGCTGTCCGTGGTCGCCATCCGCGCGCTACCGCTGTTCGTGGTGCAGGCCGGGCGCGCGTCCAGCCTCGGGGTCACCGCCGTGCTGGCCGCACTCGTGCTGGGCACGCGCCTGCACCACCGCGAGAAGCTCGCCCTCTGCGGGGTCGGCGTCGGACTCGTGGCGGTGGCGCTGGCTGCGACGCCGCAGGGACCCGCGGTCGTACCTGGCGCCGTCCGGTGGGCGGTGCTGGCCGCCGCCGTCGTACTCGCCGCCCTCACCGTCGCCGCTGCCCGAACCCGTTCCTCGGCCCGCGCGGCTGCCCTCGTCGCGGCGCTGGCAGGCAGCTGCTTCGGGTTGCTCGCGCTGGGCGCGCGTGTCCTCGGTCCGATCGCGCTGCCCGGAGTGCTCGCCGATCCCAGCGTGTACGCGGTGGGCGTGGCCAGCGCCGCCGGGCTGGTCGGCGGCGCCCTGGCCCTCCAGCGGGGCAGCGTGGTCGCGGTGACGACGACGATGGTGGCCACGGAGGCCGTCCTGGGGTCGCTGCTGGGCCTGGCGGTCGGCGACCGACCGGCCGACGGGATGGCCTGGCTGGCCGCCGCGGGCTTTCTCGTGACAGTCGGGAGTGCCCTGCTGCTGGCCCGCTTCGGCGTCCCCGAGGCCGTCCCGGACACTCCCGGCGATGCCGACCGGGCGCCGCACCCAGCGAGGACCCGCGACGGCTGAGTCCCGCCTCACGACAGGACCAGGTCGGCTCGCCGATGAGTTCCGCAGCGCGACGCCGTCAGGACTGATGCAGCGCAGGGCCGTCACCATCGGCGGCGGCCACACCGTGGGACACGACCGGAAGTGACACTGTGGAGACACTGACGAGCAGGGACGGCACCACCATCGGCTATCAGCAGACGGGAGCGGGCCCCACGCTGGTCCTGGTGGTGGGGGCCTTCTGCGACCGGTCGTCCACGGCCTCGCTCACCCCACTGCTGGCACCGCACTTCACCGTCTACGAGTATGACCGGCGGGGACGCGGCTCCAGCGGGGACAGCGACCATTACTCCGTCGACGGCGAGATCGACGACCTGGCGGCTCTGATCTCGGCGGCCGGGGGCTCGGCCCTGGTGTACGGCCACTCCTCCGGCGCGGTGCTGGCCCTGGAAGCCGCGGCGCGGGGTGTCCCGATCGTGGGCCTGGCGGGGTACGAGCCGCCGTACACGGCCGCGGACGACGGCAGCGGCGGGTCCGAGGAGCTCCTCGAGGGAATACGGGCACGGATCGGTGCCGGCGACCGCGACGGCGCCGCTGCGCTGTTCATGCAGGGCGTCGGAACCCCGCCCGAGGTCGTCTCCATGATCCAGCAGGGGCCGACCTGGCCGCGGATGCGCGAGCTCGCACCCTCACTCGTCTACGACCTCACCCTCTGCAACGGCGGGATCGTGCCCAGGGAGCGGCTGGCGCGGATCGACGTCCCCACCCTCACCATCTCGGGCGGAGCCAGTCCCGAGTGGGCCGGCCGGGCCTGCGCGACCGTGGCCGGGGCCGTGCCCGGAGCACGGCACGTGGTGCTCGACGGCCAGACCCACGCCGTCGACCAGGAGGCGCTCGCGCCGGTGCTCATCGACAACTTCCGCCCCCTGAGCCCGGCACCCGGCGTGGGAACGATGGCTGACGGTGCAGCGCCTCACCCGGTGTAGGCGTCCTGACTGGCGCCACGTGGCGGAAGGAACAGTCCCTCGCGGAGCAGGCGGACGGCCAGCCCGGTCCGCGACGGGACAGCCGGCAGACGCATGCATCGGTGGATGCAGTCGGCCACTGCCCGCGCGGCGATCTGCTCGTCGGAGAGCCCGCCACGAGGTATCCGACGGTCTGCAGTTCTCGGTAGGTCAGGCCGCGCGGATCCGGGTCCGGCGAGACCAGGACGACGGCTCGCAGGTGGTCGAGGTTCTCGCCGCGACAGTCCGGCAACGCTGACCCGCAGCAGCGCCCCGGCTCAGGCCTCGACGGCCGCGGCGTCCTCGTGACCGCGTGACCCGAGGTCGGCCCCCTGCCGGATGAGCTCGGCCTGCACGGCACCGATCTCCACCCGACGAGGGGCGCAGCCGCGAGCGGCGGCCAGGGCGGCGCAGACCCCGGCGGCCTGCCCGGTCGCCATCGCGGTGGGCGTGACGCGGTAGGAGGAGTGCGCCTCATGGGTCCCTGAGATGCAGCGCCCGGCCGTCAGCAGGTCATCGACGTCGCGCGGCAGGAGGCAGCGCAGGGGGACGTCGTAGGCGTCGCCGGCCGGCACCGAGCGGAGCACCGTCCCCTTGCCGTGGGGGTTGTGGATGTCGACGGGATACGTACCGCGCGCGATGACGTCATCGAACTTCCGTGCCGTGAGGATGTCCTCGCCGGTGAGCACGTAGCCGCCGAGGATCCGGCGCGTCTCGCGGACGCCGACCTGCACGCCGCTCTGGGCCACGTAGGAGTCGGCGAAGCCGGGCACGTAGTCCCGGAGGAAGGCCGCGACCTGGCTCATCTGGCGGTGGCTGACCGCTTCCGCGCGCGTGAGTTCGAAGACGTCGGTGCCGAAGACCTGGGAGACCCGGGTCGAGTTCACTGCGACCTCGCCCGGGTGCGCGGAGCCGAAGAACAGGATGTCCTCGCGGGCGAGGTCGAGGTCGCCGGCTGCCGTCGCCTCGTCGACCAGGTCCCACAGCCCGTGCACACTGCGCCACTGGTCGGGGTGCTCGCCCACGTAGGCACCGAAAGCTGCGGCGTCGTAGCCGACCAGCCGGAACATCAGGGTCATGGGCTGCACCAGCCCGTCCGGCTCACGTCCGATCTCGAACGGGGCCCCGGCCGCGGCCGCGACGTCCCCGTCGCCCGTGCAGTCGATCGTCGCGCGTGCGGTGACGACGACGGGCCCTGACTTGGTCTCGAACACCACCTCCGCGGCCCGGCCCGGCGTGCGGACCCCGCTGGCGAAGGCGTGCACCAGGTAGCGCACGCCGGAGGCGTCGAGCAGGTCGAGCGCGACCGTCTTGAACACCTCAGGATCGAACGGAACGGTGTAGCCGGTCGCCACCGACGGCGGGAGGGCCCCGCCGGCTTCGATCAGCCGGTCGATGACCTCGATGTGTTTTCCGGCGACGACGGGCTCCCCCTCGCCGTGGTCGGTGGGGAACAGGCCCACGTCGCCCAGCCGCGGTGGCTGCGGGCGGCGCGTGTGGAACGACATCCACGGCATCACGAGCGCCGCCGTCGCGTTGCCGCCCAGGAAGCCGTACCGCTCGACGAGGACGACGTCGGCTCCGGCATCGGCTGCTGCCAGTGCTGCCCCGAGACCGGCCGGCCCGCCACCGACGACGAGGACGTCGGCCTCAGCTGCCTGCAACGCTGAGCGCGGGGGCAGCGTCAGCCGTCCCGCTGCGACCGGCCGGGTCAACGGCGGCACATCGCTCTCCCTTCTGCTGGGTCGGCGCACCGCCGGCCCCGGCGGTCGCCCGTGTCGATGTCCGGGGCAGCACGTCGAGGACGTGTTGCAGGGGTGCGGCGGCCCGGGGCTTGAGCTTCTCGATCCGGCTCCGTGTCCGTCCGGCGTTGGCCAGACGCTCGTCCCAGAGCCGGTCGACCGCCGAGAGAAGGGGCCCCACCGCGTACCGGTCGAGGCTCCCCGGCGTCGCGATGCCGAGGGTCCGGGCGAAGTCGGCCACCTTGCCGGCGTAGGGCAGCGGCAGGAAGGGGACGTCGGAGAGGGCGGCGAAGACCAGGAAGTGCAGGCGCATGCCGACCGCGAGATCCATGTGCTGCATCAGGCCGAGCATCTCCCGGGGCCCGTACGTGCCGTGGAGGACCCGTGCCCGCTCCGGGGCCACCATGTGGGCCAGAACGGCGTGACTCTCGCGGACGTCGCCGCGCTCCATGGGAACGAACACCACCTGGCCGTCGTAGCGGTGCACCGCGAAGTCGGCCACCGCGGCGAGCGTGGAGTGGTAGACGTCCACGGCAAGGTGCGGTGCGGCCCGCCCGGGCTCGCGCACCGACATCGCGATCAGCCGTCCAGAGGTGTCCAGCCCGTTGCGGAGCAGTGCGTCGGTGGGGAACGGCTCCGGGGTGAGCAGCAGCGCAGGGTCGGCCACCACCCCGATGGGCCGCTCGACGCCGACCTCCTCCAGCACCCGCCTGCTGTCCTCGTCCCGCACGGTCACCTGGGTCATCGCGGAGACGACGTCGCGTACGGCGCGGCGGTCCTCCGCGGTCGTGAGCGGCCCGACACCGACCGCGTAGGCGATCGTCGGTACCCCGTTCCGGTGGGCCGTCCGCACGTGACGGAGATACTCCGTCGCCTCGCCGTCGTACAACAGCCCGCCCCCGCCGAGCACCAGGACGTCCAGGGCGGCGATCTCCTCGTTGACGGCGTCACAGCGTCCCCGGCGGGCGTCGACCACCCGATCGACGGAATGAGCGGCGCGCGTGTGCGCCGCGTCGCGGGAGAAGACCACGACCTCGGCGAAGGGCAGCGCCTCGCGCAAGGAGTCGAGCACGGACGTGAGGATCGCCTCGTCGCCGATGTTGAGCCCACCGTAGGAGCCGAGCAGTCCGATGGTTGCCATCCCGTTCTCTCCTGTCGAGGGGCTACCGGTGGTTGCGGGTCGGAGGGACGCCGGCAGCTCGAGCGAGAAGCGACGTGTTCGACACCGGGGACCGGGTGGTGGCCCTGGTCCTCGGTGCGGACATCGGGATCCGGACCCGGCCCGGGCGACGTTCAGGGCGTGACCGCGTCCTGCCCGTCGGTGCGGTGTTGTCCAGGATCCCCGCGGACGTTCCCGGCGCACTCGGTAGAACGGCCGATTTCGGTACGGGTTCGCTCTTTCGCCGGCGCCGTCGCGTCAGCGCCCCAGGGCGACGGGCCGGCAACGCAGACATGGGCAGACCTCCGTATGGACGCCGGCAGCGGACCGCAGCAGCGTGGGGGCGGCGGCGCCACCGGCCGAGTTGCGGGGCCGACCGCGGGAGTGGCGTGCCCGGGCAGCCACGGAGCCGGATGGAGGAGTCGTGAGCGAGTCAGAACTCGAGGAGACAGGAACCGGGGCGGCCGCCAAGCGCATCGGTCAGGCGCCGACGACCACGGACGTGACCGATCCGGAGCGGTCCTCCCGGAACACCGCTGCCGGCTCCGGGTCCGAGCCCGGCGAGGGTCCCGTTCACCCGGACGCCGATGAGGGGGTGGACCCCTCCGCCAGCATCGAGCCCCACAACGAGGGGCTGGTCTGACCCACCTCGTCGGGCCAACGCTCAGTCGGCGTCGGCCCAGGACTCCACGACCGAGACGTCGAGGGGGAAGTCGACGGGGAACCCGCCGAACAGCAGACGGCCCGCCGTGTCCGCGGCGTGGCGTACCTCCTCGACGACGGCCTCGGCCAGGTGCTCGGGTGCGTGGACGACCACCTCGTCATGGAGGAAGAAGACGAGGTGCGGTCGCTCGCTCACCGTCCCGGTGCCGCCCAGTCGCCACAGCCGGTTGCGGAGATCGGCCAGCCAGCACAGGGTCCACTCGGCACCGGTGCCCTGGACGACGAAGTTGCGGGTGAACCGCCCCCAGGCGCGGCGGGCGCGGTCGCGCTCCTCTTTCGACCCCCCGTCGTCGGAGGGCTCGCCGAACTCGACCGGACGCTCCACCCAGGCACCCGTGGGGGCCGGGGCCCCGCGGCCGAGCAGTGTGTGCACCACCTCGCCGCGTTCCCCCGCGCGGGCGGCCTCCTCCACCAGCGCGATGGCCCGGGGATACCTCCGGGCCAGCCGGGGCATCATGCGTCCGCTCTCGCCCCGGGTGCCGCCGTACATCGCCCCGAGCATGCCGACCTTGGCCTCGGCCCGGGTCGCCACTGCGCCGCCGGCAACCATGCCCTGATAGAGGTCGGACGACCGCGCCGCCTCGGCCATGGCCGAGTCCGCGCTCATGCCCGCGAGGACGCGCGGTTCCAACTGAGCGACGTCGGCGACGACGAAGCGCCATCCGTCGTCGGCGACCGCCGCCGGGCGCACCTGCGTGGGGACCGACAGCGCGCCGCCCCCGTTGGACGCCCATCGCCCGGTCACCACACCACCGGGCAGGAAGTACGACCGGAACCGGCCGTCCCTGACCCAGGTGTCCAGCCAGTTCCAGCCGTTGGCCTGGAGCAGCCGGGACAGCTTCTTGTACTCGAGCAGGGCCGGGATACCGGGGTGCTCGATCTGCTCGAGCGTCCAGGAGCGGGTATCGCTCACCGGCAGCCCCGCGGCCTGCAGCGCGCGCAGGACTTCGCCGGGCGAGTCGGGATTCAGGCCCGGGGCCCGGAACGCCGCACGGATCTCCGCCGACAGCCGCTCGAGCACCGCCGGTCGCCCGCCGGGCACCGGCCGGGGGCCCAGCAGTTCGGTCAGCAGCCGCTCGTGCACGTCGGCCCGCCACGGCAACCCGGCATGCGCCATCTCGGCGGCCACGAGCGCACCGGAGGACTCGGCTGCGAGCAGCAGACCGAGCCGACCCCGCTCGCCCGATGCCGCCACGGCCGCCTGTTGACGAGCGTGCTCGGCCACTGGGTCGAGGCGGTCGGCAGGGTCCTCGAGGGGGAAGAGCGCATGGTCGGTGGCCGTGACGGGCTGCAGCGCATCCCAGCCCGGGCTCTGGGCGTCGGCGAGCAGCGACTGGTCCACGAACGGCGACCGGCGCAGGACCGCGTGGGTGAGCCTCAGGTCCGTGCAGCGCTCCACCCGGACGCCGGCCCGGAGCAACGCCGGGTACCACCGGGTGGTGTCGTCCCACACCCAGCGAACCGGCTCGAGCTCCCGAACACACACGAACCGGGCGAGCTCCTGGACGGCGACCCGGGTCACCTCCACCTTCGTCCCGTCGTCGGCACGCTCCTGCGCCTCCACGGCCGCCTCGCCGCGGCGCAGGAGGACGACGAGCTTCACCCCCGGAGTGTCGCCGAGGGGTCGGACAGGGCGGTGGAGGCCGGCGCGTCGGTCCGGCCGGACCCGCGATGGCGAACCCACGCGCGACCGGAAGTAGCGTGTCGCCCCTCGGACACCGAGCCGAATCTCCACGGCCTCCAACCGCTGGAACTGGCTTGCTCGCGTCCCGCAGGAGAAGGTGGTCGAAACCTGATGGAGAGGAAGCTCGTGGCTGGCATTGACGCCGTTCTCGACGAAGCCGGACTGAAGAACGATCACGTTCGGTCCTACGTGAAGCACTGGGCGCAGCTCACCGGCGCCGAGCGGATCGAGGTGATCAACGCTTCCGACGACGCCCGGCTGCTGCGCGAGGCCGTGGAGGCCGGCGAACTCCTCCCCGCGGGCGAGGGGCGGTACTACTCGCGGAGTCACGTCAAGGACACCGCTCGCTCCGAGGAGCGCACCGTCGTCGCCACCAACAACCCCGCTGACAAGGGGATCTACAACAACTGGCGCCCGGCAGCAGAGATGCGGCCCCTCCTCGAGGAGAAGATGCGCGGCGCGTCGGCCGGCAAGACCATGTACGTCGTCCCGTACCTGATGGCACCGCCGGGCTCGCCGCTGGAGGCCTTCGCCGCCGGTGTGCAGCTCACCGACACCCGCACCGTCGTGCTGCACATGATCCGCATGGCGCGGGTCGGGGTGACCCAGATCAACGACCTCGCCGACCCGGACAGCTTCGTCCGCGCCGTGCACGTCACCGGTGACCTGGACAGCCTCGGGCAGGGAACTCCGGAGGACCAGCGCTACTTCGTCACCGTCGCCGACGAGCGGACGATCCTGCACTACGGGTCGTCCTACGGCGGCAACGCGCTGCTGGGCAAGATCGCCCATGGCCTGCGGCAGGCCGCGTACGACGGGTGGGCCTCGGGACAGTTCCTGGCCGAGCAGTTCATGCTCCTGGGGATCACCGACAAGGAGACCGGCCGGACGTACCACATCTGCGGTGGCTTCCCGAGTGCGTCGGGCAAGACGAACCTCGCGATGATGCTGCCCCCCGATGCGCTGGGCGACCGGTACAAGGTCCACTTCTACGGCGACGACATCGCCTGGCTGCGCGTCGATCCGGAGGACGGGCGGGTCTACGGCATCAACCCCGAGTTCGGCGTGTTCGGCGTCGCGAAGGACACGAACGAGGTGACCAACCCGACAGCGGTCGACGCGATCGCCGAGGGCACCGGCACGATCTTCACCAACGTCGCCTACAACGAGACCACGGGCGAGGTCTGGTGGGAGGGCAAGACGCCCCAGCCGCCGGCCGACACCGCGGGGTGGCGGGACTGGACCGGGCAGCTCATCTCCGAACGGCCGGAGAACGTGACGGGCGCCTCGTGGGCGCACCCGAACAGCCGGTTCACCACCACCCTGGCCCGGGTGCCCAACATCGCGCCCGACTTCGAGAGGCCCAAGGGCGTCCCGATCGACGGGATCATCTTCGGCGGCCGCACCCGCGACCGGGAACCGCTCATCCGGGCCATCACCGACCTCGCCGAGGGCGTCTACGACGGCCTCACCCTCGGCGCGGAGGCGACCTTCGCCGCGGAGGGCACCGAAGGCGTCCTGCGCTACGACCCCATGTCGATGCGCCCGTTCATGGCCTACCCGGAAGGCGCCTACGCCGCGCACTGGCTGAAGATCATCGGCGCCGCGACGAACCAGCCGATCTTCGCCCACGTCAACTGGTTCCAGCGGGATCCCGAAGACGGGCACTTCCTGTGGCCGGGCTACCGCGACAACCTGCGCCCCCTGCTCTGGCTGATGCGGCTCAGGGACGGCGAGGTCACCGGAACGCAGACCCCGGTCGGCATCATCCCCACCAAGGAGGAGCTCGAGCTCGACGGCGTCGAGATCAGCCCGGACGACCTCGACACGATCCTGACCATCGACACCGCACGCTGGCGTCAGGAGATGGCGAACCGCCAGGAGCACCTGGCCCAGTTCGACGGCCTGCCCGAGGAGATCTGGGAGGCGCACCGCCGCGTGGCAGCCGCCCTGGACGCCCAGGAGTAGCGACCCCCCGGTGCACGAGCCGGCGGCATGATCAACAGCCGGTCCGTCGGGGTCTCCGCTCGCGCGAGGGCCCCGCGGACCGGCTGTTGATCAACGCTCCGGCTCGGCGGGCAGTCGGACCACGAAACCCGATGAAGGAGCCCACCTGTGCCCACGCCCTCGGTGCCGTTGGAGAAGCTCGGCTTCCTGACCATCGGCTCGTTCGACGGTGCCGACCCCGGGCGGGGGCATCGGGCGACGCTCGACGTCATCGAGCTGGGTGAGCGGCTCGGATTCGACAGCGCCTGGGTGCGCCACCGTCACCTGCAGTACGGCATCTCTTCGCCGATCGCCGTCCTGGCTGCCGCTTCACAGCGCACGCAGCGCATCGAACTGGGCACGGCGGTCATCCCGCTCGGCTGGGAGAACCCCTTGCGCCTGGCCGAGGACCTCGCCACCGTCGACGTACTCTCCGGCGGCCGGCTCAACCCGGGCGTGAGCGTGGGGCCGCCCATGCACTGGGACGACGTCAAGGGAGCCCTGTACCCCGACACCGCGGACGCCGAGGACTTCAGCTACGAGCGCGTCGCGCGCCTCCTACGGTTCGTCGGCGGGGAACCTGCCGGCACGTTCTCCGGGCGCGAGGGGGTCGTCGAGGAGTGGTCCGACCGGGTGCAGCCCCACTCCCCCGGCCTGCGCGACCGGCTCTGGTACGGCGGTGCCAGCTCGAGCTCCGCGCGGTGGGCGGGCGAGCACGGCATGAACTTCCTGACCAGCAGCGTGGTCAGGGCCGAGGAGTCGCAGGCCTTCGACGAGATCCAGCGGTCGCACATCCGCACCTTCCGCGCCGCCCATCCCGCCACGGACGCGGCCCGCGTCTCCCAGGGCCTGGTGGTCATCCCGACCGACAGCGCCACTGCGGCCCAGCGAGCGAGATACGCCGCCTATGTCGAGGCGCGCACCCCGAGGACCACGAGCCCCCAGGGGCCGGCCCGGCTGCTGTTCGCCCCCGATCTCCTGGGCACCTCGGAGCAGATCGCCGAAGCGCTGTACGCACACGCCGGGTTCCAGGAAGTCACGGAGGTCGCCTTCGCCCTGCCCTTCAGCTTCGAGGACGAGGACTACGAGCAGATGCTCACCGACATGGCGACCCGCCTGGGCCCGGCGCTGGGCTGGCAGCCGAGCTCACCCGGCTGAGGCGATACGGCGGGTCCGGACGGGCCGACGGCCGGGTGCGCGCGCCCGGCGACAGGCCCCGGGTGGCGGCGTAGCGTGCCCGCGTGGGCCTGCCCACGGGCACCGTCACCTTCTTCATGACGGACATCGAGGGGTCGACCAGGCTGCTGGCAGACCTCGGTGACGACTACGCCCGCCTCCTCCTCGACCACCACGCCATCGTGCGGGGCGAGCTGGTCCACCACCACGGTGTCGAAGTGTCGACCGAAGGGGACTCCTTCTTCTGCGTCTTCGGCTCGGCCGTCGATGCGGTGGAGACAGCGGTCGCGGTGCAGCGCTGCCTGGCCACGCACTCGTGGCCCCGAGGGCGGCAGGTGCGGGTCCGGATGGGTCTCCACACCGGCGAGGGTGTGCCGGGCGGCGACGGCTACGTCGGGATGGACGTGCACCGGGTCGCCCGGGTCACCGCTGCCGGGCACGGCGGGCAGATCCTGCTGACGGCGGCGACCCAGACTCTGCTGGACGGGCACTGGGCCGCCGGGATGAGCGTGGTCCGGCTGGGGGTCCACCGGCTCAAGGACCTCCCGGCCCCCGAGACGCTCTACCAGCTGCTCGCCGACGGGCTGGCCACCCGGTTCCCCCCGCTGCGCAGCCTCGAGGCGCCGGCCTACGACCTGCCGGCGGAGCCCGCGCCCATCGTCGGCCGGGAAGGCGACGCGGCCAGGGTCGCCGAGCTGATGGCGGGACACCGGCTGGTCACCCTGACCGGGCCGGGCGGCGTGGGCAAGACGCGGCTGGCGCTGCACCTCGCCGGACTGCTGCGCGGCGACTTCCCGGACGGCGTGGCCTTCGTTCCGCTCGCGGAGGTCCGCGACCCGGAGCTGGTCCCCGACGAGATCGCCCGCGCGCTGGCGCTGCCCGCGGCGTCCTACGGCGGCCCCGAGGGCATGGCCCGTCTGGCCGACCACCTCCGCGGCCGACGGGTGCTGCTCGTCATCGACAACGTCGAGCAGCTCGGCGACGGCGCCGAGGTGATCGCCCGGCTGCTCCAGGCAGCGCCGGGGCCGCGCGTCCTGGCCACCTCGCGCGGGCCGCTGCGACTGCGGGAGGAGCAGCGGTACCCGGTGGAGTCGCTGACTCGCGACGCAGCCGTGGAGGAGTTCGCGGAGCGGGCCCGCGCGGTCCGCCCCGACCTGCGCCTCGGGCCGCCGGAGCTGGACGCCGTCGCCCGGATCGTGGACGGCGTGGGGCGGCTGCCGCTGGCCGTCGAACTCGCCGCGTCGCGCGTGGGGACCCTCAGCACTGCCGAGATCGCCGACCGCCTGGGCTACCAGCTCGGACTCCTGCGCAGCGGGCCCCGTGATCTGCCACGCCGCCAGCAGACTCTGCGCAGCACGCTGCTGTGGAGCTATGACCTGCTCGACGAACCGGCACGCCGCATCTTCGCCGCGTTCGCCGTCTTCCCCGGAGGGGCGACCCTGGAAGCGATGGATCAGGTCGTGCCCCGGTTCCAGGCCGATGCCGATCCCCTGGAGCCCATGGCGGCCCTCGTCGACCAGGGCCTGGTGCGGCGCGGTGTCGACGGCTCGGAGCGGTTCTCGACGCTGCAGGTGGTGCGGGAGCTCGCCGCCGAACTGCTCGAGGCCGGCGGGGACGGTCCCGAGGTGTGGCGGCGCGCGGCCGAGCGGCTGGCCGCACTGGCCGGGCTCGCCGGGCGGCTTCTGGTGACGGCGGATCGGGCGGACTGGCTGGACCGGCTGCAGGCCGAGCACGACAACCTGCGTGTGGCGCTGGCGTGGGCCACCGAGCACGACCCCGTGCTCGCCGCCGGCATGGCGGCACAGCTGTGGCGTTACTGGCAGATGCGGGGCTACCTGGGAGAGGGACGGATCGTGCTCGAGACCCTCCTGTTGCGGCTGGGTCCCGACGACGTGCCGGCGCGCTATGCGGCCCTGGCCGCGCTGGGCGGCGTGGCGTACTGGCAGCGCGACCTGCCGGCCGGGGAGACGGCCTGCACCGAGGCAGTCCGCCTCGCCGAACAGCTGGGCGACCCGCACGCCCTGGCGGAGTCGCTGTACAACCTCTCCTTCCCCGTGTGGCAGCAGGGCCGGCTGGACGAGGCGGGGCGGCTCGCCGATCGCAGTCAGCAACTGTTCGCCCAGCTCGGGGACGGCAACGGCACAGCCCGGACCCTCTGGCTGCACGGCATCCTGGCCGTGCTGACCGGCAGGCTGGACACGGCCGAACAGCTGCTCGAGGAGTCCGTCGAACGGCACCGCGGCAGCCCCGACGTCTTCCATCTCGGTTGGTCGCTGCGCATGCTCGGCCGGACGCAGCTGCTGCAGGGGCGGGCGGCGGCGGCCCGGCAGCGGATCGAGGAGAGCATGCGACTGCTCGCCCCGGCGGGTGACGTCTCCGCGATCCTGCTCCACCTGGCCGACTTCGCGGGCATCGCTGCTCTCGAGGGGGACGTCGACCGGGAGCTGCGGCTGGTCGGCGCCCTGCGGCACCTGAGGGGGCTGACCGGCACCGACCTCGTCGACCACCCGGTCAACGCGGTCTCCCGGATCGAGGAGACGGTCGCCCGCTCCGGCGCCGCAGGCGAGCGGCTGCTGGCCGAGGGCGCCGCGATGAGCGTCGCCGAGGTCGTGCGGTACGCACTGCGGGAGCTTTCACCCTGAGCCCGTCCTCCCTTGGACTGGCACCATGACGCGGTGCTGCTCGCCGACGTCGTCGCCGCCTCCGCCGCGGTCACGGCCACCCGGTCCCGCACCGGCAAGGCAGGGGCGATCGCAGAGCTGCTGCGGCGGGCCGACACGGACGAGGTGGAGCCGGTCACCGCCTGGCTCGCCGGGGAACCCCGACAGGGCCGGCTCGGGGTCGGCCGGCGCACCCTGTCACAGATGGTGGGTGACCACGCCCCGGCGCCCTCGTTGAGGGTGGCCGCCGTCGACCGGACGCTGACCGAGCTCGCCGAGACCAGCGGGGCCGGCTCCGCAGCGCGGCGGAACGCGCTCCTCACCACGCTGCTGTCCGCCGCGACCGCCGACGAACAGCAGTTCCTCGTGCGCCTGCTCACCGGAGAGCTCCGCCAGGGCGCCCTCGAAGGGGTCGTCCTGGACGCCGTCGCCACCGCAGCCGGCGTGCCCGCCGCGAGCGTCCGGCGCGCGTTCATGCTCTCCGGCCGGCTGCCCGAGACCGCAGGAACTGCGCTCGCCGGCGGGGTCGAGGCGCTGGACGCGGTGCACCTACAGGTCGGCCGTCCCGTGCGGCCCATGCTGGCCAGTCCCGGCTCGTCACTGGACGCCGCCCTCGCCGATCTGGGTACCGACGTGACCGTGGAGTTCAAGCTCGACGGCGCCCGCATCCAGGTCCACCGCGACGGCGACGTGGTCCGGGTGTGGACCCGCACGCTGCGCGAGGTGACCGACGGCGTGCCCGAGCTCGTCGACCGGGTCCGGGCCCTGCCCTGCGAGTCCGCCGTCCTCGACGGCGAGACCCTCGCGCTGGACGACGACGGCCGGCCACGCGCGTTCCAGGACACGAAGAGCCGCTTCGGCAGTGACGCTTCCGACGACAGCGTGCTCCTCAGCCCGTTCTTCTTCGATCTCCTGCACCTCGACGGGCGCGACCTCCTCGACGAGCCGCTGCACGTCCGCCTGGACGCACTCGCCGAGTTGCTGGCCGACGACGAGCACGCGGCCCTCCGGATGCCCGGCGTCCGCAGGGCCGCACCCGAGCAGGCGGCCGAGGTGCTGGACGGCGCCCTGGATGCCGGCCACGAGGGGGTCGTCGTCAAGGCACTCGACGCGACCTACGCCGCGGGCCGGCGCGGCAAGGCGTGGCAGAAGGTCAAGCCCGTACACACCCTCGACCTCGTCGTGATCGGCGCGGAGTGGGGGTACGGCAGACGCTCGGGGAAGCTGTCGAACATCCACCTGGGTGCTCGCGACCCCGACGGTGGCGAGCCGGTCATGGTGGGCAAGACCTTCAAGGGCATGACGGACCAGCTGCTGGACTGGCAGACGCGGAGCTTCCCGATTCACGCCCGGGAGCACACCGACTGGGGGGTGCTGCTGCGGCCGGAACTGGTGGTCGAGATCGCCCTCGACGCCGCGCAGCGCAGCACCCGCTACCCGGGCGGCGTCGCGCTGCGGTTCGCCCGCGTGCTGCGGTACCGGCCGGACAAGACCCCCGCCGAGGCCGACACCCTCGACGCCGTCCGCGCCCTGCTCGCCGGATCGTGAGCCCTCGCTGAGCCGCAGGAGCGGCGGCCTCCCGAACCGGCCGGCACCGTGCTTCGCTGCTCGCACGGCGGTCGCGTGCGGCACCGCCGGGGAGGGAGTCCCCGATGCCCGTCCAGCTGAACCACACGATCGTCGCCGCGCACGACAAGCAGGAGTCCGCGCGCTTCCTGGCCGCCCTGCTGGGCCTGGCGCCGCCCACCACGTTCGGGCCGTTCTCGGTGGTGCAGCTCGACAACGACGTCTCCCTCGACTTCATCGACGACCCCGAGGTGCACCCCAGGCACTACGCGTTCCTGGTGACCGAGCAGGAGTTCGACGACATCTTCGGGCGGATCCGCGCGCGGGGGCTCGACTTCTGGGCCGACCCGTTCCAGCACTCCCCCGGGGAGATCAACACCAACGACGGGGGCCGGGGCGTGTACTGGCTGGACCCGAACGGGCACGTCCTCGAGATCATCACCCGGCCCTACGGCGGGTGACGCCACGATGCCGAGCGAGCGGGTGCCCCGGCTCGACGAGCACGTCCCTGCCCGGGCGGGAGTCAGCCCAGACCGAGCACCGTCATGGCCCGGGCGGCCATGCGGGACTCCCCCAGCGCGTTGGGGTGGACGATCACCGCATTCGTGCCCTGCAGCACCGGCTCGACCCAGCGGACGCCGAGCGGCTGGCAGGCGTCGTGGCCGTTGGAGACCCGGTTCATGTTCACGTAGGTGGCTCCGGTGGCGGCGGCAGCCCGGCGCACGGCGTCGTTGAGGGTCGCCTGGATCCCCCGCAGGTAGGGGACGTCCCCCGCCGCGATCGGCATCTTGTCGAAGCAGCCACCGCTCGCCGGCAGGATCCACGGGTACCCCAGGATGGCGACCTCCGCATCGGGCGCCGCGGTGCGAACCGCCCGGAGCGCCTTCACCAGCGACGGGTAGGTCGTGGTGCGGATCGTGTCCTCGAAGGACGAGCCGTACCGGTCCTTGCAGGGACTGCCCTGACCGACGGTCGACAGGCCGGCGGCGCCGCACTCCACGATCGAGTTGATGAAGACACCGCTGTCGTTGCCACCGATGGTCATCGTGACCAGCTCGGTGTCCACCCCCACCGCGTCGAGCTGGGGGGCGATCCCGGAGTACTGCGAGGTGAAGAAGTCCTTGGTCTCCGCCGCGCCGCAGGTCACATCGGTGAGCTGCGCGCCGGTCGCCACGGCGATGACGTGCGGGTAGTTGCTCGTCGAACGCAGGCAGGACGGCGGGGCCGCGGGGTCCGGGGGGAGGACGCCGGAGGCGGCACTGTAGGAGTCGCCCAGTGCGACGTAGCTGATCGGCGAGGACGCCTGGGACGACGGAGCCCCGATCAGCACGAATACGAGAGCGGCAAGGACACACGCGGCAAGACGCTTCACGGGCTACTCCATCGGAGCCGAAGGAAACCTACTGACCAGTACAACGGAGGACGACGGCTCCAGTTACGGCCGTCACATCGGCTCGTCGGTCGGTAGCTCGCGACGAAGCGGCTCCGCGCACCCTGAGCAGGGTCCTGGCCCGGCGCGGTCGGGAGGACCGAAGTGTGGCGAGCGCGGGAAGTCGCCTCACAGCTTGGGGCGAAGCGCTGCTTCCCCACGCTCGGCGCCGAGGCGGCCGGGCTCACGGCGGCGCAGCACGCGAGGAGCGGGACGCAGCGTCCTGGCAGTTCCACGCCGCCCGGGATACTCGTGGTCCTCGTCTCCTCAGATCCCCAGGGACACGGCGGCGCCGATACCGATCAGCGAAGCGCTGAGGAGTCGCTCGAGCCAGAACTCGACAGGGGGACGCCGGAGCCAGCCGAGGGCGGCGTCGGCAAGCCGCGCCAGGACGAGCAGCCACGTCAGTGCCACGGCGATGTCGATCGCACACAGCACGACGGAGTAGCCGAGCACCGGCTCGCCCGGGGGAATGAACTGCGGCAGCACCGCCACGTAGAACAGCGCGATCTTGGGGTTCAGCAGATCGCTGAGGCACCCCGCAGCGAACGCGTTCCTGGGGTTCCCCGTCCGCGGCACCTGGCTCCGCCCATCGTCCCGCCACGGCCGGCAGTCGGGCCGGCTTCGTCCGCGGAACTGCGCAACGAAGCCCGCGACACCGAGCGTCACGAGGTAGACCGCGCCGGCCGAGCGGATCAGGTCGTACGCCAGGCCCGACCGGGAGATCACCGCGGCCAGTCCGATGGCGGTGACGCTCCCCCACACCAGGGTGCCGACGGCAACGCCGGCAGCGGCGGCCGTTCCGCAGCGGGAGCCGCACCCCACCGTGTAGCGCAGCACCAGGACGTCGTCCGGCCCGGGGGTCGCCGACAGGGCCACGGTCAGGACGAGGAAGCCCACGAGGTTGCTCACCGGTCCACCCCTCCCCGGGCCACGCCACCAGGAGCGCCGCCCCCTGGAGAGAGGCGCCTCGGCGCACGCGGGATGCCTCGGCCACGAATGAGGTCCGCCCGGCGGGGGCGTCGTCCTCCGCGACGACATCGTGCGGACCCGGCCTCCACCGGTGACCTCCACGGGGTTTCCGCGGTGTGCACGCATCAGGCCTGCACCGTCGACCCGGTGGCCGACGGGACCGTCGACTGCCCGTGTCAGGGCAGCAGGTTCGACTCGAACCCCGGTGCGGTGCGGAACGGCCCCGCGTCGCGGCCCCTGCCGCCCATCACGGTGACCGTCCGAGCCGGGAGCGTCTACGTGTGGTGACGCCGCTGGCCTGACTGATCGCGGCTGCGCCGACGCTGCTGTGGCTGCTGTCCACCGGCTTCGCCGTCGGCATCCTGACCGCCCTGGGCTGACCGCTGCCCGTCGCCGGCGGCTGCCACCGGCGATCGCGCGTCCGGCCGGGTCCGCTGCTCGCCGGTGCGGGCGAGCACGACGACGCCGACGGCGGCGACGACGGCGGCCGGGAGCCAGACGACGGCGTGGCCGGGTTCGAGCCGCTCCCCCAGCAGCAGTCGCGCCGCCGGTACCGCGGCGAGCGGGTCGAGCAGGATGAGGGCCGGCAGCGACCAGGCCAGCGAGCCGCGCGCGTAGGCCTGCTGCCCGCCCAGCACGGCGACCACGGCCACGACGACGGCTCCCCAGACCGCGACGCCGGCGAAGGCGTGCACCCAGCCGCCCTCCCGGAGGCTCCGGATCCCGATGGAGATGAGCACGGCGCCGATACCCGCGGCGATCCCGGCTGCGGCCCCGCACGCGAGCGCTCCGTGGGCGCCGTGCCCGAAGAGGGTGGCCCCGGCGACGAGGGCGACGGAGAGGACGACCGCGAGGACGACCTCGAGCGAGGACGGCGGGACCTCGAGGGCACCGCGGGCCGGCTGGGCGGTGAGCAGGAAGACCGCCAGGCCACCGGTCGTCAGCGCGGCGCCGAACAGTTCCAGCCGCAGCGGGGCCTGCCGGTTGCGGATCGCCCGCAGCCCGAGGGCCACGACCAGGGCCACCGCGAGCATCGGCTGCACCACCGCGACCGGCGCCACCGCCAGGGCCGCCACCTGCGACGCGGTGCCGAGCATGGTGGCGGCCTGGCCCAGCATCCACCGGCGCCGTCTCACCAGGAGGCGCAGGCTCAGCCCGCCGGCCGACGTGCTGCGTTCGGCCGCCTCGTGCTGCAGGACCGCACCCACCGCGAACAGCATCGCTGCCAGCGTCGCCAGCAGCAGGCCTGCACCGGGGGCACCCGACCGTGCGTGCGCCAGCTCGTGCATGCCATCAGGTTGCCCTACGGGTGCCTCCCCCCGACAGGGACGGACCACCGATCTGCTGCGGATGACACGCCCGGGCGCGCGTCGCTGGCCTCACATCGGGTAGAACGGGTCACGCGAGACAAGCGGAACGTGACCGCTGCCAGCGGGGGGCTAGTCGACTGGCAAGGAGACCACGTGCTTTCCGACAGATCCCGACCCGTGATCGAGGCGACGCTTCCCGTCGTCGCGGCGAACATCGAGGACATCGCGACGCGCTTCTACAGCCACCTGTTCAGCGCACACCCCGAACTGCTCGACGGCGTCTTCAACCGCGGCAACCAGGCCGAGAAGACCCAGCAGCTGGCCCTCGCCGGGTCGGTCGCGGTCTTCGCCAGCTCCCTGGTGCAGGTGCCCGAGCAGGTGCCCGAGCGCCTGCTCTCCCGGATCGCGCACAAGCATGCGTCCCTCGGGATCACGCCGGCGCAGTACGACGTCGTCCACGACAACCTGTTCTGGGCGATCGTCGACGTGCTCGGCGACGCCGTCACGCCCGAGGTCGCCGCTGCGTGGGACGAGGTCTACTGGCTGATGGCCTACGCGCTGATCAACCAGGAGCGCGGCCTCTACAGCGCCCGTGGCGTGCGGCCGGAGACGGTCTGGCGCGAGTGGGAGGTCGCCGAGCGGATCCAGGAGACCGAGGACGTCGTGACGTTCCGGGTGCGACGGACCGACGACCGGCTCGTGAAGACCTCGCTGCCCGGCCAGTACGTGACCGTGCAGGTGCCGGTGCCCGACGACGTGCGTCAGCCCCGGCAGTACAGCCTGACCCGGGCCGACGACGGGGAGCACCGCGAGTTCGCGGTCAAGCGCGTACGCGGGGAGGACGGCAAGCCGGACGGTGAGGTGTCGAGCCTGCTCTTCGCGACGGTGCAGGTCGGTGACCGGCTGACGATGTCGCTGCCCTTCGGGGACGTCGTCCTCGACGACTCCCGCCCGGTCGTGTTCGCCAGCGCCGGTATCGGGGTCGCCCCGATGGCGGGCATGCTCTCCCACCTGGTGGCCGCGGGGTCGCGCCTGCCGATCACGTTCCTGCACGCAGACCTCGACGAGGCGTCCTTCGCCCTCCGCCGCCAGGTGCTCGACGACGTCCGGGCGCTGCCCGGGGCGACGGCGCACGTCTGGTACGAGCACGGCGCGGAGAGCACGCTGCCGGTCGAGGTGCATGCGGGCCGGATGGACCTCGACGACGTCAAGCTGCCGTCCGACGCCACCTACTACCTGTGCGGTCCGTTGCCCTTCATGCAAGCGGTCCGCAGCGCCCTCATCGAGCAGGGGGTGGCACCCCGCGACATCCAGTACGAGGTGTTCGGCCCCGACCTCTGGCAGGCCGACCTCGTCACCGAGGAGACCCCTGGCGCTGGCGACCGGAGCACCCAGGCACCCCACTGAGGTCGGCCGCCCCGTCGACCGTTCCGACCCGGCGGGCACCACCCCGGCACCGGCCGGACGACCATCTACCGAGGAGAACGCTCGTGGACATTCCCGCGATGCGGGCCAACTTCGCCAAGTCCGCCGCGACCGGGGACGAGGCCCCGCTGTACTTCTACTCGCACCTGTTCCTCAGCCATCCGGAGACCCGCCAGCTGTTCCCGGTGTCGATGGCGCACCAGCGCGACCGGCTGTTCGCGGCCCTCGGCGACGTCGTGGCCCGGGTCGACGACCTCGAGGCGCTGGTACCGATCCTCCAGCAGCTCGGCCGCGACCACCGCAAGTTCGGAACGCTCGCGGCGCACTACCCGGCCGTGGGCGGCAGCCTGCTCGCAACGCTGGAGCACTTCGACGACGAGTGGTCCCCCGAGCTGGCCAAGGACTGGACCGAGGCCTACACCCTGGTCGCCGAGGTCATGATCGAAGCGGCCGAGGAGGCTGCTGAGCAGCCGCCGTGGTGGGAGGCGGACGTGGTGGCCCACGAGCGCCGCACCATCGATGTCGGCGTCCTGCAGGTGCGCCCGCGTAAGCGCTACGACTACCTGCCGGGTCAGTCGGTCTCCCTCGAGACCGACCTGCGCCCGCGCCTCTGGCGCTACTACTCCCCCGCCAACGCACCGCGCCCGGACGGCCTCCTGGAGATCCACGTCAAGGCGCGGGACGGCGGCCCCGTCAGCTCGGCGCTGGTTCGCCGGGTCGGGGTCGGTGACGTGCTCCGTCTCGGACCCCCCATGGGGCACCTCGCCCTGGACCGCGAGAGCGACCGTGACCTCCTGCTGGTCGCCGGCGGCATGGGACTGGCGCCGTTGAAGGCCCTGATCGATCAGGTGGTGCGCAATGGACCGGCCCGACGGGTGGACCTGTTCGCCGGGTTCCGCACCGAGGACCAGATCTACGACCGCGCGGACCTGCAGCGCCTCGAGCGGGAGAACCCCTGGCTGACCGTTACGCTCGTCGTCTCCGAGGACAAGCTCTCCTCCCTGGAGCACGGGGACGTCGGTGACGTCGTCCTGCGCAACGGCCCGTGGCTCAGCCGGGAGGTGTTCGTGGCCGGCCCCGCCGTGATGGTGGACGACACGGTGACCCGGCTCGTCCAGCACGGCGTACCGAGACAACGGATATCCAGCGAGGTCTTCGCCCCCAGCCGACCGGGGCCCAGTGTTGACGGAGAGGTGACCGAATGACCACCGAGCATGACGCGTCCGCGACCGACGACCGGAGTTTCACACCGGCCGACTTGCAGCACGTGCAGTTCGCCCGTGCCTCCATGCTGCGTCCCGGCTACGTCGACTCGGAGGTGGACCGGGTCCTGAGCCGCGTCGCCGAGGAGCTCGGCCGCCTCTACGCGGAGAAGGCGGCGTTGCGGGACGAGGTGCGGTCCCTGCGGGCCCAGGTCGACGGCGTCGTGACCCCCGTGGCGCCCAGCGAGCAGGCTGTGCGCATCCTGTCCGTCGCTCAGCAGACCGCGGACAACTACGTCGCGGAGGCGGAGGAGTTCAGCCGCCAGGTGACCAGTGAGGCCCGGAGCGAGTACGAGGAGCAGGTCCGCCAGGCCCGGGAGAACGCGGGGGCGATCATCCAGGCGGCCCAGGAGGCCGCCGCCCAGCTCTCCAGCGGGGCGCCGCGCGCGGACGCGACCGGTCAGCGCAGTGTCGAGGAGCTGCAGGAGCAGGTCGCCTACCTCAAGGCCTTCGCGCAGGCCTGCAGAGTCCAGCTGCGCTCGTACCTGGAGGCGCTGATCGGCGACGTGGAGACCGAGTGGGGGCGCGCCGACCCTGCCGCGCTGCCGCAGGCGCCGCAACGCCCTCCAGCCCAGCGCGCAGGGACGACGTTCGAAGCCAACACCGCCGGGGAGCCGCCGCCGGAAGACGCGGACGACCTCTCGGCGACTGCGGGGTCCCGGTCCGCGACCTGAGGCCTGTGCCCTGGCGACCCGTATCCGGGCACAAGGGCCTTACATCGCCCGGGCGGCGGTCGTAACCTCCGCCGCGGGGTGAGTCATATGACGACGGGGTCGATCGGTCATCCGTCGCGCGGTCGCGACGGACGCCGGCAGTCCGCATCGCTCGCGCTGACGGCCGTCGTGGTGCTCGCACTCGGGGCCTGCGGCGGTAAGAGCAGCGGAAGCGAGAGCGGAAGCGGGCAGTCCCAGGCGCTGACGCTCTACACCTGCGTCAACGACGCGACGATCCAGCCCGTCATCGCGGCCTTCGAGAAGGCCGAGTCCGGTAGCCACGTCGACCTGTTCCGCGCACCCACGGGTGAACTGAACGCGCGGGTGGCAGCCGACGCGCGGTCAGGGGGGCTTCGTGCCGACGTCGTCTGGGGGTGCGATCCGCTCACCGTGCAGGCATTCGTCGACCAGGGGCTGGTCGGCGGCTGGACGCCGCCGGACGCCGACGCCGTCCCCGCCGAGTTCCGTACCGACGACTACGTCGGCGCGCATGTGCTCTACATGGTGGCCGTGCACCGCACCGACGTCCCGGCGCCGCGGACCTGGGCGGACCTGGCCGGTCCGGGCTACACCGCCCTGGCCGTGCCCGACCCCTCCGTGGCCGCCTCCGCACTCGGCACGCTCGGCTACTTCGCCGCGGACCCCGCGTACGGCGTGGACTTCTACCGGAGCCTCAAGGACCACGGTGCCGTGCAGGTGAGCACGCCCGACAACGTGACCACCGGCGTCGCCCAGGGCGTCTACGACGCGGGCATCACCACCGCTTCGTCGGCGTACGCCGCGAAGGACGACGGCTCGCCCGTGGACGTCGTGTGGCCGGAGCCCGGCGCGGTCGCGATCTACGGTCCGATCGCGCTGGCCACGCACAGCGCCGACTCCGGGGCGGCCAAGGCGTTCATCTCCTTCGTCGTGAGCAAGGAGGGGCAGACCGTGCTGGGCGGAGCCGGCTCCTACCCGACGCTGCCGGGCGTCGGCGGGCCCACCGTCCCCGCCGGCGCCCCCGTCGTCTCCCCCGACTGGGCGGCGATCGGCGCCGACAAAGCCAGCATCCTGGCCGACTACCAGCAGGTCTTCGGCGGCTGACCGATGCGCCCCCGCGGCACGCCGACCGTGGTCCGGGCCGGCGTTCCGGTCCCGCTCGCCCTGCCGGTCGCCGTGCTCCTCGGCGTCCTCGTCGCCCTCCCCCTGCTACGCCTCGTCCAGGTGCTGTGGCAGGAAGGGGACCTCGCGGGGATCCTCGGCTCCCCCGGCCTGGGCACGGCGATCGGCCACACCGTCGTCCTCGCTGTCGCCGTCACGGTCACCGCCGTGCCGATCGGCGTCGCGCTGGCGCTGGCCCTGCGCCGACCCGACCTGCCCGGACGGGCGTTCTGGCGGGCCGCCGTGCTCCTGCCGGTGGTCGTGCCCGACTTCGTCCTCGGCTACAGCTGGACCCAGGCCTACGCCCGGGCCGGCTTCACCGACACCCTGCTCGGGCTGCACTGGGACGGCCTGCTCGGCCCCGTCGGCGTCTGGCTCGTCCTGGTGGTGAACGCGGCACCGCTGGCCTACCTGGTCGTCGCCGTCGGGCTGGCCGCACGGTCGGAACCCGATCTGGAGCGCGCCGCCCGGGCGTCGGGCGCCGGCAGCACCACAGTCCTGGTCACCATCACCCTCCGGCTGGTGTTGCCTGCGGTGGCGGCCGCCTCGGTGCTGGTGTTCGTCCTGACCCTCGGGACGTTCGCGATCCCGCAGGTGCTCGGCACACCTGCGGGCTTCCGCACGGTGACCACCCGGATCTACGCCGACCTCTCGATCGGGGGCGACCCGACCTCCTTCCTCGAGGCGGTGTCGCTCGCGCTGCTCCTCGTGCTCGTCGCGGTCGTCTGCGTGGCCCCGAGCGACGCCCTGCTCGGCCCCCGCCTCCGGAGTGCGCGGCCGGCCGACGCGCAGGGGCAGCAGAGCGTGCCGGGGGGGCGCGCGGCGCGCCGCGGCCAGGCCGTGGGCGTGGGCCTCTACCTGCTGCTGACCATGGCGGTTCCGCTGGCGGCGCTGGCGCTGTCGTCGGTCACCCGAGCCCTCGGGGTGCCGCCGACGCCCGGCAACTGGACTCTCGACCACTTCCGGCAGGTGCTCACCGTCCGCACCGTGGAGGCCCTCGGTCGCAGCGTGGGCCTGGCCGTCGTCGCGGCATCGCTGCTCGTCCTCCTCGGCGGCCTGGTCGCGGTCGGCGAACGCCGCCGAGCCGGACGGGCGACGGCGACCCTGATCACCCTCACGCTCGTCCTGCCGGGCTCCACCCTCGCGGTCGCACTGCTGATCACGTACGGGCGCTGGCTGTCGGGAACGCTGACCCTGATCCTGCTGGCCTATCTCGCCAAGCTGTGGGCCTTCGCGCACCGGCCGATCGCCGGCGCACTCGACCGGCTGCCTCCCGACGAACTGCACGCCGCGCGGGCGAGCGGGGCGGCCTTGCTCACCGCCGTCCGCACGGTGGCCCTGCGGCCGTTGGCGCCCGCCCTGCTCGGTGCGTGGCTGATCTGCTTCCTCACCGCCCTGCACGAGGTCACGATGTCGAGCCTGCTCTACGGGCCGGGCAGCGAGACGTTGGCCGTGGTGGTGCTCAACAGCCAGGAGCTCGGCCGGATCGGACCGACGGCGGCCCTGTCCGTCGTCCTCACGGTGCTCGTGGCTGCGCCGGCGCTGCTGCTCTCACCGGTGGTCGGACGACTGCGCGTGCCACACGACGGTCCACGCGCCGAGGTGGCGCGTGTCGGCTGAGCCGGTACCGGAGGCCGCTGCCGTCGAGATTGTGGACCTCGTGGTGGAGTACGACGGGACGACGGCGCTGCGCGGGGTGAGCCTGACCGTCGGGGCGGGTGAGGTGCTCGCGCTGCTGGGCCCCTCGGGGTCGGGGAAGTCGACGCTCCTGCACGCGGTGGCCGGGTTCCTCGAGCCGCGTGCGGGCACCATCCGGCTCGCCGGAACGACCGTGAGCGGCGACGGACGGCCCGTGCCGCCGGAGCGCCGGGAGCTCGCGGTGGTGTTCCAGAACTACGCCCTGTGGCCGCACCTGTCGGCACTGGACACCGTCGCCTACCCGCTCCGCCGCCGCGGCGCTCCCCGCGTGCAGGCCCGCGCCGAGGCGCTCGAGATCATGCGGCGGCTGCGGGTCGACCACCTGGCCCAGCGACGACCGGCGGAACTGTCCGGCGGGGAGCAGCAACGGGTGGGCCTGGCCCGTGCCCTGGCCCGTCGTCCGTCGGTGTACCTGTTCGACGAACCGACGGCCCACCTGGACACCCATGTCCGCGGGGTCTTCCTGGACGAGCTCGTCGCCCGCCAGCAGGACAGCGGTGCCGCCGCCGTCTATGCCACGCACGACGCGGAGGAGGCTCTCGGGCTGGCCGACCGGGTCGCCCTGCTGGACCATGGGCATGTGCTGCAGGTCGGCACCCCGCAGCAGGTCTACGACGAACCCGTGGACCTGTTCGCCGCCCGGCTCACCGGCCCTGCCTCGGCGATCGACGACGGACAGCTGCTGGTCCGCCCCGGGTGGGCCCGGCTCGGCGGCCCCCTGGAGGGCGACGTGCGCGCGGTCCGGTTCCGCGGCCCGCACTCGGACTACCTGGTGCACAGTCCCCGCGGCGAGGTCCTGATCCGCGAGGCCGGGTCCCCGCGACATGCCGTCGGCGCTCACCTGGGCTGGACCCTCGAGCACGGCTGGCCGCTGGCGGGGGGCGCGATCTGACGGGTCGGCCGGATGGCCGGCCTGCGGTGCCCCACGGTGGGCAAGCAGCCGGCGGTGCAGGTGAACGTGCCGACGACGCGACAGCGCCCCTCCCGCAGAGGGAGGGGCGCTGTCGCGCTCTGTGTCACGAACGGTCGCGCATGCGACGGCCCGGCGAGGGACCTACTTGGTGTCGGCCTCGACCAGGCGCTCGACGAGCTCGTCGACCGTGCCGGTCTTCGGCAGGTCGCGCTGGGCGGCCTGGTCGGCAAGCTCGGTCTTCGTGAGGCCCTCGTAGCGCTCGCGCGCCTTGTCGTGGGCCTCCTTGCGCTCCTGTCGCTCGGCCTTGGCGGCCTCCTTGGCCTGCTGGCGCTCCGCCTGCTCGGCCTGGTCGGCCTGGTCGCGGACCGTCTGCTCGAGGGTGTCGACGCCGTTCCGGGCGGCCTCGGAGAGACCCTGGACCTGGTCACGCACCGTGGTGCGGGCCGACTCGATCTGGTGGCGCGTGACGCCGGCGACCGTGTTCGCGACCTCGGCCAGCGTGCGGGCGTAGTCGTGGTTGAGGTCGACCAGCTGCTTGATGAAAGCGAACTGACGCTCGACGGCCTCGGTGGCGTCCAGCTGGGGGAAGCTGCCCACTGTCGGCAGGTTCCGGAACTGGTCGGTGACGGAGGCGAGCCCGTCCCTCCAGCTGGCCAGCGTGCTGGAGAAGATCGTCTCGGCCTGGCGGGTTGTGGCGGCGTAGTCTGTGGGGGAGGTCACGGGGGGCTCCAGAAGTAGTAGGTCTCCGTACCGCGATAACTATGCCAAGCATCTGCGCAGTATGTCAAGCGCGCTCGGCATCTCCCTGGATGTGACCGGCCGCACCCGCTGGATGTGGATGGTCGGGCGTGCCGCCGACGCTGACATGACGCATGACCCTTCTGGCTTTCGATCGAACCGGGCACGGTGAGCCGCTCCTGCTGCTCCATGGCATCGGCTCCACCCGCGACGATTTCTCCGCGCTCGTCCCTCGACTGGCGGAGCACTTCGACGTCCTGTCGGTGGACCTGCCGGGGCATGGGGAGTCGCCGATCGGCACCTGGCCGCCGACCGTGGCGGCACTGACCGATGCCGTGGAGGCCGACCTCGACGCCCGAGGCCTGCAGCGGGTACACATCCTCGGCAACTCCCTCGGCGCCCGCATCGGCATCGAACTCGCCGCCCGCCACCGGGCCCGCTCCGTGGTCGCGCTCTCCCCCTCCGGCCTGGGCCTGCCGGCCGAGCGGGTCCACCAGGGAATCCTCATGGCCACCGCGCGCACCATGACCCGGACGCTTCGACCCCTGCTCGGCGCCCTGGCGAGCTCGGCTGCCGGTCGAACCGCCCTGCTCACCGGGATGCGTGCCCGCCCGTGGGAGGCGAGCGAGACCGAGGCGCTCGCCATGCGCGGTGGATTCGCCGACTCGACCGGCTTCTGGTCCATGCTGTGGTGGGCGGTCCTGCAGGACGTCCCCACCGGCCTGCACCGCGTGGACTGCCCGGTGATGCTCGCCCAGGGCGCGGTCGACGTGGTGGGCGCCGGACAGACCCCGCGCTACCTGGCGCTGATCCCGGGGTCCCGTTTCCAGCTGTTGGCCGGCGCCGGGCACGCACCCCAGTCCGACGCCGCGGACGCCATCATCGCCCTGGTCCGCCGGACCGCCGAGCGCGCGGACACCCACGCGGCTGCCGCGCTGCCGGCCTGAGCGCAGGGCAATGCCCAGCCCTTTCCGGTCGACGCGTCATCCTGCGACCGACGGCCCGGAACGGGTGGCCCGTGCCCGCTCAGCGGAGATCGCCATGCCGCGGGGGGACGCTCCGGTCCTGACCTCGGCCGGACGCGGCAACCGGATCCACCGGGGATGACACGGGCGTCACCCACCGGCAACCATCACCCGGGAGCATGCAGACATGGCAGTGACTCGAATTCTCGGCCGGTGGCGGGACCGCCGGGCCCGGAAGCTCTACCAGCGGTACGGGGCGCGGCCCTGGCCCCTGCTCGACGATCGCACCCGCGGGCACTACCGGCAGCTCGTCGTGGACGGGATCGACGGCGCCGGCCGGCCGCTGCGTCGGCGGCCCTTTCCGGACCGCCGACGCCGGCAGTCGCCTGCCTCCGACTACTGAGACGCGGAGCGCCCGGCCGCCGACGCCAGGAAGAACCGGATCATCTCGGCGGACGCGTCGGGACCCACGGGATCGGTGTACGAGCCGACGGGGCTTCCGCCGTACCAGGCATGCCCACCGCCGTGCACCGTCCAGTTCTCCACGAGAACCGTCCCGTCGACGTCGGCGTACACGGTCCTCGTACAGGCGCGGCCGGCCTGTCCGCCCATCCGTGTCGTGTCCGACACCGACGTCCCGCCCGTCGCCAGCCGCGCGGCCACCAGCTTCTCGGCGTTCACCGGGGCCACGATCCCGTCCTGGTCGCCGTGGAACACGATCAGCGGCACGGCGCCCGCCGGTGCCGGCGATCCGCCCGTCCGCATGGCGGCGAAGGCCGACACCATGTCGTGCGCCGCGCCGTACGCGATCCCGGAGTGGACGCCGACCCCGGTGAAGAGCTCCGGGTGGGTGGCGGCCATCACCGCCGCCATCGCCCCGCCGGCAGACAGCCCGGCGACGAACACCCGTCCCGGGTCGACGGCGTGGTCGCCCATGACCTGCCGGGTGATGCCGGCGATGATCGACGGCTCGCCCGTCCCGGCCTGCTGGTCGGCCGGGGAGAACCAGTTCCAGTACCCGCCGCTGTTGGCCGCGACGGACTGCTCCGGATAGGCGACGAGAAAGGTGTTCTGCTCGGCGAGATCGTTCATCCGGGTGCCGGCAGCGCAGTCCGCCGCGTCCTGCTTGCCGCCGTGCAGCATGACGACCAGGGGCACCGGGGCGCCGGTGTATCCCGTGGGGATGTACAGGTCATACGAGCGGGTCCCGGCCGGCTCGGTGTGGCTGAGGTGGCGGATCTGGCCGCCCGGTGCGGCGGCTGCCTCGGCCGCGCCGGCGCGTGCTCCACCCGGACCGCCGGTGAGCAGGCTCCCCGACAGGCCGCTCAGGGCGCCGGGCAGCCCCACACCGGACTGTCCGGCGAACGCGCCACGGAGCTTGTCGATCAGACGACCCGCTCCCGGCGCGTCGTCCATCCCCGCGATCGGCCTGGACGGGGTCCTCCGGAACGGCGGCCCGGAGCGGTCCGGGCCGGTGCCGGGTGCCCCGGGGGACGCCGGCGTGGATCCGGCGCCGAGCGAGCGCTGCATGACCGCGAACGCTTCATTGAGCTGCCCTGCGCGGGTGAGTCGGAGTGCTTCGGACATGCCGGAGATACGGTCGTCGTCCACGGGAAAGCCCCTTCGGGGGTGCGGAGACGGCGGAGACCGGTCGGTCGGCGCCGTGTCGGGACTGCCTTCGCCAGCCGGTCGGCGGGCGGGTGCTTCAGGTGGTGCGCGAGGCCAGTGCGGCCTTGACCGCCCGCGGCGCTCGGAAGGCGCCGAGGACCTCGACCACCGAGATCGTGGCCAGGGCGAGCTCGGGTGTGACGTCGTCGGCGATGGTGGCAAGCCCCAGCACGCGGAGTGGCACGGTCTTCCCCGCATCTCGGAGTTCCTCGAGCTCACGCCGGCCGAGGTGCTGGGATCCCAGCGTCAACGTCCGGCGCGCGACCGTGTCGTCGACGGCGGTGGCCCGGGTCTCGAGCTGCCGCCGGATCGCCGTCCGGATGAAATCCGTCCGGTTGGCGTAGAACCCCTCGTCGACCAGCAGGTCGATCTGCCCCAGGTCGACAAGACCGATGTTGATGGTGATCTTCTCGCTCTTGTCGATCTCCGCCATGGGTCCTCCCTCGCTGGCACCATCCTGCCACCATCCCACAGGATGGTCAACGGGAGGTTTGACCTCCCCTGAGCACGGGTCGCACCCCGCGCTCCATCCGTTCTTCGGATGAAACCGACACGTCTCCGGCCGCACGTGTGGCGCACACCACTGCGGGTTACCGTCGGATGACCGGTCGCACAGGCGACGAGGCCGGCCGGCCCGCACAGAAGGACGGACATGCTGAGCATCGACAATCGCACCTCCTCCGGTCCGGCGAGGCCGTCGACCCCGGTTGCCGTCCTGAGCCGCCACGCGGCGACGAGCACGGCCGCGAGCCTGGCCGAGATCGCTCAGGCGTCGCGTCGCGCCTGGACCGGCGCCGCCGCCCGCCGGGCGACACCACTGGACCTCGCCGAACGCGGCGCGCGGTGGTGGACCAGCATGGCCGACCGGCGTGTGCCCGGCTGGCACCTGCCGCACCGGACTGTGCTCAGCACCCCGTTCGCGTACGTGCACGACTTCTCCCCCGCCGACGCGGACACCGACGTCGTCCCCACGCTGGTGTTGCCGCCGCAGGCCGGCCACTCCTCGCACGTCGTCGACTTCGCCCCCGGCCAGAGCCAGCTCGCCGTGCTCCTCGAAGCAGGGCTCACCCAGCTCTACGCGATGGAGTGGCGCGCAGCCACTGCCGCGACCCGCGACGTCACCATCACCGACTACCTCGACGTCATCGACCGGGCGGTGATCCAGGCAGGCGGGTGCGCCAATCTGGTCGGGGACTGCCAAGGCGGCTGGCTGGCGACGATCTACGCCGCGCTGCACCCCGAGCGTGTGCACACCCTGACCCTCGCCGGCGCGCCGATCGACTTCCATGCCGGTGAATCGCTGATCGCCGCATCCACGCATGTGCTGACCCGCGCCATGGGCATGGCGCCCTACCGGGCACTGGTCGCCCTCAACGGCGGCAACATGTCCGGGCGGGCCGTCCTGACGAACTTCATCCTGATGCAGCCGCAGACCGAGCTCGGCCGGCAGCTTCAGCTGCTCGAGAACGTCGACGACCCGGAGCACGTCGAGCGGTACCGCGTGTTCGAGGACTGGTTCAAACACACGCAGGACATCCCGGGCGCCTTCTACCTGTGGCTGGTCGAGCACCTCTTCCAGCGCAACGAGCTCATCGACGGACGGCTCGTGGTCGACGGGCGCCGCGCGGATCTCGGGAACATCACCTGCCCGCTGTTCCTCCTCGCCGGCGCCCGCGACCACATCACGCCCCCGGCGCAGTTGTTCGCCGCGGCGGAGGCGGTCGGGACGCCGCGCCAGGAGATCGTGCAGCGGACGTCGGCCGGCGGGCACCTCGGCCTCTTCACCGGCCGGCAGGCGCTCACCGAGGACTGGCCGGTGCTCATGGCCGCCGTCCGGGCCCGCAGCGGGCGCTAGCCGGAACGGGACGCCGAGATCAGCCTGGCGATTCCGGGCCGGAGGGCGGGGGTCGTCGCGAGGACGAGCGCCGGACCGGCGCCGGGCATCTCCTCGACGACGGCTCCCGCCTCGCCGGCGATGAGCAGCCCGGCGGCGACGTCCCAGGACTGGGTGTCGACCATCAGGCCTGCGTCGAACCGTCCTGCAGCCACGTACGCGAGGTCCAGGGCAGCGGGGATGCGGCGGATGTCACCGATCCCCGGCAGGAGGGCCGCGAGCACATGCCCCATGCACCGTTTCGTCTCCGGGGACGGGTTGAAGCTCAGGCCCACGAGCGCCTCCTCCAGCCGGGCGGTCGTCGACACCTCCACGGGCTCGCGCCCGAGCACGGTCCCCGCGCCGGCGACGGCGCTGAACGTCTCGCCGGCGACCGGATCGTGCACGACGGCCGCCCGAGTGGTCGTCCCGTCCTGCAGGGCGATGGAGACCGACCACGGCCCGGCCCCCGTGAGGTAGTTGCGGGTGCCGTCCAGCGGATCGATCACCCAGCGCCATCCGCTGGTGCCCGGGGAGCTGCTCCCCTCCTCGGCCAGGATCCCGTCGTCGCCGCACGCCGCGGAGAGCCCGTCGACGATCAGCCGCTCGCTGGCGAGGTCGACATCGGAGACGAGGTCGTTGGCGTGGGCCTTCCTCGCGCCGACGACCACGCTGTGCCGGCGATCGAGCTGGAGTCGCCCCGCGGCGACCGCGAGTTCGGTGGCCAGTTCGCGAGCCGCCTCGAGGTCCCGTCCCATGCGATGACGATGACACGTGACCGGCCGTTGGGTCCCGGTCACGTACCCGGAGAGGTCGCCGCCTCCCGCGGCCGCCGGCTCGCCGAGGCCGCCTGGTCGCCGGCCACGATCGGGTTGGACACCGCGCCCACGTCCTCGATCTCGACCTCGACGGTGTCGCCAGGACCGAGGTAGCGCGGAGGGTTGCGCTTGAAACCGACGCCCTGCGGTGTCCCGGTGGCGATCACGTCCCCGGGATTGAGGGTCATGACCTCGCTGAGATAGGCCAGGATCTCGCCCACCGGGAAGATCATGTCGGCGGTGCTCGCGTCCTGGACCGTCTCCCCGTTGACCCGGGTCCGCAGACGCAGGCCCCGGCGAGGATCGCGGACCTCATCCGCGGTGACGACCGCCGAGAAGGGGCCGCTCCGGTCGGCGTTCTTGCCGAGCGTCCACAGCGGGGAGTGCATCTGGTGCTCGCGAGCGGACAGGTCGTTGAACGCCGCGTAGCCGAAGACGCCGGCCAGGGCGCCCTCCGCGTCGGCGCGGGCCAGGGGCCGGCCCACCACCGCGGCCAGCTCGACCTCCCAGTCGAGACCGGGCTCGCCAGGCGGTACCGGCACCGACGTCCCGTCGGAGACCAGCGACACCGTCCACCGTCCGAAGAAGGCGGGGTGCTCCGGAGTCGGCAGCCCCGCCTCCTCGGCGTGCAATCGGTAGTTCAGGCCCACGCACAGGACCCGGGCCGATCCCGGCACCGCCGGCACCTCGTCGATCGCGCTCCGGTACAGCCGGCCGCCCGGCAGCGACTCCGCCTGCGCGAGCCAGCCCTCCAGGTCCGCGTAGAACTCCGCTGCTTCGGCCACTTCCGCGACGGTGTCGTCAGGGAAGACCCGACCGATCACTGTCTGCGCACCCTGCCGCATCCCGACGAACCTCACCGCACATCGCCACCTGACCCACTCGTCATCCGACCGCTCCGAGCGTGACAGGGACGGCGCGTCCCGATCGTCCGACCACGCCGGGTTCCGGCGACCGGAAGAATCCGATCGTCGGCACCGGCACGCCATCAGCGACTGTGCGCGGCGAAGAACTGCCACATCGCCGTGCTGGCCCGCGGGCCACGGGGGTCGCTGTAGGACCCGTCCGCGAGCCGGGGTGATCCACAGCGGGTCGCGGGCGCCCGTCGAGCGAGCGGTGTCGGGCGCGCTCCTCGGTACCGGGTCGGGATGCCTGGCGGGCCCGCTCGCTGAACGATCCGAGGACGTGGACGGTACCCACCAGCAGATCTCGAACCGCCCCCGTGCCGCAGGCCGGAAGCCCGGCTGGAAAGACGGGTGCCGCCGTACGTGCACCGGCCGGAGCGACGGCTCTCCCCTGACCGGACGACCGTCGTTTCTCGGGGGCCGGACCGGTCCAGGCCCGGTTCAGCCTGCCCGGCGGCCGACTGTCACCCGCGGCCCGTCACACCGCGGGGGCCGCACGACGCGTGACACGTCAAGCGGACGGCGAACGTCCTTCGACGAAGCTGCGGTAGATGCGCAGCAGCGCCTCCCGCTCCTCCGGGGTCAGAGCGGGGTCGCTCCGGATGGCCGACTCGGTCCCGCTGCCGTGCCCCGGTGAGGAATCCGAGCCCCCGGACCCGAGGCCGGCCTCGGCGAGCAGCGTGTCCGCGGGGATGTTGAGCGCCTCGGCGATCGCCTGCAGGACGCGGAGCGACGGCTGGTGCAGCCCTCGTTCGATCTGGCTCAGGTAGGCGTTGGACACCTTCGTCAGATCCGCCATGCCGCGCAGCGAGAGGTCGGCCATCTGCCGTTGCAGCCGGATGTACTGGCCGAGCTGTCGAACGCGCGGGTCGTCGTCCTCTGGTGCCATGGCGGTTCCTCCCGTGGATTGCACACAGTCTCGCCGATCCCCGCCCCCATCCGGTCGGACCGGCCCGGCTAGGCACCCGATCCGGGTGACAGCACGGGGCCCGTGGACCCCCGGACGCGCAGGTGGGTGGGGAGCGTGATCGCCGGAACGGGGTCGCGTCCGGCCAGGAGGACGTCGACGAGGGTCCGGCCGGCCTCGTCGACCGGGCCGGCCACTGTCGTCAGCGGTGGGGAGCAGAAGTCCGAGCCGAAGATGTCGTCGTACCCGACCACACTGACCTGCGCCGGTACCGCGATGCCCCGCTCCCCCAGCCGGCGGAGGACCCCGATGGCCAGCAGGTCGTTGAACGCGATCAGCGCGGTGGCTCCCGTCGACATACCGACATCCGCGGCCGCCGGCCCGCCGTCGAGGGTCGGTGCGAAAGGGCCGCAACGGACGATCCGGGCGCCGGCGGCGTCGGCGTGTTCGGACAGGGCCCGCCACCGTTCGACGTCGGACCAGGCGGCGCTCGGACCGGCGAGGTAGGCCAGGGACCGGTGCCCGAGGGCGACCAGGTGCTCGATGATCTGGCGACTGCCGTCGACCGAGTCGGTGACCAGGCTGGCCACCCCCTCGACCCGGCGGTTGAACAGCACGACCGGTGAGCGTTCGGCCAGCGTCCGCAGCTCGTCGTCGGGCAGCCTGCTGGAGGCGAGCACGAAACCGTCCACCGAGGAAGCCAGCCGGTCCAGGTGGGCGCCCTCGAGTTCCCGGGCACCCTGTGTGTCCGCGATCACCAGCGCCGAACCCGCCGCTCGCGCCTGCGCCTCGGCACCGCGGACCAGCCCGAAGTTGTGCGGGTTGGTGATGTCGGGAACCAGCACCGCCAGCATCCCCGTACGCCCGGTGGGCAGCGCCTGTGCGAGCCGGTTGGGCCGGTAGCCGAGTTCGCGTGCGATCGCCTGGACGTGCTCACGCGTCGTCACGTTGACGCGCTGCGGGTCCGAGAGCGCCCGCGACGCCGTCGAGACGGCGACCCCTGCACGCCGGGCCACGTCGTGCAGCGTGACCGCCCGGCGTCGCACCGACCGCACCCCGTTCTCCACCGCGCTCCTCCGTCACACCTGACCATCGGCGCCGGATCTGGCAAAAACTGGCAATCGTTTGCCATACTAGGCCCGGCCACACTGCGGAGCGAGCGGCCGTCCCCCCATCGAAGGAGAGTGCCGTGACCGGCGGACCGCCCGACACCGCCACGGTCCGGCGTGCGGCCCTCGTCTGGGGCGTCGGCATGCTCGGCTACATCCTGGCCGTCATGCAGCGGACGACCTTCGGGGTCGCCGGACTCGATGCCGCGCAGCGGTTCGGGATCAGCCCGGCCGCGCTCTCGGCGTTCGTCTTCCTGCAGGTGGCGGTCTACATCGCCGCTCAGCTGCCGGGCGGTCTGCTGGTCGACCGCTGGGGTGCGCGCACCGTGCTGGTGCTCGGGGGCACCCTGCTCGCCGCGGGACAGCTCCTGCTGGCGTTCGCGCCCGCACTGCCGTTCGTCGTGCTGGCCCGCATCGTCGTGGGCGCGGGCGACGCGGTCATGTTCGTCGCGGTCCTCGGGCTTCTCCCGCACTGGTTCGCTGCGCGCCGGGTGCCGCTGATCACGCAGCTCACCGGCATCCTGGGCCAGATCGGGCAGATCCTCTCGGCCGTGCCGTTTCTCGCACTGCTGCACGCACGCGGCTGGTCGACGGCGTTCGCGGCGGCCGCGGCGGCCAGTGCCCTGGCCGCGGCCCTCGCGCTGGCCGTCGTCCGGAACGGCCCCCGCGGGGCGTGGATCCCCGCGCCGTCCTTCTCCGCCCGGGAGATCGGCGGCCAGATGCTCGCGGTGTGGCGGCGCCCCGGCACGCGACTGGGCTTCTTCGGGCACATGGGCACGCAGTTCTCGATGATGGTGTTCTCGCTGCTCTGGGGCGTGCCCTACCTCGTGTCAGGGCAGGGGCTCTCCTCCGCCGAGGCCGGCGGACTCGTCTCCCTGTTCGTGGTCTGCGCGATCGTCATCGGCCCGGTCGTCGGCGTGCTGACCGCGCGGCACCCGCTGCGCCGCTCCTGGCTGGTGCTCAGCATCATCGCCGCGAACGTCACCGTGTGGACCGCGTTGCTCGCCCTGTCCGGACCCGCGCCGCGGTGGCTACTGGTCGTGCTCGTGATCGTCCTCGCCGCCGGGGGGCCGGGCTCCGTCGTGGGGTTCGACATCGCGCGCACGTCCAATCCCAGCCCCAACCTCGGCGTGGCGCAGAGCATCGTCAACCTGGGCGGTTTCCTCGCCAGCCTGGCGGTGCTGGCCACGATGGGCGTCGTGCTGAACGCCCTCGGTGGCTTCACCTTCGAGGCGTTCCGGGTCGCGTGGCTCGTGCAGTACCCCGTCTGGCTGCTCGCGACGGTCGGGGTGCTGATCACCCGGCGCAAGGCGCGTCGGCTCGATGCTGCGCGCGGGATCGTTCCGCGCCCGCTCCGGGAGGTCGTGACCGCCCGGCGCCGGGACCCGGACCCCCCGGCGAGCTAGGAAGTGGGCGCGTCCCTCGCCTCGCCCCGCGTGCGGCCCGGCATGGCTTCGCGGAGCAGGTCGCGCGCCCGGTCCATCATCGCCATGGGCGTTCCCACGAGCAGTGCGCGGGAGGCCGACTCGTTGCCCGGGTGCGGGTGCGTCGGCGCCAGGGCCGACGCCAGGCGCATCGCGGCGGCCATCGCGGTGCGCTCGCCGGGCCGCGTCGCCGTCCGGAGCCCGGCGAACTCGCTGCTCTCCTCCTTGTCGGCGTGCGCGAGCAGCGCCGTGCGGAACCGGGTGAACAGCTCCTGGAAGCCCGGATTCGTGGGGCCGAGCGCGTCGAGCGCGACGAGCATCTTGTTGACCTCGCGTTCCTCCTCCACCCGGTCGGTCACGGCGGCCTTCGCGCCTTCGACGCGACGCTTCACGTAGGGGTGGACCAGCTCTTCCTCCACGGCCTCGTGCACGGCCAGGAGCCGCAGGAGGGACCGGAAAGGCTGCTCACGATCGGCGACGGCCGCCGTGGTGACCTCTTCGCACAGTTCCCGGATCACACGATGCTGGTCGAGCAGGAGATCGACGACGTCACCGCGGTGCTGCTGGGTCATGGCAGTTCCTCACGTGGGGGACGTCGCCCAGCCTGGCCGGGAACGTCCTCCCTGGGCAGCGACTCCCGCCGAGCGGAATCCCGCTCAGGCCGGCGGGACGACCGAGCCCGCCTGTGCAAGGTGCTGTCGCGCCCGCTGCCGGCGCGCGGTCGACGGCTCGGAGCCGGACAGGTCGACGAACACGGTGACCGTGTCACCGTCCCTCTCCGCCCGACGCGGTAGCCCCAGAGTCCGGAGCAGGCCGAGCATCGCCGCGTTGCCGGCCAGCACGTCGGCTGCGAGCGTGTCCAACCCGGCCTCGTGCGCGACGTCGGCCAGGCGCTCGAGCAGCAGTCGGCCGACGCCCTGATGGTGCAGCGCGTCGTCGACGACGACGGCCAGCTCCGCGTTGCACTCGCCCGGCCGGCCCTCGTAACGGGCGACGGCGACCAGGTCGCTCTCCTGCACCGCGACGAGGGCGAACCGGACGCGACCGTCCACACGGGTGAACCGGTCGACATCGGCGGGCGAGAGGTGCGGCCGCAGGCCGAAGTAGCGGCGGTAGATGGTGTCGGCCGACAGCCGGGCGTGCAGGGCCACGAGTGCATCCGCGTCGGCAGGCCGGATCGGACGCACCACGAGCCGCGTGCCGTTCCGCAGCAGCACTTCGTCCGCTGCCGGGTCGGTCCCCCTCACCATCGCCTACCTCCGAGCGGCGTCGAGCACGGCCATCGCTGCGTCGGCCGCCGCCTTGGCGGCCGCCTCCACCGGCAGCGCCCGGAACTCGGGCGTGTTGACCTCGACGCACCACGGACCCCCGAAACCGGTCTCCTGAACTGCTCGCACGAGCCCGACGACATCCAGGTCGCCCTCACCGGGAAGCCGCCGGGCCGCCCTGGCGTGGCGAAGAAAATCCGCCTGTACCAGGGGACCGTCGTTCAGCTGCACGGCGGCCACACCCGCCGCGGGGAGCCCGTCGAGCGCGTCGAGGGCGGCGCCGCCGTTGAAGAAGTGCCACACGTCGACCATCAGCCCGGCGTTCACCGATCCGGCCCGCCGCAGCAGCTCGACGGCCGTACCGACATTGTTGATCGCCGACCAGGGAAAGGCCTCCAGCGCGACGAGCAGTCCTCGCTGGTCCAGCCGGTCGGCCACGGCTGCCAAGCGCGTCGCCGCAGCATCGAGATCGAGGTGGCCTGGACGGAACTCGCCCGCGCTCACGTGCCGGCCGCCGAGAAGGTCGGCGACGGCCTCGACCTCCGCCACAGCGGCCGCGAACAGGACCGCATCGACGTCCAGCGCCCAGCCGTCGATGAACTCGATCTCGACCAAGCGGAGATTCGCGCCGTCGAGCACGCGGCGCATGCCGGCAGCGTCGAGCCCGGATGCGCGGGTGCGAGCGAGATCGTCGGTGTGCAAGCCGATGCCGGCGAACCCGGCTGCCGCCGCCGCCTCGCAACGCTGCACGAAAGTGTTCCGGGGTGATTGACCGAATCCCGCCCCGGCGAGCGTGAAGAAACTGGCGACGAGCTCGGTGCCACCTGACGGACCGGGCGCCGGATCAGCCACGGTAGGCCGCGACCTCGATCATGAACCGGGCGTTCTCACCGGGGCGGCCGAAGGCCGCGGACTCGATCGCCGACCGCGCGGGGCGGTGCTTCCCGAACCGCTGGGCCCAGACCTCGTTGAAGACCGGCCGGTCCTGCTGCAGGTTGCGCATGACGATGCCGACCCGCACGACATCGGTCAGCCCGGCATCTGCCGCCGCGAGGATCGCGGCCAGATTGTCGAACAGCTGCTCGGCCTGGGCGCGCGCATCGTCCGGGATCGCCCGCTCCTTCGGGTCCGCGCCGAAGAGTGCGGAGACGTGGATCCAGCCGCCCGCCTCCACGGCCTGGGGCACCGGTCCGACGTGCGACGGCGCGTCGTCGGTGTGGATGATCTGCACGGCAGCTCCTAGGTCGACCAGTGGACGGTGAGCTCGCGGCGGGCGCCGAAGCGCTCGAGGTGGCGCCCGAGCACGTCCTGTACGCGGGCGAGCGACTCCGCATCCGGTGCGGTCGCCTCGAGCAGGAGCCGGCCGGCCTCGGGCCGGACCGTGCCCGTGCCGTAGGCGAAGAAGAGCCGCCCTGCGTCCGACCGGCCGTCGACGGGCTCGACCCGGTTCTTGCGCCCCAGGTGTGCCAGCAGCTGCTTGCCGTAACGCGCGGCAGCATCGGTCGGCACGTCGGCGGTGGACGTCAGCACAGCGCCTCCCCTTCCGGCGAGCGTCCGCGAACGGCCCTTTCCGGCCCGCTAGGCGCCGTAGACCTCGATGGCGCCGAGCCCGTCGAACTCGAAGGTCACGCTGCCCCCCGCCACGACGGGCACCGGCGCCGTCACGCCGCCGGAGAAGACCAGCTGACCCGCACGCAGTCCCTCCCCCTCAGCGGCGAGCTGGTTGGCCAGCCAGGCAACGGACGCCGCCGGGTGACCCATGACCGCCGCACCGGCCGCCGTCATCACGACGTCGCCGTCGACCCGCACGACGCATCCGAGCAGCCGCAGGTCCACCAGGTCGTCCGGGCGCCGGGCGACGGGGCCCAGGTAGAACGCACCGGCGCTGGCGTTGTCGGCGACGACGTCGGGAAGGGTGAACTGAAAGCTCTCGTAGCGCGAGTCGAGCACGTCGACGGCGCCGAACACGACCTCGGTGGCGGCGAGCACGGACGTGACCGTCGCAGGCGCCTCGATGTCCCGGGCGAGCAGGAAGGCGATCTCGGACTCCACGCGGGGGTGGATGAACCGGTCGAACCGCACGGGAACGCCGTAGGTCGAGATCATGCCGCTGGTGACCCGCCCGTACAGCGGTGCGTCCAGCCCCATGGCCTGCTGCTTGTTGCGGCTGGTCAGGCCCAGCTTGTAGCCGACGAAGGTCTCGCCGGCGTCGAGCTTGGCCTGGACGAACGCCCGCTGAGCGCGGTAGGCCGTCGCGACGTCGACATCGGGGTGATCCTCGCTGATCTGGGCGATGCCCTTGCGCTCGCGCTCTGCGGTGATGAGGACGTCGGCGATGCCCTGGGCGTCGATCACGCGGTGCTCTCCCTCATCGGGCGCTCTCCTCCATCAGGCGGGGCCTTCCTTCGAGAAGCGCACGGTCACCGCGCCGAGGTGGGCGAACTCCGCGCGGAACACGTCGCCCGGCTGTACCGGCACCATCTTGTGGACCGCGCCGGGGAGCACGATGTCGCCGGCTTGGAGACCCGTGCCCAGGCTGCCGAGCTTGTTGGCCAGCCAGGCCACGCAGCGGGCCGGGTTGCCGAGGATGGCGGCGCCGGCGCCGGTGTCGAGCAGCTGACCGTTCCGGGAGACGACCACACCGAGGAGCCGGAGGTCGAGGTCGGCGACCGGGCGCATCCGCCCGCCGATGACCACCAGGCCTGAGGACGCGTTGTCGGCCACGGTGTCGATCAACGTGATCTTCCAGTCGGCGACGCGGCTGTCGACGACCTCTACAGCCGGCAGGGCACCGGCGATGGCGTCCAGGGCGGTCGCCGTACTGACGCCGGGGCCGGCCAGGTCGCGGGCCATGACGAAGGCGAGCTCGGCCTCGACGCGGGGCTGGGAGAGCCGGGAGATGGGGATCAGATCGCCGTCCTCGACGATCATCTGGTCGGTCAGGACGCCGAAGTCCGGCTCGTCGACGCCCAGCAGCTCCTGCATGGCCCGCGAGGTCAGGCCGACCTTGCGGCCGATGACCCGCTCCCCCGCCGCGGTGCGACGCTCGATGTTGATCGTCTGGATCGCGTAGGCGTCCTCGATCGCGAGGTCGCTGTGACGGTCGGTCAGCGGAGCGACCGGCTTCGCTGACCGGTCGGCCTCCCACAGTTCGTCGGCGAGCTGCTGATGCAGGGCGGCGATGGGCACAGGGGCAGCCTCGCCGCCGACGGTGACGTCAGCAACGGCGTGGTCCGGTAGTTCCGTGCAGTGGGAACGTCGCATCAGCCGGCCGTCGGAAGATTTGCCAACCGGGCGGAGAGCTCGCGGCGCCGCGCGATGCCGAGCTTCTGGAACACGTTGCGGAGGTGGTACTCCACGGTCTTCGCACTCACGACCAGCTCCCCGGCGATCTCGCGGTTGGTCCAGCCCGCCGCCGCGAGTCGGGCGACGACCAGTTCCTGGGACGTGAGCGCGGCACGCTGGCTGCCGTCGCGGGACACCGGGTGCAGGCCGGAGCCCGAGAGCTCGGTGGCGCAGCGGTCGGCCCACGGCACGGCCCCGAGCGCCACGAACGTCCGTTGGGCGGCAGCCAGCAGTTCCACGGCGCGCCGCCGCCGCCCGGCGCGACGGAGGAACTGGCCGGCGGCCAGCTCGACCTTCGCCTCCTCGAACGGGAACGACGCCTCGTGCGCCGCCGCCAACGCGCGCGTGAACGCCTCCTCGGCTCGGTCCCGACGTCGCGCAGCAGCCTCCACCCGCCCGCGGGCACGGGCAAGGCGTGCCACGGCCGAGTACCGCCCCCGCTGCGACGCCCGTTCCTCGTGCGGGAGGAGCAACCGGTCGGCCTCCGCCACGCGGCCGGTCGCCACCAGCGCCTCGGCGTAGAGGTCGGCCCACGACCAGAACCCGGGCTCGTCGACGGCGTCACGGACGGGGAATCTCGGCACGGGCTCGAGCGCCGCGAGGACGCCGGCGGGGTCGCCCCGGGAATCGGCCAGCCGTGCGCGGCTCACCGCGAGCGCGAGCAGGGAGCGCTCGTAGTCGCCGGGCAGCGCGGCGCCCGGTCCGGCGAGTACCGCTTCCGCGACGGCCCACTCGCCACGGGCGGCGGGCACGAGCGCGGCGATGCTGATCACCATCGCCTGGGTGAACTCGAACTCCGACTCGTCGTTGACGGCGATCGCGCGCTCTGCGTGCATCACCGCGTCGTCCCAGTCGCCCGCGAGGTAGTCGGCGCGGGACAGGCTGGCGAAAGCGAACGCCGCGGTGTTGAGCACGCCGAGCTCGCGGGCCGTCGTGGCCACCGCCGTGAGATCGGCACGCGCGCCGACGAGGTCCCCCTCGACCAGCCGGAGCATCCCGCGCGCCGAGCGCGGCTGGAGCCAGCCGAAGCCGGCATCGCCGGGATCGCCGTCGGCGTCCCCCGTCGCCGCGAACGCCTCCGCCATGCGGCCGCTGTAGCCGAGGGAGTGTGCGAGGTAGGTCTGGGCCGTCTGCCGAGTGGCCGTTGCGGGCCCGGTCCGCTCGAGTGCACGGCGGCACCACTCCACGGCGCCGGCCGCATCCAGCCGCCCGTACCGGTGCACCCCGTTCTGCAGGGCGATGCCGGCCACCACCTCCGGATCGGTGTCCTCGTCGCAGCGCGCCCACGCGCTGTTCAGGAAGGCCTCCGCGGTGGCCGGCTCCCCGCGCGCCATCGCGAGGGACCCGAGGACGCTGTCGCGCAGTGGTCCGGCCGCAAGACCCCGGATCGAGTCCGCGAAGGTCTCGGCCCTGGCGGCGTCGCCGGTCTGCAGCAGCCAGCTCACGGCGAGGAGCAGCATGCGCTGCTCCTCCTCCGGGTCCGGCGCCAGGCGCGCCGCCTCGACGAGATGCGCGGCGGCACTGGGCCATGCCTGCCGCAGCGCCTCCTGCTCGGCGAAGCGGGCCAGGTCGACCGAGAGGGTGGCGTCCCGGGCCGGGGCGGCGGCGACCCGATGCCTCAGGGAGACGGACTCGTCGTCGACCAACGTCGCGGCCGCGGCATGCAGGGCGGTGCGCCGAGCCGGCCCGAGCGCATCATGCAGGGCCGAGCGCACCAGCGGATGCGGGAACGACAGCGTCCACGGCGGATGCCCGGTGGACGGGACGAGCAGATCGCGGCTCGCGGCCTCGTCCACGGCCGCGATCGGATCGATCACCTCACCGAGCACCGACGCGAGAGGGAGCGGACAGCGTGGCCCGAGCACCGCCGCGGCGTCGACGAGGCGACGGGTGTCGGCACCGCTTGCGTCGTAGCGGCGCTGGACGAGCCTGCGGAACGACCGCGGCGACGGCAGCGGACGGTTCCCCGGCTCCCATGCGCCGGGAGGGAACTCCTCGAGCACCGCCCGGGCGTAGAGGGGGTTGCCCTGCGTCCCGTCGCGGAGCCGTTCCGCCGCGCTACCAGGGAGCCGCCCGAGCCCCATCTCCGCTCCGAGGTCGCGGAGGTCCTCCTCCTCGAGCCCACGCAGCCGCACCATGCTGCCCGCCGGGCCGGTCACGATCCGGCGCAGGCTTTCCGGAAGCTCCGACGCCTCGATGTCGCGCACGGCCAACAGCACCAGGACGGGATCGGCGACCAGGCGGCGCAGCGCGAACACGAGGGCCTTGAGCGACGGCTGGTCCATCCAATGGATGTCGTCGACCACCAGAACGACCGGGGCCGCGGCCTCCAGTGCGCCGAGCAGTTCCAGCAGCCGCGACCCGACCGCCACCGCGTCCTCGACCGGCCCCCCGGGAACGACGACGCCGGCACCGCGCGGGCCCGCCGATCGGACGAGCTGGTCGAGCACGCCGTAGGCCAGAAGGTCCTCGGTCTCTTCCCCGCTCGCGCGGAGCACGACCGGAGCCGGGTTCCCACCGGGCTCCTCGAGGAACTCCGCGAGCAGTGCGGTCTTCCCGATCCCCGGCGGCCCCTGGATCTGCACGACCTGCGGAGCGCTCCCGCGCGCGGCGGCGAGCCGCGCGCGCAACGTGGCCAGTTCGGGTTGCCTACCGACGAAGCCGTGCATGCGCTCCCCGGGGGAATGGGCGCCCTCGTCCGGGCGGGCCGCCGGCCCGACTGACGAGATCGCCGCACACTACCTCCGGGAAACCACCTCGCGGCGGTTCAGCCCGCCCGTGCCACCCGCTCGAACCGCTCGGCCCCCGCTGGGACCGGTGCGTCGATGACGGCACGGTGCAGCCGACGGCCGGCGTCGGTGTCGAGCAGCACGTCGCTCCAGTACGCCGCCACGGCGAGGGAGTGATCGGGCTCGTCCAGTTCGAGGACGGTGAGACCGGCGAGGTCCAGGGGCGCCAGCGCCACGGCGTTGACCACAGCGACGCCCACCCCGGCGCGCGCCAGCGACGTGAGTGTCTGCGGGGTGTCGGCAGTCACCCGCGGCTGCGCGATCACCCCACGCCGGGTCAGCAGCCGCAGCACCTCCGACTCGCCGTCGCCGAACGCCCGGCACAGGAGAAGGGGAAAGCGGACCAGCCGCTCGACCGGGACCGGACCGCCGTCCTCCGCCAGCTCGTGCTCCACGCCGACCACGACCTTCAACGACTCCCGCCAGAGGACCCGTTCGCGGAGTCCGGTCGCCGTCGGCGCGTCCAGTCGGGGCAGCACGGCCAGACCCGCGCCGTCGGCCACGAACCGGCGTTCCATGTCCTGCCAGCTCCGCTCGGCCAGCTCCACCCGGAGGCCGGGCCGCTCCGACGTCACGCGGGCCAGCACCGCCGGAAACAGGGCGGCGCCGACACAGGGCGTCGTGAACAGCGTCAGGCTGCGCTGGCCCAGGCCTCCGAGCGCAGCGATCGCTGCCCGAGCCGACCCGACGCCGGCCACGATGTCGCGGGCGTGCCGGGCGAAGATCTCACCCGCTGCCGTCGGAGCAGCGGGTCGGCGGGTGCGGTCCAGCAGCCGCACCCCGAGCTGGCGCTCCAGCGAGGCGATGTGCGCGCTCACCCGGGACTGCGAACGGTGGACCTGCTCGGCCGCGGCCGTGAACCCGCCACGGTCGACGACCGCGAGGAAGGTCTCCAACCAGTCCAGGTCCACGCACCCGAGGGTGCACGGAGCGGACGTCGCTCGCCCCAGGGTCCGACCCCAGGATCGGTAGCTCCACCCCAGGAGCGGGATCGCTCCATTCGTCTTCCGGATGGCTCGAGGGGTATTTCGAACTGGTGACGGGCATAACCCCTGTGCTTCTCTCCTCGTGACTCAGGTCACAGGTATCGCGTGGCGTCGCACCGTCTCAGCTAGGGGACTCCGATGGCAGGGAACTCGACCGAAGCCGGCCGGTCCGTCACGAACAAGATCACGTCGATTCTCATGACGTTCACCGAGGGCAGCGAACACACCCTGACCGAGATCGCCCTGCTGGCCGGCCTACCCATCTCCACGGCGCACCGACTGACGTCCGAACTGGCGAGCTGGCGGCTTCTGGAGCGCACCGACGACGGTCGCTACCGGGCCGGGCTGGCCCTGCGCATGATGGGCTCCGGCGACTCCTGCCGGCCGGCTCTGCGCGAGCGGGCCCCGTGCGTCCTGGAGGACCTCGCCCGCGTCACACGCTGCCGCGTGCGGTTGGGCGTCCTGCGGGAGCTGGAAGTCGCCTACATCGAGAAGCAGCCTGGGCCGCGACCGGTGTCCAACTTCCTTCCTGCGGCGACGCTGCCCGTCCACCCCACGGCGCTGGGGCGGGCACTGCTCGCCTTCGCGCCTGTGAGCATCGTCGAGATGACGATCCTTCGGGGGCTACGCCCGTACACACCGCACACGGTGACGGCGCCCGACCGGTTCCGGCGGGCGCTCGCCGTCGTCCGCCTCACCCGTGTCGCGGTCACGCGTTTCGAGCTGGAGGCCACCACGTGCGGGGTCGCGGTGCCGGTCTTCGGCGCGGGCGGCGAGGTCCTGGCCGCGATCGAGCTGACGGTGCCGGACCTGGGACGCGAGCTACAGCCGGTGATGGCGGCGCTGTCCATCGCCGCCCGCAGCCTGTCCCGCGAGCTCGCGGGCGGCGGCGTCCGGTCGACCGATGGCGCGGATGTCCGAGCCGTCGGTGGCGTCTACGCGACAGTGCCCGACGACGCGCCGTCGGTCGCGCGGCACGCCGGATGACCCCGGTGCGGGACGCGCGCGAACATCACGTCCGGACGTAGGTACCGGGTCCGTCGCCCAGCACGGGGTGCCGCTGGCTGCCCATGGCCGGCGGCTCCTGCATCGGTCCGGCGTGCTCGTCCGACCATCTCGCCCAGTCCTCCCACCACGAGCCGCTGCGCCGCTCGGCGACCGCGCGCCAGGCGCCGGCGCCGGCCGGCAGCGCGTCGTCGGTCGCAGCGACCTGGTACCAGGCCTTGGGGCCCGGCGGGTTGACGATGCCGGCGATGTGCCCGCCGCTGCTGAGCACGAAGCGCACCGGCCCGCTGACCAGGCCGGTCGTCTTGTACGACGACTCCCACGGCACGATGTGGTCGTTGATCGCGCTGACCACGTAGGTCGGAGCCTTGATGGCACTCAGGTCGATCGCCTTTCCGGCTATCTCCAGCGTGCCGGCCGCGAGCTTGTTCTCCACGTAGAAGTTGCGCAGGTAGAAGGCGTGCATCGCCGCGGGCATCCGGGTGCTGTCGGCGTTCCACGCGAGGATGTCGAAGACGGGCGGGTCCTGGCCCATGAGCCAGTTCGAGACGACGTAGTTGAAGATCAGGTCGTTGGCGCGCAGCACGTCGAAGGTGCCGGCCATCGACGCGCCCTCGAGGACGCCCTCGCGCTGCATCTTGCGGTCGAGCTTGTCCACCGTGGCCCGGTCGGTGAACATGCCCAGCGCGCCCGGTTCCGCGTAGTCGAGCATCGTGTTCAACAGCGTGAGCGTGCCGATCCGGCTGTCTCCGGACTGCATCAGATAGGCGTTCGTGATCGCGGTGAGCGCGCCTCCGAGGCAGAGACCGGCGATGTCCACGGTCCCGGCGCCGGTGATCTCCTGGATCGCGTCGAGCGCGGTCTGCGGCCCGTGGACGAGGTAGTCGTCCATCGTGACGCCGGCCATCTCCTTCGACGGGTTCTTGTAGCTGATGGCGAACACGGTGCGGCCGTGTTGGACGGCCCACTCGATGAAGCTGCGGCCCGGCGCGAGGTCCATCACGTAGTACTTGTTGATCCACGGCGGGCTGCAGAGCAGCGGGTTCGCATGTACCTGCTCGGTCTGCGGCTCGTACTGCAGGAGCTCCATCAGGTCGTTGCGATAGACCACCTTGGCGGGAGTGGCGGCCAGGTTGCGACCGACCTCGAACGGGCGGGCGTCGACCTGCCGCGGGCGTCCCTCGTTGTTCACGAGGTCGTCGGCGAAGTTGCGCGCGCCCTTGGCAAGGCTCATCCCGGCGGTGTCGAACGCACGCTTGAGAGCAGCCGGGTTGGTCGGCAGGAAGTTCGTCGGGGCCAGCGCGTCGAGCATCAGCTCGGTGGCCATCGCCGCCTTGCGCGCCGTCACGTCGTCGAGACCGGCGGACCCGACGACGTCGCGGGCCGCTCGGCAGGCCGCCAGGTAGCTCAGCCGCAGGCCATGGAAGAAGGGGTTTCCGGTCCAGGCCGGGTCGGCGAAGCGCCGGTCCTTCGCGTCCACCGGTACGGGGGGCTCGACGTCCCGGCCCAGCCAGGAGGCCGCCATGACGAGCGGGACGCGCGCGAGGTCGGCCGCCAGTCGCATGGCCACCTGCCCCGGCACGACCGGGTGGGATACGCCGGATCTGAGGACCTGAGCCAGCGCGCCACCGAAACCGGCGGCGTCGAGGTCCTCGAACTGGCCGGATTCGGGTGCCAGCACGTTCGCAGCGCGCTCTCCGACTTCCGCGGGCATCTCGGACGGGTCCTGAGCCATTCGCCCATGCTTGACCCGGAACCGGCCCGGTGGAGGTCCCTCCCACTCATCGGAAACGAGTGCTGAGCCGCGGGCTCGATCACGAGACTGGGTGCGTGGACGTCCTGCGCCTGTCGGGGGAAGGGGTCGAGCGGCGCCGCCCCGACGATTCGACGGGTTGCTCGACGGCCAGGGCATCGTGTGGGTCGACGTGCCGGAGTGGGACGACGACGCTGCCGCCGTTCTCATATGGGGACTGTCCGTTCTAGAGAGCAGGGTGAGGCAGCCCCTCCGGCCGTCGCCGAAGGGACTGCCTCGAGGCTCGTTGATGCCGGTGTGTGACGAGCGTGTCGGTGTCGACGCGTGGTCACTCTCATATGCGCGGGTCGGAACCGCAGGACGGGTTGTTCGGCGGGAGCGCTGCCGCGAATCTGACTGGTCGAGCGTGGCCCGGGTGCGGGCTGCTCACAGAACGGTTGCGGGTTCGCTCCTCACGCTGCCGTCACGTACCTGAAGATCATCAACGAGCGTCTGGGTGCCGGAGGCGGTCAGCCGTCGGGGTCCATGACCGCCAGCGCCCAGCACCAGCAGGCCAGCTCCCGGGCGATCGCGAGATTGGCCACCACCGGCCGCTTGCGCCGCGCGTCGAAGGACTGCCAGCGGGCGTGCAGCCGCCGGTTGCCCTTCGCCGCGTGCGCCACCACCGGGCCCGGCGCGCGGTGCCAGCGGCGCTGCAGCTTGGTCGAGGGTCGGTAGGGCGGCCGGTGATGCCAGGCCGCCTCGACCAGCAGCCGGCGGACGTGGCCGTTGCCGGTCTTGGTCACCCCGGTTTGGGAGCGGCTCTCCCCGGTGGAGTGCTCACCGGGCACCAGGCCCAGGTAGGCCCCGATCGTGGCGCCGGAGAGCCGAGACCAGTCGCCGATCTCCACCGCCAGCCCGAAGCCGGTCAACGTCGAGATGCCACGCAGGCACGTCAACCGGTCGATCACCGGGGTGAACCGGCTGTCCACGGCCAGCGTCGTGATCGCCTCATCGAGGCGGTCCCGGCGGCCCTCGGTGGCGGCCAGCGCCTCCAACGCCGCGTCATAGGCGCCCTGCAGCGCCGGCCGCGGAAAGCGCTGCGTGCGCAGCCAGTTCTCGTGCTGCCGGGTCCACGGGGTGCCGCCGGAGTAGACGATGCCCTGGCGCAGCAGCAGATGGGTGACCCGATGCCGGGGCCTCATCAGGTCCCCGCGCACATCGTCGCGGGCGCACCAGGTCCCGCGCGGCCTCGGTGTCCTCATCGGGCACCGCGACCGCGGTCACCTGGCCCACCGCCAGCAGCTGGGCCAGGTGCAGCGCGTCCCTGGCGTCGGTCTTCACCCGCTCCCCGGACGGCCGCAGCAGCCGCGAGGGCGCCGCCACCAGGCAGTCGATCCCGGCCGCCTGCAGCGCCCGGGCCAGCCCGAACCCGGTCGGCCCGGCCTCATAGGTGACCCGCACCGGCCCGGGCAACGACCGCAGCCGGCCGATCACCTGCTCATGCGCCGGCGTCAACCGCGCTCGCAACACCTCACCGGTCTCCACATCCAGCCCTCGGCCCACGACCGAACGGGCATGAACATCCAGGCCGACACTCGTACGCTGACCGATCACTGGGGCCTCCCACGCCTGTGGCTCTACCGCCAGGGCCCACCCCTGCGGCAACCCACGATCATTCGTGGCGGGGCCCCAGCCCCCATACCGTCTGACCGAGCGCTTCGGCATCCACCAGCGGGCCGCCGCGGACTGCGCCCGGCGCAATCCCGTCCCGAAGCTCCACGTCTACCCGGGCCACGTCTTCGTCGTCCTGCACGCACCCGAACGCGGTGCGCGAGGCCACGTGCACTACGTCGGGCTCGACCAGTTCGTCGGGCCGAACTGGCTGATCACCGTGCACGGCCCGGTCAACCCCGCCGTCAGCAGCGAGGTCGCCCTGGACGAGACCCGCGCCGTCGCGCGCCGACTCGAGACCGGCCGGCTGCACCCCACGTCGGCCGCCGACCTGTCGTTCGCGTTGGTCACGGCACTGACCGGACGGATGCGCGACCTCCTCTTCACGCTCACCGAGGAGGTCTGGCACCTGGAGCGCCAGGTCACGGGCGGGCATGGCAGGGACCCGGAGCAGTTCCTCGAGGAGCTGTTCACCGTTCGTCATGGCCTGCTGGCCGTTCGCAACATGGCCACGCTGAGCCATGAGGTCTACGGGCGGATGGGCATCCTGGGCGTCTGGGCCGGCCCCGCGCACGCGCTGCTGCTCGACCTGGAGGACCAGTTCCGCCGGATCAGCGCCATGGCGCAAGGGCAGCACGACTACCTGCACGGCGTGATCGAGTTCTACGAGGCGCGCACGAACACCAAGATGACCATCGCCTCGGAACGCCTCGCCGTGATCGCAGCGGTGACCCTGCCGGTGACCGCGCTGTCCTCGATCCTCGAGATGAACGTCATCGTCAACAGCAGCACGCACGTCGGCCAACTCGTCGCCCTGCTCGCGGTCATGAGCGTCATGTCGGCGACCTTGCTGCTCTGGGCCCGGCGCAAGGGCTGGTGGTAGGACCTCTCCTGACTGACCGCCCCCCTCACGATTTCGGTGAGATGAACTGTCTGACCCGTCCGGCACTATCCCGGTCGTGGCGCATGGAGCGGTGTGGGTGCGGCGGGACGTGACCGACGTCCAGTCCGGCCTGCTGCTGCGCGCCGCGGGAGCTCGCCGGTTCGCGTTCAACTGGGCGGTCGCGAAGATCAAGGCCAACGCGGACCAGTGGGCCTACGTCGTCCCGCCGGTCGCCCCGATCCCCGCCGGCGAACCGGTCCACACCCTGCTGCCCGACGGAGCCGGCCCGGTCACGACCAAGGTCACCGTGTTCCTCGAGGTCGACGGCTCGGCGCACTGTCTGCCCGCCTACGCGGAGCAACCTCGACATCATGTCCTCGGCCGCCCTGCGGGTCGCCGAGAGCACGGCCCGGCGGACCGCCGCGGAGGTGGCCGCGTGACCACGACCACGCCCGCCGAGGCGAAGCCCGACCTCTAGATCCAGGACGTCACCCTGCGGGACGGCATGCACGCGTTGCGGCACCGCATCACCCCGGACGACGCTCACCGATATCGCCCGTTCGGCCGGCTTGCCGGCGTCCACCGCGCACCGACTGGTGAGGGAGCTGGTCGAGGGCCACGCGCTGATGCGCAACGACGACGGCGCCTACCGGGTGGGCGTCCGGCTGCGGATGACGTCGTCCCCCGGCGGTGACGACCCGCTCGAGACCGAGCACCGAGCCGCCCCGTGCTCGCGGACATCGCGATGGCAACCGGGTGCCGCACCAGATTGGGGGTGATCGTCCGCGGAGAGGTCGCGTACATGGAGAAGCAGCCGGACTCGTCGCCGGTTGCCGGATTCCTACCGGGCGCCACGCTCCCCATGCCCTCGACGGCGCTGGGACGCGTCCTGTTGGCCTTCTCGCCTCCCGGCAGCGCGCGCCATCTCGCCGAGGGTGGGGTTCCCGGGTCGGGTGAGCGGTGGCCCGCCATCTCCGCACCGTTCCTGAAGTAACTCGCCGCCACGCGCCAGCGGGGAGTGGCGATCAACCCCGCACACGGGCCCTCGGGCCAGTGCTGCTTCGCAATGCCCGTCTTCGGACCGGGTGGGGCCATCGTCGCGGCGCTGGGGATCATCGTCACCGACCCCGGCCGTGTGAGAGCGATGTTCGCGCCGGTCTCGGTGGCCGCACGGAGCCTCTCCCGGGAACTCGCTACCACCGGTGCGCCCGAGGTGTTCTTCTTCTCGGTGGTGCGGCCGCCTCCGGGGAGTGACGTCTGCTGCGGTCGAGACGCTCCGGAGCGACGTGACGGCCGGCTGATTCCGATGCCCGTCCACGAGACGACCGCCTGTTCGACAGCCCGGCTCAGATCATCGAAGCACGGCGCGAACGGCGGGAGGCCATCCCACTGCTCGGGTGATGTGGGGGTCCCCGCTCCCACGGTGCAGAAAGTCATGAGTTCGGAACCATCCCCGCGGGACCGATCTCTACCATGGGGCCGCATGGCGCCTCAGCGGTCCTACGCGCAGTCCGAGGTCGGCCAGCAGCTCTATGCGGTCCTCGAGTCCATCAAGAAGCCCGAGGCCCTGTGGGACAAGCTGGCGACGGGCAACTACGACTGGCTCGGCGTTCGGCGCAACGGTCGTTACGTGGTCGGGAGACCACGGTTGTCCCCCATCCGTCCGGACGACGACACCCCTCCGGACGACAAACAGCATCGGCACCGCATCGAATGCCTGGGTCCCCTCCAGCGGAGACCGCGCTGGGAGACATTCGCGACAGCCGACGAGGCCCGGGACGCCTTTCAGCGCGTCGTGGCCGGCGATCCCGTCACACCGTTGCAGAACTCGGGCGTGTGGAAGGTGCGACTCGTCCTCGACGGCGAGCCGGTGGAAGACCTCCTGGTGGTCCGGGCGCTGCCGCGGCTGATCTGATCCGCGGACTCATCCCACGTGCCGGGGCGGCACGGATCCGGTCTCCCCCATGGCCGGGGCCGCTCGGGGAAGAATCGGCCGAGGGCGTCCGGCCGTGGTCCGGCCCTCGGTGACGTCGGTCTTGGCCGACTCGAACGTGATGATCCGGTGGCCGCGGTTCTTGGAGAACCACAGTGCCCGGGCCCAGGTGTACAGGGTGCCCAGACGGTTGCCCCAGCCGACCAGGTACAGCACGTGGATGAAGCCCCACATGACGTAGGCGATGAAGCCGGTGAGCTTCATGCCGAAGGCATCGGCGACTGCGGCGCGGTGGCCGATCGTGGCCATCGAACCCTTGTCGAAATACTTGAACGGCGCTGGTGGTCCCTCGCCCCGTACACGCGCCTTGATGACCTTCCCGACGTACTTGCCCTCCTGCATGGCCGGCTGCGCCACACCGGGCAGCTTGTCGAGGGCCACCATGTCGCCGATCGCGAACACCTCAGGGTGACCGGGCAGCGTGCAGTCAGGGTTCACCGGGACCCGCCCTGCCCGGTCGGTCTCGACGCCCGCCTTCTCGGCGAGCCGCTTCGCCAGCGGAGACGCCTGCACACCGGCAGCCCAGATTCGGGTGCGCGTGCGGATCGTCTCGAGCCCGTCCGGCCCCTTCATCGTGATCGAGTCGTGGTCCATGTCGACGGCCAGCGTGTTGAGCCGGACCTCGACGCCCATCTTCTCCAGTCGCTTCTTCGTGTACTCCTGGAGCTTCGGGGCGAACGGTGGGAGCACCGCCCCTGTCCCCTCCAGGAGGATGATCCGCGCCTCGCGCGTGTCCACCGATCGGTAGTCCTTCGGCAGCACCTTGTGCGCAAGCTCGGCGATCTGCCCGACGAGTTCGACTCCCGTCGGGCCTGCGCCGATCACGACGAAGGTCAGCCACTCAGCGCGCTCGACGGGGTCCGTGGCCAGCTCGGCCATCTCGAACTTCGACAGGATTCCGTCGCGCAGGTACCGCGCGTCCTCGACGGTCTTCATGCCCGGGGCGTACTCGGCGAACTCGTCCTTGCCGAAGTACGAGTGGGTCGCCCCTGCTGCCACCACGAGGGTGTCGTAGGGAAGCTCGAGGTTCCGGCCGTCCGGCCCGCGCGCGCGAACGACCCGCCGATCCAGTTCGAGCTCCTGCACGTCCGCCAGCAGCGCACGAGCGTTCGTCTGAGTCCTGATGACGCTGCGCAGGGCAGGGGCGATCAGACCGGGCGGCAGGATCCCGGCGGCCACCTGGTACAGGAGCGGCTGGAACAGGTGGTGGTTCGTCCGGTCGACCAGCGTTACCTCCACGTCGGTGTCGGCCAGGGCGCGGGTGACGTTGAGGCCGCCGAACCCGCCACCGACGACGACCACACGATGTCTCCCGGGGGTCGCGGCAGTCCCGTTCGTGGCCGCGGTCATGTCGCCGCCCCTTCCTGCCAGATCGGCGCGAGACCGTCCGGGCCGGCGCCGGCCAGAAGTCGCTTGTACTCGGCTCGCGTCTCCTCGCCCGGCGGGTAGTTGCCGGCCAATGGCAGGCCTGCAGCGATCTTCGTGGCCACGTACGCCTCGAGCTTCTCCTGCTCCAGGGCCGGCTCGGCGAGGTCGGCCGCCCACGACCGCGGGACGACGATGATGCCGTCGCGGTCGGCGACCAGGACGTCGCCGGGGTATACCGCGACCCCGGCGCACGAGATGGGCACCTGCAGGTCGGCGACGTGGTGCCAGGCCGCGCGGGTGGTGATGGTCACCGTGCTGGCGTAGGTCGGGAACGGCAGCTGCGCCAGGACGTGTCCGTCGCGCAGGCCGCCGTCGGTGACGAAGCCGGCTGCCCCGCGCTTCCACGCCCGGGTCATCAGCATGTCCCCACCCGAGGCCGCGCTGGCGTCGCCCCGGCTGTCCACCACGATGACGTGGCCCGGCGGCACGCTCTCGATCGCCTCCCACTGCAAGGTGTTCCCGCTGCGGTAGGGGTCGAGGGTGTCGACGTCCTCTCGGGCCGGGATGAAGCGCATCGTGAACGCCTCGGCCACGAAGCCGTCGGCGACCTGGCTGAGCGGCCGCACGCCGAGCAGTTGGGGCTGCCGGAGCCCGCGCTTGTACAGCTGGGTGGCGAGCGTGGAGGTGCTGACTTGCCGGAGCACGTGGAGCACCCCGTCGGGCAGCGGATCGATCTGGAGGTCGGCGGTCACGGGTCCTCTTTCCGTGCGTAGAGGGTCGGTACGGGGCCTGGGGGGCGGCCCTCAGGTGACCGGGCGGCCGGGCAGCACCTGCTTGCCGTGCTGCTTGTCCCAGTCCTCCTGGATCTGGTGCAACACGCGCATGGCGGGCAGGACGGACCAGCCCGGCACCATGGGTTCCCGTCCCTCGGCGAGGGCACGCACGAAGTCCGGGGCGATCAGCTCGGCGTTCTGCTGCTCGGAGGCGATGTGCTGCTCGCCCTCGGCGGTGAACATCACCGACCGTCGCTCGTCGATGCGGTAGCTGTCGCGGTCGGTCACAGCGAGCGTGTCGTAGACGTACTCCCCGGAGTAGTAGGAGCCGGTGCAGACGACGGTCTGGTCGTCGTGGGTCTCCACCACCAGGACCAGCTCCATCGGGATCCCGGTGCGGGGCTCGATCGGCGGATAGGCGCTGTACACACGGCGGATCCGTGCATCGGCGGTGGTCATGTCACCGCCGCAGACCATCCAGAGCCCCACGTCGATCAGGTGGGTGGTGTGGTGCCACAGCAGGTTGTCCGTCCAGGATCGCTGCAGCCCGGTGGCCCCGACGTTCTGCAGCCGGTGGATGAAGAAGCGACCCTGGTGATGGCTGACGCGTTCCAGGCCGCGGTGGACCCGGTCGACAACCGGTTGCCGCTCGGCACGGAACCGCATCGGGTGCACCACCCCGAGCGTCAGGCCGCGGTCGCGGGCGGTGTCCACCACCCGCTCGGCGCCGTCGAGGTTCATCGCGATGGGGATCTCGACGAGGGTGTGCTTACCGGCCTCCAGAGAGGCGAGCGCCATGTCCGCGTGGGTCTCGCTGGGGCCGGCGATGATGACGATGTCGACCTCGGGGTCCGCCAGCGCCTCACCGAGGTCCGTCGTCCACTTCTTGTAGCCGTAGCCGCGCGCGAACTCCTCCGTCGACGGCGGCGTGCGGCCGGCTGTGGGCGTCTTCGCACCCGTCGACGACTGCTTGCGTCCGACGACGGTGTGCAGCTGGGCTTCCGGAACGTGGGTGAGCGCCTCGGAGTGCCAGACGCCCATCATGCCGTGACCCACCATGCAGACGTTGAGCATCAGGGGCTCCTTCCTGGGTTCGTGCTGGGTCTCAACCGCGGAAGCGGCTGATCGGCACGCCGGGGACGTCGACGCGCACGGCGAAGATCCCGCCCGACAGCGGCTTGGCGGCGAGTACCTCCGGAGGAAGGTCGTGCCGGAGAGATGTGACGAAGACCGTCCGCAGGTCGGGGCCCCCGAAGCACGGAGCGGTCGGGTTCGAGCACGGCAGCGGGATGCTGCGGTCGAGCCGGCCGTCGGGCGACCACCGATTGAGCACGCCCGCCGAGATCCCGGCGCTCCAGTAGTAGCCCTGCTCGTCGGTGGCCGCGCCGTCGGGCCGGCCGATCTCCTCGGTCGGCCGGGCGACCTCCCGCCTGTGGGACAACGCCCCGCTGTCGGCGTCGTAGTCGTAAGCCCAGATCACCGGACCTTTGCTGTCGGAGTGGTACATCGTTCGGCCGTCCGCGGTCCAGGCCAGGCCGTTGGACACGACGAGGTCCTCGACGACCCGGTGCAGGCGCAGGTCCGGATCGAGCCGGAACAGCGTGGCGATGGGGCGGGAGAGCAGCTCCTCATCCATCGTCCCGGCGAAGAACCGGCCGTCCGGAGAGACTTTGCCGTCGTTGAAGCGGGTTCCCGGCACCCGCTTCGGCCCGACCACGAACTCCAGCCGCCCGGTGTCGAGATCCAGCAGATGGAAGCCATCCTCCAGTGCCACGACGGCACCCCCGGACTCCCGGAGCCCGAACGACCCGATCCGGCTGGGCATCGGCCAGGTGTGGGTGGCGCCGGTGTCGGGGTCGAGCCGGTGCAGCGCGGGTGCACGGATGTCTTCCCAGTAGAGCGCCTGCTCCTGGAGCGACCAGACGGGGCACTCCCCCAGCTCTGCCCGCGCGTCGAGCACGCAAGTCACCTCGACCGTCGTCGCGTCCGCCATGTCAGGCCTTCAACTCGGCAGCGACCCTTTCGCGCATCCGCCGGTGCAGTGCGTCGGCCTCCTCTTCCCAGCCGAAGACGCAGACCGTGGCGATCCCGTCGAAGTTCGTCTCCCGCAGGGTGGCGAAGAAGTCGTCCCAGTCGACGTCGCCGTTGCCGATCTCGTTGTGCTGGTGGATGCGGACGTCCGCGCCGGGCGGATTGACGATGTACCGGTGGCCCTGCCTCAGCTTGTGGTTGTAGCAATCGGCGATGTGCAGGTGCGCCGTCCGGTCCCCGGCGTACTCCAGCATCCGGCGCACGTCCCCCGCCCCGTCCGACAGGTGGAACGTGTGCGGTGCGCAGTACACGTAGTTCACCCAGGGCCGGTTGAGGCTGCGGATGATCTGGACCGCATCGTCGTTGCGCTCGGTGAAGTCGTACGGGTGCGCCTCGAGGTTCAGCGCGATCCCGTACTGCTCGAAGACCGGGATGAGCTCCTCCATCGACCGGTAGAAGGCGTGCTCCGAACGGACGGGGTCGTTGGGGTCGCCGGAGAACTCCGAGTTGACCAACGGGCACTCCAGCTCACTGGCGATCTCCAGCAGCCGCCGCCAGTTGCGCACCTGGGCCTGGCGCTCCTGCTCGTCCGGGGACGACCAGTTGAAGACCGGGACCAGGGTCAGCATCTGCACACCGGTCTCCTTGCAGGCCTTCTTCACCTCGGCGAGCGCGGCGTCGTCGGCCTTGGGATAGCGCTGCCAGAAGAACCAGTCCGCGCGCGGCGACAGCTCCAGGTACTCGTAGCCCAGCTCCGCGGCCTTGCGCACTTCGTCGGCCACCGACAGTTCGGGGTGGTACATCGCCGGGTCGAGCGCGATCTTCGCCATGAGATCTCCGCCCGCCGTCAGTCGGTGCCCGTGGGGGCGTGGCCGTCCCCCGAGGCGCCGACCATGTAGAGATCGGGCTTCTCGCGCATCGTCACCGGAGCCGGCGCGCCAGTCCGGTAGGCCTCGGTCGCGGCGTCGCAGACAAGGGTTGCCGCGTACCCGTCCCACGAACTCGGTCCCGTGGAGCGCCCCGCGGCGACGGCATCGATCCATTCCTGGAACTCGGTGTCGTAGGCCCGCAGGAACCGCTCCCGCCAGTCAGCGGGCACGCGCCCGCTGTACCGACCCTCGCGCTTGACGATGATCTTGCTGCTCTCGGCGAGCTCGATCGTGCCTGTCTCGCCGAGGACCTCACCTCGGATGTCGTAGCCGTAGGCGACGTTCACCGCGGCCTCCACGTTGACGATCACGTCGTTCGCCATGATCAGCATCAGCAGGAGAGGGTCCTGCAGCACGTCCGCCGCCTGTCCGGCCCGGCGCGGGCTGAAGACCTGGGTCGACACGACCTCGGAATCCAGTAGCCAGCGGGAGACGTCGATGTCGTGCACGCACGTGTCGACCAGCACGCCCTCGGTGGTGACGCTGGGCGGGACCGACGGGTTGCGGTGCCCGGAGTAGTACATGAGCGGCGCGCCGATCGTGCCCGCGGCCAACTCCTCCTTCATCGTGCGGTACGCGTCGTCGTAGCGGCGCATGAACCCGACCATCACCATGCGGCGGCCGGCCGCCACCTCGGCGTCGAGAATCCGCTCACACGCCTCCCGCGTGGTCGCCAGCGGCTTCTCGCAAAAGACCTGCTTGCCCGCGGCGATGCAGGCCAGCACGAACTCCTCATGCGTCGGCCCCCACGAAGCGACCACGACGGCGTCGACGTCGGGATCCTCGATCAGGTCCTGACCGGTCTTGTGAAGCTTCGCCCCGGGTAGACCGTCCGCGACGGTCTGGGCGCGCTCCATGTCGGCATCGGTGACCGCGGCGACGCGGGCTCCGGACAGGACGTGCGTGAGTCTGCGGATGTGGTCCTGGCCGATCATCCCGACGCCGATGACGCCGACATTGACTGTCACGACAAGAGTCCTTCCTGAAGGGGTGTCAGCGGTTGTAGGGCCAGCGCCGAACCGGGCCGAGCCCGCAGGCGACGAGGTAGCCGGCGGTGCGCGCGGCGATGGGGAGCGGGACGTCCGGCTCGACCGGGTAGAGGTCCTGCTCGATGACGGTGAAGATCTCCCTGTCGAGGTCCGCCAGCGCCTCGAGCAGCGGAGGCATGGCCGGAATCCCGTACGGCGGCTCCACCATTGCGCCGAGCTTCACCGCCTCGGACAGCGGCAGGTTCTCCGCTCGGACGCGCTCACGTACCTCGGGGTCGATTTGCTTGAGGTGCACGTAGTGGATGCGGTCGGGGAAGTTCCGGATGATCTCGATGTTGTCGCCGGCGCAGTAGGAGATGTGCCCGGTGTCCAGGCACAGGTTCACGTAGCGCGGGTCGGTGTCCTGCAGGAACTTCTCCACCCGGTCCTGGGTGTCCACGTGCGTGTCGACGTGGGGGTGGAAGACCAGCTCGATGCCGTACTCCTCGAGCATCACGCGGCCGAGCTCGTTGGTGCCGGTGACGAGGTTCTCCCACTGCTGAAGATCCAGCTGCCCCGGCTCGGTCGCTGCGCCGGTGTGCATGTCGGTGTACTGCTCGGGCAGGTGGACCAGGTACTTCGCCCCCACAGCGCTCAGCAGCCGCGCCTCCCGGCCGAAGGCTTCGATCGCCTCGTCCAGGGCCTCCTTGCCCCGGTGCAGGCCGGCGAAGACCGTGCCGCCGCACACCTGCAGGCCGCGGCTGTCGAGCTCGTCGCGCAACTGTTCCGGGTCCTGCGGCAGGAACCCCTGAGGTCCGAGCTCGGTCCAGACGTAGCCCGCCTTCGGGAGCTCGTCCAGATACTGCTGCCACGTCACCTGCTGCGGGTCCTCGGGGAACCACACGCCCCAGGAATCGGGTGCCGTCCCGAGACGCAGCCGGGACAGGTCGGTGGGTGCGCTCATGCTGGGCCTTCCTGCTCGCTCGGCCGAAGGAACGGCCGCTGCTCGGACTTGTGCTGCTCATAGGTCTTGCGTGCTTGCTGGGTGCTTTCCAGCTGCGCCACCTCGGAGACCGGCACGTCCCACCAGCTCTGCGACGACGGCACGGGAGCAAACATGTCGGTCTCGATGTGGACCGCCGTGGTGCGGCTCGACGCGCGGGCGGCGGCGAGCGCATCCCGGAACTCGTCGATCGTCTTCACCCGGATGACATCCGCCCCCAGGCTCTCGGCGTTGGCCGCGAGATCGACGGGCAGGGTGTCGCCGCTGAGCATTCCGGTCGCGGGGTCCCGGTAGCGGTAGTTCGTGCCGAATCGCTGCGATCCCAAGGACTCCGACAGGGACCCGATCGAGGAGAACCCGTGGTTCTGCACGATCACGATGATCAGCTTGATGTTCTCCGAGACCGCCGTGACGATCTCCTGCGCCATCATGAGGTAGGAGCCATCACCGACGAGGGAGTAGACCTCCCGCTCCGGCGCGGCCATCTTGATCCCCAGCGCGCCGGCGATCTCATAGCCCATGCAGGAGAAGGCGTACTCGACGTGGTACTGCTTCGTTTCCTGCGCGCGCCAGAGCATCTGCAGGTCGCCCGGCATGCTCCCGGCGGCCTGCACGACCGTCGCGTTGGTCCCGATCGTCTCGTTGAGCGCGCCCAGCACCTCCGTCTGGGCCGGCAGCGGTCCATGGCCGAGGTGGTAGGCCTCGTCGACGACCTTGTTCCAGTCGTCGAACAGCGTCCGGTGCCGCCGGGTGTACTCCTCGTCGACGCGGTACCCCTCGAGCTCCCGGGTGAGCGCCTCCAGCCCGGTGCGGGCGTCCGCCAGGAGCATGACACCGGAGTGCTTGGCCACGTCGAGGGCGGCGATGTTGAGGTTGACGAACCGCACGTCCGGGTTCTGGAAGGCGGTCCTGGACGCGGTGGTGAAGTCGCTGTAGCGGGTGCCGATCCCCAGGACGACGTCGGCCTCGCGGGCCAGCGCGTTGGCGACCGGGGAACCGGTGGAACCGACACCGCCGACGGCCTGGGGGTGGTCCCACAGGATCGCGCCCTTGCCCGCCTGGGTGTCGGCCACCGGTATGCCGGTGGCCTCGGCGAAGCGGCGCAGCTCCTCGGTGGCCTCGCTGTACAGCACTCCCCCGCCGGCGATGATCAGCGGCTGGCGGCCCGACCGGAGGACCGCGACGGCACGCGCCAGGGCCGCCGGCTCGGGCAGCGGCCGCGGGATGTGCCACACGCGAGGGGCAAAGAGCTCCTCGTCCCAGTCGTGCGCCTCGGCCTGCACGTCCTGCGGCAACGCGATGGTGACCGCGCCGGTCTCCGCCTGGTCGGTGAGCACGCGCATCGCGCCGAGCATCGCGGCCGGGAGTTGCTCGGGTCGCCAGACACGGTCGAAGAAGCGCGACAGCGGCCGGAACGCGTCGTTGACCGACACGTCGTACCCGCTCGGCAGCTCCAGCTCCTGGAGCACTGGGCTGCCCACCCGGGTGGCGAAGATGTCGCTTGCCAGCAGCAGCACCGGGATGCGGTTCGTGGTGGCTAGCGCCGCGCCGGTCAACATGTTCGTCGAGCCAGGACCGATCGACGCGGTGCAGGCCAGAGCCTGCAACCGGTTGCGCATTCGCGAATAGCCGACCGAGGCGTGCACCATTCCCTGCTCGTTGCGCGCCAGGTAGTACGGGAGGTCGGCGGACCCGGTCGTGTGGGCCTCGAGCAGAGCCTGACCCACTCCGGCCACGTTGCCGTGCCCGAAGATGCCGAAGCAGCCCGGGATCAGTCGCTGCTGCACTCCGTCGCGCTCGCTGTACTGGTTGGCAAGGAAGCGCACCAGTGCCTGCGAGACGGTGAGCCGAACGGCGCCCACGTCATCTACCCCCTCGGTCGTCGGCGTCTCGTGATCCAGGCCGTCCGGACGCCTCGAGGAGCGTCGGCGCGGCAAATCGCAGGCCCTCGAGCTGGTCGAGTTCCTGGTCCTCGTGCTCGATGTTCACGGCCATGCCGGGATCCACCTTCTCGAGCGCGGCGAGGAACTCGCACCAGAAGGCGACGTCGTGTCCGCGGCCGACGGCTACGAAGTCCCACGACGAGTTCTCCGGCCAGCGCGACATGGTGTACTGCCCGCCCAGCGACACCGCATCCGGCTCGTCGGGCGCGACCCGGACGAATCGGTCGTCGAGCACGCCGTTGACCTTCACGGCCTCATTGATCCGGGTGTCCTTGGCGGCCGCGTTGTAGACGAGGTCGCCGAGAGCCCCGATCGCCGCGACCGGGTCGATGCCCTGCCAGAACAGATGGCTGGGATCCATCTCGGCACCGACGTGGGTGGCGTTGATCTCGGTGGCCAGCCGCAGCATCGTGGCGGGGTTGTAGACGATGTTGTGCTGGAGCATCTCGATGCACACCTTGACGTCGGCGTCGGCGGCGCGGGCCTGGATGTCGCGCCAGTACGGGATCGCCACTTCCTCCCACTGGTAGTCGCGGGCGTCGAGGTAGGCCGACTCCCATGGCAGCACCGTCCACGAGGGCAGCCGCGCGCTCCGGTCGGCACCGGGGAGACCGGACATGGTGACCACCCGCTTCACGCCCAGCAGCCCGCCCAGCTCGATCGCGTCGCGCACGTCCTGGCTGTGCTTGTCGCGGACCTCGGGGTCGGGATGCAGCGGGTTCCCGTTGCAGTTCAGGGCGGTCAGCGTCATGCCGGCCTCGGTGAACAGACCCAGGTACTCCTCTCGCGCGCCCGCGCTGGAACGGATGTCGGCGATCGGCAGGTGTGGTGCGGGAAGAAAGCCGCCGGAGTTGATCTCGGCACTCACCAGCCCCATCTCGCTCAGGATCGCGAGCGCCTCCGGCAACGGCCTGTCGTGCAGAACGGCGGTGTAGGCACCGAGCTTCATCGGTCGGCTCCCCCTCAGTGGATCTCGGGCTCGGGCACGGGTGGGCCCGCCTCAAGGAAGTCGAAGTCGCACCCCTCGTTGGCCTGCGTGATGTGCTTCAGGTAGAGCGCCCCGTATCCACGGCCGTACTTCGCCGGCGGCTGCTGCCAGTCCGCGCGACGCTTCTCCAACTCCTCGTCGCTGACGTGCAGCGAGAGCCGGCGGGCGGCCACGTCCAGCTCGATGACGTCGCCGTCCTCGACCAGGGCGAGCGGGCCGCCGATGGAGGACTCGGGCGCGACGTGCAGCACGCACGCCCCGTAGCTCGTGCCGCTCATGCGGGCATCGGAGATCCGCACCATGTCGCGCACGCCCCGCTCCAGCAGCTTCTTCGGAAGGGGCAGCTGTCCCCATTCCGGCATCCCGGGGGCTCCCTGCGGACCGGCGTTGCGCAGGACCAGAACCGAGTTCTCATCGACCGGAAGATCCGGGTCGTCGATCCGCGCGGCCATGTCGTCGTAGTTGTCGAAGACGACGGCCGGCCCGGCGTGCTTGTGCAGACGCGCCTCGGCCGCAGGCGGCTTGATCACCGCGCCGTCGGGCGCGAGATTGCCGAACAGCACTGCGAGGGTGTCGGAGGCGACGAGCGCGTTGTCGCGGGTCCGGATGACGTCCTCGTCGAACACCTTGGCCCGCTCGATGTTCTCGCCCAGCGTCTGGCCGTTCGCCGTGAGCGCCGTGGTGTCGAGGAGATCCCCGAGGTTGCGCAGCAGTGCCGGCAGCCCGCCCGCGTAGAAGAAGTCCTCCATGAGGTACTTGCCGGACGGACGAATGTTGGCCAGCAACGGGGTACGACGCGCCAGTTCCTCGAAGTCGTCGAGTCCCAGTCCGACGTCGAGACGCCGCGCCATCGCGATGAGGTGGATGATCGCGTTGGTCGAGCCACCGAGCGCGAGCACCGTGGTGACCGCATTGCGGAACGCCGCGCGGGTGAGGATGTCGGAGAGCTTGACGTCCTCCCACACCATGTCGACGATCCGTCGCCCGGTGTGCGCGGCCATGACGGCGTGGCGCGAGTCGGCCGCGGGGATCGAGGCCGCACCCGGCAGGGTGACGCCCAGCGCTTCCGCGGCGCTGGTCATCGTGGAGGCTGTGCCCATGGTCATGCAGTGGCCGGGCGACCGGGCGATGCCGTTCTCGATCTCCTGCCAGTCCTCCCGGGTGATGTTCCCGGCGCGGAGGTCCGCCCAGTACTTCCAGGTGTCCGACCCCGAGCCCAGGGTCGTGCCCCCCCAGTGCCCGCGGAGCATCGGACCCGCCGGCAGGAAAAGGGCGGGGAGGTCCATCGACTCCGCGCCCATCAGCAGGCCCGGCGTGGTCTTGTCACACCCGCCCATGAGCACGGCCCCGTCGATCGGGTAGGAGCGCAGCAACTCCTCGGTCTCCATCGCCAGCAGATTCCGGTAGAGCATCGTCGTCGGCTTCTGAAATGGCTCCGAGAGCGACATGGCAGGAAGCTCCACCGGAAATCCGCCCGCCTGCCAGATTCCGCGTTTCACATCTTCCGCACGCTGCCGAAAATGCGTATGACAAGGGTTGATATCGCTCCACGTGTTGACGATGGCAATGACCGGCTTGCCTCGATAATCCGCCGCGTCGAAACCCATTTGTGCAGTACGCGATCGATGACCGAACGAGCGCAGATCCGTTGCCCCATACCAACGGTGACTGCGCAGTTCTTCAGGCTTTTTGCGGGACACGCGCGCAACCTTTCAAGCGTGGGTGGGCGGTGTCACACACATTCCACCCACCGGGATCCGGAGCCACTATCACGTCGCTGCCGTGCCACGGGCCGCCACCGCCCGAGCCGGGTCGACCCCGTCCGGCCGGGGCAGCAACCGCAGGTGAGGACGGCCGGCCGGGTGCATGTCGACTGCCAGTTCGCGCGACAGCCCACGAGCGGCGACGGCTAGGGCCACCCTGCACGACTCGATGTCGGTGCGCAGGCCGTGGACGTCGAGTTCCAGGGCGGCGACGACGACGCCGCCTCCACCGAAGACAGGGACCGCCACCGCCCAGTCGCCCGGGAACAGCTCCCCCCGGGCCTCAGCCGTGCGCGTGAGCCGGATGGCCTGCAACGCGCGGTGGAGCTTGTCGGGGCTGGTCAGCGTGCGACTGGTATAGGCGGTCAATCGCTGCTCGACCGAGGCGACGGTCTCCCGCGGTGCGAACGCCAGGAGCGCCTTGCCGAGAGCTGTTGCGTGCGCGGGGAGGACGGCGTTGGCACAGAACGCCGTCGCCGCCTCGGTACCCGTCTGCTTCTCGATGTAGGCCACCTGCGCGCCCCTGAGCACGCCCAGCCGTGCTCGTCGGTGCGTGACCTCGCACAGGTCGGTGACCACCTGTGGCCCCCGCTCGTGCAGGGACGGGACGGACCAGCCCTCCCCGCCCAGCCGCTGCACCGTGAGCCCGACCTCGTAGCGGCCATCCGCTCTCCGCCGGAGCAGTTGCCACGAAACGAGCTCCCCGGTCAGCCGGTGCGTCGTGGACACCGGGAGCCGGGTCAGACGCGCGATCTCGGTGACGGAATGGGAGTCCCCGGCGAGGAAAGTGGAAAGGATCGCCGTGAGTCTGCCGACCAGAGAACGCGGTGGCGGACCGACATGCTCGAGCGCCGGGCCACCTCCTCGTGGTCCCTCAGCGGCTCCGTGCCGACCGGTCGAAGCGGTCGGGATGCCCTCCGTGGACATGTGGGGACGGTCGGGTCTCAGGACCCGTGAACGCCGGCCGGCGCCCGGTGCACGTACTCCGCAGGGTCCTCGTGCGCGCGGAAATCGTCCTCGAGTTCCTCGAGCGTGCGGCCACGAGTCTCAGGTGCGAACTTCTTCACGAAGAGGATCGACCCGACGTTGACCAGGGCGAACAGCCCGAAGGTCGGGGTCGCACCCAGCGCGGCCACGAGAGGCGGGAAGGCGAAGGAGATCGCCGCGTTGACCGTCCAGAGGACGAACACCGCGATGCCCATCGCGAAGCCCCGGATGGTCATGGGGAAGATCTCGGAGAGCAGCAGCCACACCAGGGTGCCGATGAACGTCTGCACGAAGAAGACGACGATCAGCATTGCGGCCAGGATCAGATAACTGCGGAAACCCGACTCCGGCAGCATGAAGGACAGCGCGAGCACCGCGTGTCCGGCGGCGACCCCGGTGAATCCGGTGAGGAGCAGGGGCCGGCGGTTGTAGTACCCCAGAAGGACGATCCCGAGGATGGTCCCGATGATTGCCACGACACCGATAGTGATGGTCAGGATGAGCGACGCGCTCGCCCCGAGCCCGGTCGACTCCAGGATGGTCGGCGCGTAGTAGTTGACGGTGTTGATCCCCGTCGCCTGCTGCACGGTGGCGAGACCGCAGCCGATCCACAGGATCCGTCGCATCCACGGGTACGCCCGCAGGTCACGCATGGCCGCGCCCTTGTCCTCGGCGACGTCCCGCTTGGCGTGCTCGGCGATGACGTTGTACTCCTCGGCGGCCTCCGCCGGGTCCCGGCTCAGTTCCAGGACGCGCTTGGTCTCCTGCAGCCGACCGCGCACCGCGTACCAGCGGGGCGAGTCGGGCAGGAAGAACATTCCGACGAAGAGCGCGACCGCCGGGATCGTGGCGACCCCCAGCATCCACCGCCAGACGTGCGGGTCCTTGATGAGGGCATCAAGGATAGCGTTCATCGCGAAAGCAAGGAACTGACCGGTCACGATCATCAGTTCGTTGATGGTGACCATCCGTCCACGCCGGTGGGCGGGCGCCATCTCCGCCAGGTACAGGGGGCAGGTCGTCGCGGCAGCCCCCACGCCGAATCCCAGGAGGATCCGGCCGATCGTCATGATCACCGCGTTGGGGGCGAGCGTGCAGATCAGGGCCCCGACGAGGAACAGGCCCGCACAGACCAGCAGGCTCCCCTTGCGGCCCAGCTTGTCCGCCAGCTTGCCGCCGAGCAGGGCTCCGAATGCTGCCCCCGGGAAGAGCAACGAGCTGACGACGACCGCCTCGGAGAAGGTGGTCAGGTTCAGGTCGTCCTTCATGTACAGCAGGGCACCGGAGATGACGCCGGTGTCATAGCCGAACAGCAGGCCTCCGAGCGTAGAGATCACCGTGAGCTTGATAAGGAACCGATTGTGCGCTCCCGACTGCGGCGATGCCCCCGGGCTCCGGGTTGTCTGGCTGCCATGCCCTGATTCACTCGCCCGCATCGGTGCCTCTTCTCGGATTTCGGGCCGCAGAGCAGCCCGGATATCCCGAAGCACGGAGCGTCGACAACAGCGCGACGGAAACTCCCGTGTCTCCGGATGGCGTGTTGCGGACGCTATTCCTGCGTCAAGAACCCCGTCAATACAATGTACTGTCCCCCTGTGCACATCCGTAGATCGGTTTCACACATTGGGGCATTCAGGTGAGCGACCGGTAGTTCTCCGTAGTCGTCACTTCCGTTCAGTGGGACGCTATTGACGGTGCAACGAGAGGCGCCCCAGATGCGGCATCGTCAGCAGTCTGCCCCGGGGACGACGTACAGGGTCACCGCTGCCCGCTTCAGTGCCGTAGCGACGTCCGGCGGCACCCATGGGCCGGCGACGAGCGCCGTCAGCCGGTCCAGCGGTGCCACGCGGGCCGGGGCGGAACGGGTGAAGGCCTCAGGCGTCGAGATGAGCACGACCTCATCTGCTATCTCCATCAGGCGACGTTCCACGCTCGCCTCCGCGGGCGACCGCGCATACGTTCCCCGGGAGTCGACGGCGAACGGCGAAACGAAGAACGTCCGCGCGCGCAACTGGTCGACAGCGGCCTCCGTCGTGGGACCGACGAACGCACGGCGGTCGCCGAGGAGTTCACCCCCGAGCGCCACCAGCCGCGTCGCCCCCATCCGTTCGGCGAGCAGCTGGATCACGGGCATCGAGTGCGTGATGACACAGCCGCCGAAGTCCTCCGGCAGGGCTCGGGCCAGCGCATAGGCCGTCGGGCCGGCGTCGATCGCGATCGTGTCTGTCGCGCCGACGAGACTGGCTGCGCGTCCCGCGACACGTTCCTGCGCCTTCGTGTGCGCCTCGTCCGGGAAGGCGGCCCCTCGCGCACCTGGGTTCAGGCTGGCTCCCCCGTGCACCAACCGCAGGTCTCCGGTGCCCTCCAGCGTGTGGAGGTCCCGGCGGATGGTCATGTGGGAAACGCGCAACTCGCGGGCGAGTTCGGCGATCGAGACGAAGCCGACAGCCCGGAGCGTCGACAGGATCCGCGCGCGCCGCTCGGCAGCAGCCTCGTAGCGGAGATCTACGTCGCTCACGACCTGTCGTCCTCGTCCTTGCCACCGACTGGGCCCGCCGGTCCCGTGCTGGCGCGGACGACGAGCTCGCCGGGAAGCCGGAGGGGACCATGCACCGCACCGTCGCGGCCCGCCACCATGTCCAGCAGCATCCCGAGGGCCGCCGCTCCCGCAGCGGCCGCGGGAATGCGCACGGTGGTGAGCCGCGGCATGACCATCTCGGCGAGCTGGGTGTCGTCGTGGCCGACGACGCTCACGTCCTGGGGCACCCGGATGCCGCGATCGGCGAGCCGGTTGATCACACCCACCGCCACTTCGTCGTTGTAGGCGACCACGCCGGTGGCGGACGTGGCGAGAACGAGGTCGCCGGCCCGGAGGCCGGCCGAGAACCGGGCAGAGAAGGGACCGAGTTCCGACGCGGCGATCCCCAGTCGGCCACAGGCGTCGCGGAACCCACGCAGCCGGACCTCGTTCGAGTAGCCATCCGGGCCCGCCAGATAGACCAGTTCGCGGTGGCCGAGCGCGTACAGGTGCTCGACGGCGTGACCGGTGGCCTCGTACGCATCGGTGAGGACAGCGGGGATCCCGTCGAGCAGGCGGTTGGTCATGACCACGGGGGTCATGCCCGCGAGCGCGAGCAGAGTGTCGTCCGACATCTGGGGCGACACGAGCAGCAGGCCGTCCACCTGGGCGGCCATCGCCCGGGCCCACCGCTCCTCGTCCAGCGCGAACTCGTCCGATCCCGCCACGAACAGGGTGAAGCCGTCGCGGCGCGCCTCCTTCTGGACCGCCTTGATGGTGACGGCGGAGAAGGAGTTCGCGATATCGGGGACGACGATGCCGATGGTGCCGGTCCGCCCCTGTGCCAACGAGCGTGCGACGGGGTGGGGCGTGTAGTTCAGCTCGTCGGCAACCGCGATGACCCGACGTCGGGTGTCTGCTGCGACCGTGTCGGGGCGGGTGAACACCCGCGACACGGTCGCAGGCGACACGCCCGCTTGTGCTGCGACATCTCGGATGGACATGACTCCCCCTGGTTGAGCCATAATGATGAAACCGGTTTCAGAAACAGTCAAGACCTCCGCGCGCCCTCGTTTGAGTCGTTGTCGCCCGACAGGTCGTCGAACGCGCGGCCGGCGCGGAGGGCCGGGAGCGTGGGCCAAGATGAGGAGATGGGCCGCCTGACACGAAGAGCGTGGCGTGTCCTGACGCTGACGGCCGCCGACGTCCTTCGCCGGGTGCGGCAGCGGGGCTGGTCCGCGCTCCTCCGGGCGGGACGGATGACCGCGGCAACAGTCGCCGCCTTCGTCGTCGCCGAACTGGTGGGGTTGCGCACGCCGCCGCCGCTCATCGCCGCCCTCACCGCGCTGCTTGTCGTGCAGACGACGCTGGCGAGCACGCTGGCGAGCGGCATCCAGCGCGTGTTGAGCGTGGTGGCCGGGGTCGCCCTTGCGGTGCTGTTCGTGTCCGTCGTGGGGCTCACCTGGTGGAGCCTGGCCGCTCTCGTCGCGGCGTCCATCGTGGTGGGCCAGGTGCTCCGGCTCGGCCCGAACCTGGTGGAGGTGCCGATCAGCGCCATGCTCGTGCTGGGCGTGGGTTACTCCGCAGGGGCGGAGTCCGTCGGGGCAGGCCGCGTCGTCGAGACCCTCGTCGGGGCGGCCGTGGGTGTGCTGGTCAACGTGCTGTTCCCACCCGCCGTGCAGACCAAGTACGCCGGGCAGGCGGTGGAGAAGTTCGCGGAAGAGATCGCCGGCCTCCTCGACTCCGCCGCGACGGTCCTGTCCGCGGGAGCAGTCACCGACGAGCAGGCGACCAGGTGGTTGGACGATGCCCGCCGCCTCAACCGGCACGCGCCCCAGGTCGACCGCGCGCTCGCCCATGCCGTGGAGAGCCGCCGGCTCAACGTGCGTGCGCTCGGCAGTCCGGCAGTAGGGCCGGGGCTGCGCGAGGGCCTGGACACGCTCGAGCACATCTCTGTGTCGCTGCGGACCCTGTTCCGCGCCGTCTACGACGCCACTCGCGAGCGGACGGGTGTCCAGGAGGACCCGGACTACGCCGACGAGGTCCGTAGGTCCACGGCGTTCGTCATGCATCAGATGGGAGGCGTGGTCCGGGCGTTCGGCCGGTTGCTCCGCCAGGAGCTGGAGACGGCAGGCGAACAGGAGCAGGAGCAGCTTGCGGAGGCGCTGGAGGAGCTGCGCAGGGCGCGACTGGAAGTCCAGGAGCTACTGCTCGCCGACCCGCGGAGCCGGCACGGACTCTGGGAACTCAACTCGGCGTTGCTGACGACGGTCGACCGCATGCTCACCGAGCTGGATGTGACGGCATTCGGCCGACTCCGGGCAGACCGCGTCCAGGTGATCACGGCCCGGCAGCTGGCCGCCCACGCAGGTGAACGGCTGCGGGCCCGAGGCCGGCACCCTCTCGATCGCACGCGAGGCAGGACTCCGCCACGGGCCGGGGGGACCTGAGTCGACACGGACCGCTGGATCCGGCGCGCCGGAGACGAGGTTGCTGTGTCGGCCGGGCGTGCAGTTCCCCGGGGTCAGACGTCCGACACGAGCGGGAGGCAGGCGCCGGAGACGCAGATGTTCATGCAGTCGTTGGCCTCTCTCGTCTGCCTCGTCGAGGACGGAGGCGCGGTGGGCCGGCACCCCTTCCAGACCTACGCGTCGCATCACCGTGTGGACGGCCTACCCCGCCCGACACAGCGCTGACCAGAGCCGGCCGCAGGTACGGCCGCGTTCCGAGCAGTGGAACGGCGTGGACGCAACGGTCTGAAGACCGACGCGGTCCCGCATGCTCACCGGCGACGGGCAGCCGATCTCAGGCCTGTACGCCGCGGGCAGTGACCAGGCCAACGTGATGGGCGGGCACCACCCCCCGGCGGCATCAACCTCGGCCGGGCCATGACCTTCGGCTACATCGCCCGCCGGCACGCCACCGGTGTCGTCGACTACGAGAATGTCGTTCCCTTGCCGTTGAACGACGGCAACTGAAACCCGGACCGCAAACATGGTCGACGCGCCACCGCTCGTGATCAGCTCCGACACGCTCGGCACGGAGGTCTCGTTCGCCGACCGGTGCGTGCGGCCGCAGCCGCCGGGTTCGACGGCATCGGACTGCGCGCGGAGAACTACTGGGCCGCCGACCTCGACGACTCGCGATGCTCGCCG
>JAOPWM010000146.1 GCA_025965695.1 Blastococcus sp.
GGCGCCTGGATGCACACCTCCCCGCCTCCGCCGCTCGAGGCGCTGGCCGGGCTGATCACGTTCTCCTGGCGCGGCCTCACCTGGTTCGAGGAAGAAGAGCGGCTGCAGGCCCACGCGCGCGACCCGCACAAGCGCGTCGACGTCGTCCCGAGCTCCCGGCACGTCCGGGTCGAGCTGGACGGTCACCTGCTGGCCGAGAGCCGGCGCCCCCTCCTGCTGTTCGAGACGGGCCTGCCGGTGCGGTACTACCTGCCGCCCGACGACGTCGTCGCCGAGCTCCTGCCGAACGAGACGGTGTCGGTGTGCCCGTACAAGGGCGTGGCTACGTGGTGGGCGGCCCGAGTGGGAGACCGGGTGGTCGAGGATCTCGTATGGAGCTATCCGACGCCCATCCCGGAGAACCCGCGGATCGCCGGGCTGCTCTGCTTCCGCAATGAGCGGGTCGACCTGATCGTCGACGGCGAGCGACAGGAGCGACCCGTCACGCCCTGGTCGTAGACCGGCCCGGTGAGCCCGCGGCCATCGACGACTGGGCCAGGTGGACGACTGGGCCAGGTACTCGTGCAGGAGGTGGATTGCCGTCGCGGCAACCATTCCTCTTCGACCGCCCGGCCGGCGAGGTAGTTGCGGATGAGGGAGCTCGTGCGCGCCTGCCCGCCGAGGATCTCCGGCTCGAGCACCAGCGTCTGCAGACCCTCGGAGGCCCACCTCGGTGCGCAGGTCGACGACTCCGGTCCCGGGTCCACCGTCACCGTGTCTCTGCCGAGCACGGCCCGCGCCCGTGGCCCGGGGCCTCGGCGATGTCTGTCGTCGCCTGTCCCTCGACTGAGCGCCCTCGAGGGCGAGAGGCTCATCCCGGCGAGGGCAGACCTCTCCGCGGCGTGTCCCACTTTCCTTCCGAGTAACTGGTGCAGCCAGGGGCGCGCGGGTGCACGCTCCTTATCAGCGCTGGCCACGTGAGGAGTGAGTGGTGACCGACGATCTGGTCCGAGGAAGCGGCGCGACGACCTCGGGAACCGCGCACCCCCACTCCCCGACCGCGGGTACGAAGCCGCCTCGCGAGACAACCCCGCACGCCGCGGCCGGCGGCCTCGTCCTGGCCGCGCTCGGCATCGTCTTCGGCGACATCGGCACCAGCCCGCTCTACGCGTTGCAGACCGTGTTCTCCATCAACGACGGCGCGGTGCGCCCGACGGTGGGAGACGTCTACGGGGTCATCTCGATGATGTTCTGGTCGGTGACCCTGATCGTGTCGGTCAAGTACATCGGGATCCTCATGCGGGCCGACAACGAGGGCGAGGGCGGCGTCATGGCGCTCACCGCGCTGGCCCGGCGCCTGTACGCACGCCGGGGCACGAGCACCGCGCCGCTCGTCGTCATCGGGATCCTCGGGGTGTCCCTCTTCTACGGCGACTCCCTGATCACTCCGGCGATCAGCGTGCTCTCCGCGGTCGAGGGGGTCCGGGTCGCCGCGCCGGCGCTCGGGCACGTCGTGGTGCCGGTCGCCGCGGTGATCCTCACCGTCCTGTTCGCCGTCCAGCGCTTCGGCACCGGCCGGGTGGGCGCCCTCTTCGGGCCGATCACGCTGTTGTGGTTCGCCGCGCTGGCCGCAGCCGGAGTGGGCGGGATCGTGGCGCACCCCGGCGTCCTGAAGGGGCTCTCGCCGACCTACGCGATCGCCTTCGTCGTCGGGCATCCCGGCATCGCCTTCGTCGCGATGGGCGCCGTCGTGCTGGTCATCACCGGCGCCGAGGCCCTCTACGCGGACATGGGGCACTTCGGCCGGTCACCGATTCTGCGCGGGTGGTTCTTCGTCGTGTTCCCGGCGCTGACGCTGAACTACCTCGGCCAGGCCTCGCTGATCATCCGACACCCGGACACCGTCTCGAGCCCGTTCTACCTGCTCTTCCCGAGCTGGGCGCAGATGCCGATGGTCCTGCTGGCCACCGCGGCGACCGTGATCGCCAGCCAGGCGGTCATCTCCGGTGCCTTCTCGCTCTCCCGGCAGGCCGTCCAGCTCGGCCTGCTGCCACCGGTCACGGTGCGGCAGACCTCCGAGCACGAGAGCGGGCAGATCTACCTCCCGGGCGTCAACGGCGCGCTGTTCGTCGGCGTGCTCGTGGTGATGCTGACCTTCGGCTCCGCGGAGCGGCTGGCCACCGCGTACGGCGTGTCCGTCACGGGCGCCCTGGTCATCGACACGCTGCTGATGCTGCTCGTGGCCAGGGTGCTGTGGCACTGGCGGCCGTGGCAGCTCGCCCTCGCCGCCGTGGCGTTCGGCGGCGTCGAGCTCACCTTCCTCGCGGCGAACCTGTCGAAGGTGGCCCACGGCGGGTGGCTGCCGCTGCTCATCGCCGTCGTGGTCTTCACCGTCATGACCACCTGGCGGCGTGGACGGGAAATCGTGGCCCGGAACCGCCGGGAGCAGGAGGGGTCGCTCCGGGAGTTCATCGACGACCTGTACGCGCGCGGGCTGCCCCGGGTCCCCGGAACCGCGGTGTTCCCGCACCCAGGCAAGGAGACCACCCCGCTGGCGCTGCGGGCCAACGTCCGGCACAACAAGATCCTCCACGAGAACGTGATCATCGTGTCCGCCAGCTCCGCCAACGTCCCCCACGTACCGGTGGCGGACCGGTTCGAGGTCGACCATCTGGGCTACGAGGGCGACCGCATCCAGCACCTCGCCGTCCGATTCGGCTTCTCGGACGAACCGAATCTGCCGCAGGCGCTCGTCCAGGCGTGCGTGACCTGTGACCTCGAGCCCGGCACGATCTCGGTGGAGGACGCGTCGTTCTTCCTGTCCCGCGGGGCACTTCGGCGGACCCGGGCGAAAGGGATGGCGCAGTGGCGCAAGGTCCTCTTCCTGAGGCTGGCGCACAACGCCGCCGATCCGGCCGCCTACTTCGGCCTACCGGTCGACCGGACCGTCACGATGGGCAGTCCGGTCGAGGTCTGACCCCGCACACCCCGGCCGGAGCCGCCGGTAGAACGCCGCGAGGTCGGGGAGCTGGTGGTGAGCGTTGAGACCGCTCGGGTTCGGCGCCACCCAGGTCGTCGCTCCCCCCACCCGCTCCGGCTGCACGCCTATTCCGGCGCGAGGCCGGTCGAAGGCCACCCGCCAGGCGGTGATGCCCAGCACCGCCACCACTCGCGGCCGGTACCGGCCCACCAGGTCGGCCAGGGTCAGAGCCCCCGCACGCAGCTCGTCCGGAGTCAGCTCGGCGGCGGTCCGCGTCGGCCGGTCCGCCAGGTTGGTCACCCCGAGCCCGTACCGGGGCAGCTCCCGGTCCTGTTCCGGTGCCAGCCGGCGAGGAGTCAGACCGGCCAGGTACAGCGCCGGCCAGAAGCGGTTCCCCGGCCGGGCGAAATGGTGCCCACGGGCCGCCGACAGCAGGGACGGGTTGATCCCGCAGAACAGGACGTCCAGGTCCGGGGCGACGACGTCGGCAAGGGGCTTGTCCGGCGTGATCACGTCAGCGCTGGAAAGGCTTCTGCAGGCCGTCCCTCGACCAGCGCGGCATCGGCGACTCGCCCGGGACCACCGCCTCCTCCGCTGAGTAGGTGAGCACGTCGTCGACCGCCCACCGCCTGCAGGCCCGCATCGCGGCGCGGAACTCGGGTTCGGCCGCCAGACCGGCGTCGTCCCGCGAACTCGTACGACATCGCACGCATGGCCGCGAACTGTCCCCGCTCGCGGCCAAGAGGCGAAAGTGCCCGCCCGGCCGCGGATCGGGACAGCAGTGTCGTCGCACCGGGCGTCATGGTCCGGAGACGAGGAGCCTCGGTCAGCCGAACGTGGCACCTCCGTAGCCGGACGCCTCGGTCGCCGTCCCGTCCCGCGCACCGCTGCTGACCAGGCCGCCGCGGACACCCGCGTCGGTGTCTCTCGGGGCGACGATGTTCGGCAGCACGGCGCCGCCCTGGGCCGTCGCCAAGGCGGCTCCGGTGGGGGCCGGCTGACCGTCGAACTGCGCGGCGCCGTAGCCCTCCGCCTGTTCCGGGACCCGCGCGGCAGCCGGCTCCATCGCGGCAAGGATGCCGCCGAACGGCTCCTCGGCCATGGGGAGAGCGGACTCGCCCACGTCGACCCCGTCGAAGATCGCACCCGCAGCCGGGTTCACGATCTCGAAGTCGATCAGCCGCAGCCCCTGGCCGCCGAGCTCCTGCCACTTCGCCGCAAAGCTCTCCCAGGTCACGTTGGCCCACAGGCCGTGCCCACCGCCGCCCTCCAGGAAGACCCCGGTGTAGCGGTCCTGACCGTTCACGCTGCGCACGAAGACGTCGTGCAGGCGCAGACCCCGCCCCGACCATTCCTGCCACTTGGCGACGAAGCTCTCCCACGGTGCGTCGACCCAGAGCCCGTGCCCACCAGTGCCTTCCGAGAACACGCCGGAGTAGCGCAGACCCTGCCGCGTGGGCTGGACATGGATGTCTACGAGCCGCAGGCCGTCGGCGCTCCACGCCTGCCACTCGCCGCTGAAGTCGTTCCACGCGGCATTCGCCCACAGCCCGTACCGCCCGCTCCCCGCCCGCCACACACCCGCGTAGCCCTTGGAGAAGAAGCGCTCGTAGATCTTGGCGACGGTCTGCCGGTCGCCATAGCTGAGGCCGTTGCGCTGGCCGATGACCACACCGGCCTGGCGGGCACGATCGTCGGCTTCGAGGTGTCCTTCGCGAAGGCCTTCCCGTGGTAGTGCATGACCGAGCCGTAGTCGAAATAGTCGACCGCGTCCGGCTTGGTCTGGAAGTTGCCCAGCGCATTGATCTCGCCGTCCGGCGGGGGGCCGTCCTGGATGTTGTCCCACTTGATCTCCACGAATGCGTCCCGGTCCGACCGTGACTGCTCGTGGTAGACCCCGAGCGCGTGCAGGAACTCGTGCGCGAGAACCGGCCAGGGGTGGGCGTCCGCGGCCATGAGGTCCTGCATGCCGCCCCGCCGGCCGATCGCCGAGGAGCTGAACGTCGCCGCCCCGTTGCTCACTACCCGGACGTAGTCCGGCAAGCTGCCGGCGTTGGCCGCGGTGCGGACGGTGAACCGGTCGCGCCGAACGGCGCCCGTTCGATCATCCTCCTAGCCTAGGGCCGGACGCGGTGCTCCAGCATGTCCACCGTCGTCCGCGCGGCTACCCGCGGCCCAGGACGCGGGCTTCGAGCCACGCGTTGCGGAACGCGCCGCGGGGGTCCAGCCGCTCCACCAGACGGACGAAGTCCGCATGGCGTTCGTAGAGGGGTGCGAGGTCCGTTGCGCCCGCGGTGAACACCTTGCCCCAGTGCGGGCGAGCCCCGAAGCGGGAGAGGCTGCTCTCCAGCTGGCCCAGCACCTTCTCGACCGCGTCCTGCTCGGGCTTCCACGTGAAGTGCAGAGCCACGGAGTCCTCGCCGTAGTTCATGCTCATCCACAGCCGGTCCGCGGCCACCGTGCGGATCTCGCACACGAGCAGGAGCGGCCGGATCCTGCCCGCGAGAGCGCGCACCGCCTCGATCGCCTCGACGGCATGGCGGCGCGGAAGCAGGTACTCCGACTGGAGCTCCTCACCGGCGCTCGGCGTGAAGCCCATGCGGAAGTGCGGCAGCCGGTCCGACCAGGGGCCCGGCCGGCCCAGTTGCGGGGTGCAGGGTGTCGGGTCCAGCCCGCGGATCACATGCCGGTCGACCGTCGCGGGCGTCGCACCGAAGAGGTCGCCGTCCATTCCGTCCGGCTCGTCGGCCCGGGTCTTCACCCACACCTGGTCGACGGTGTCTTCCCAATGGGTGAAGACGCTCACGCTGTAACCGCAGGAGACGATCTCGTCGAAGTGCTCGCAGAGCGCCTCGAAGGAAAGTCCTTCGAACACCCGCTGCCGCACCTCGAAGGCCGGTTGCACATCGAGCGTGACGCGGGTGACCGCGCCGAGCGCCCCCAGCCCGACCACCATGCCGTCGAAGTCGGGGTCGCCCCTGGAGACCTCGAGAAGTTCACCGCTGGAGGTGACCAGCTCCAGCGCCACGACCGCGGTCGCGAGGTTGCCGTTCCTGACCCCCGAGCCGTGCGTCGCCGTTGCCACGGCACCGGCGACCGAGATGTGCGGCAGCGACGCGAGGTTGTGCAGGGCCATCCCCTCGTCGTTCAGCCTCTCGACCAGCTCGCCGTACTTCAGTCCCGCGCCGAAGGAGACCGTCTGTGCGTCGCGGTCGACCAGAACGCCGGCGGGCAGCGCCTCCTCGGAGTGGAGCGCCTCGAGCGAGATCAGGTCCGCGGCATCGGCGATGCCGTTGAACGAGTGCCGCGAGCCCAGCACGTGCACGCTCGATGCGCCGGCGACGACCTCGCGCAACTGCTCGAGGCTCGACGGCCGATGCAGGCGCCTCGCCTGGTAGCGGTAGTTGCCCGCCCAGTTGGTCCCCGGAGAGCGAGCCTCGGACCCGGTCTTGCCGATGCCAGACCCTCCGCTCCGTCGATGGCCGCTGCGCGGCACCCGATCAGGGTGCCATCCCCGTCCGCTCAGCCGCCCCCCGCCAGGCGGCGTTCCCGCCAGCGGATCCGATGCACCGCGGTGCAGGCGTTCGTCGCGGTGAACACTCTGCTCATGGCACCGGACCGCGACTACGGACCCAGCACCGTGCCATGGGTGCGGGACGAGGTCGAGCACCTCGAGCGCACCGGCGTCGGCCTGCGTGGCCGGTCGGTCGTGCTGCTGACCACGGTGGGCGCTCGCAGTGGCCTGCTGCGCAAGACACCCCTCATGCGGATCACGCACGCCGGGGTCTACGCGGTCGTCGCCTCGATGGCGGGGTCCGACCGGCACCCGCACTGGTACGTCAACGCGCTCGCCGACCCCAAGGTCACCCTGCGTGACGGGGACCTGGTCCTTTTTCTGCTCGCCCGGGAGGCCTCGGGTCGGGAGCGCGGCGGGTGGTGGTCGCGGGCCTGCACGGTGTTCCCCTCGTACGTCGAGTACCAGAGCCGGACCCGGCGGCTGATCCCTCTGCTTCTCCTCGAGCCCGCTCCGGCTCAGCCGGCGCCGATCCGCGTGGCCGCCGCGCACGCTCCCTCTGCACCCGGGTTCGGCTGGTAGATGCGCACCTCCAGGGCGTTCCCCAGCGCGCCGCGTCCACCGGCACCAGGAGATGGTCCGGCACGGGGTGCGGGTGCCCGACGACCTCGCGATCGTCGGCTACGACGACATCGACTTCGCCGCCG
>JAOPWM010000176.1 GCA_025965695.1 Blastococcus sp.
GTGCCGGTTCGACGACGCGCTGGACCGGGTGCTCGACGGCGCCGCCGGTGCGGAACTCGCTCTGGTGCGTCCCCGCGAACTGACGCTGCGCGCGGCCGGCCCCGATCGACCGCTGCTGGGAGTGCAGGACGTCGACGGCGTGCTCACGAGGTGGCTGAGGGACGCCTCGGCGTCCGCAGTACGGATTCGGCCGGACCGGATCGTCCGAGCGGGCATTCCCCGGCGCCGGGGCACCGACTGGATGATCAGGAACTGCAGGCGGGTGGTGTCGGACGCGGCCCTCGCGCAGGCCGGCGCGGTGTCCCGGGATAGGCGGACGACCTCGACGAGCAGGTCCTCGACCTCGGCGGGGTGTGGCGCGATCCGGCACAGCCAGCCGTAGACGGTCGAGACGTGGTCCGGCCGATCCGTGGGGGTCTCCGGGTCCCCGTGGTGGTGGCCGGCCCCGGCTTTCCGGGTCGCCATGCCCACCTTCCCCCTGGCCATGCGGCCCCGGCTGCGCCGGCGGATCGAGCTGCTCCGGGACCAGCGACCTGGGAGGAGCCTTGGGGGCGGCTTAGCGTGGCCTTGACCTGGGCGGACGGATCGTCACCGCCATGAGGAAGACAACCACCACCGCCGCCGCCCTTGCCATGAGCGCCTCCCTGGCCGGGCTCGCCTACGCCGCCGCACCCGACGGCCGGTCCACGGAGGACTCGTCCGTGGTCTCCACGTTCTCCCCCGCCACCGAATCGTCCATGTCCACGTCCTCGTCGACCTCCTCCTCGACCGCCTCGCCCACATCCCCGTCGTCCTCCGCGCCGACCGGGTCCGCGGCCGACGACCGGGGCGGGCACGGGGTGGACGACCCGGTGGCTCACGACGCGAACGACGACCGCGGTCCGGGACGCGACGTGGGTGACGACCACGGTGGCGACGGTCACGGGGCCGACGTCTGAGCCCGACTCCCAGTTCCGTCCGCGCCCGGCACTCTCCCCGCCGGGCACGGACGGCTCAGGCGCTGGTGCGGCCGCGGCGCGTGATGCTCTCCATCGGGGCGTCGGGCATCTTGTCGTCGCCGAGGTGACGCTCGAAGCCGGGCGGGATCACGATGTCCTCGCGGCTGAGGTCGGCCACCGACGGCCGGCCCAGGCCGACCATCGCCGAGCCGAGCCCGTCGCGCATCAGGTCGAGCACGTTCTCCACGCCGGCCTGGCCGTTGGCCGCGAGACCCCACAGGTAGGCGCGCCCGATCATGACGGCCTTGGCGCCCAGGGCGAGGGCCTTGGCCACGTCCCCACCGCGGCGGATTCCGCCGTCCAGCAGCACCTCGATCTGATCGCCGACGGCGTCGGCGACGGCCGGCAGTGCGCGGATCGAGGCCGGGGTGCCGTCGAGATTGTTGCCGCCGTGGTTGGAGACCGAGATGGCGGTGACGCCGGCGTCCACGGCGCGCTTGGCGTCATCGACGCGCATGACGCCCTTGAGCATGAACGGCCCGCCCCACTGCTCGCGCAGCCAGGCGACGTCCTCCCAGGTCGGCATGGGCGACTGCATCCACATGCCGTACGCACCGAAGAACGTGGGCGCCTCGTCACCGGGGTTGGCGACCATGTTCGGCACGGTGAGGTCGGGGATCTTGCCGGTCTTGGCGAAGTCGAGCAGCCACCGGGGACGAGCCAGCACCTGCGGTGCGTACCGCCGGGCCGCCTCGAAGTTGATCTTCTCCGGGATGAACGGGCTGCCCCAGTCGCGGCCGTAGGCGAAGGACCAGTCGAGCGTGGCGATCATGCCGACGGCGCCGGCGCGGCGGGCGCGCTCCATGCGGGCGAGCATCTCCTCGCGGGTGCCCACCCAGTACATCTGGAAGAAGGTCTGCGGGTTGGCCGCGACGACCTCCTCGATGGGCTTGCTGGCGAAGGAGGACAGCCCCATCGCGACTCCGCGGGCTGCGGCGGCGCGGGCCACCGCCACCTCACCGTCCGGATGCACCGCCTGCACGCCGGTCGGGCTGATCATCACCGGCATCGACATGGACTGACCCATGACGGTCACGCCCATGTTCCGCTCGTTGGCCAGGCCCGCGGTGTGCGGCGCGAAGCCCAGTTCGGCGAAGGCGGTCAGGTTGTCCTCGGCGGTCAGCCCGCGCTCGGACCCGGCGACCAGCGCGCCGTACACGCCCTTGGGCAGCCGCTTCTTCGCCCGCCGCTGCGCCTCAGCGACTGTCTCGAACCACGCGTTCGCCATCCTGGAACTCCTTGTCGGCCTGGTCCGGCCGGATAGTCGGCGGGCCTCGAAGGCCCGTGGCACTCAGTGCCATGCTAGTGGTGGCGGGGAGACCTCCGCCACACCCCGTGGTGCCCGAGCACCCGGAATTGCTCTGAGACAAGGAGTTTTGGCACGTGAGTGGACGGCTGACCGGGAAGGTCACCTTCAGCAAGCACGCCGTCACCGGTATGACCCGCGCATTCGCCGCCGAGCTCGGCGCGCACGGCATCCGGGTCAACTCCGTGCCCCCCGGCGCGGTGGCCACGCCGATGGGCAGCGGCGACATGCAGGGTGCCCGACATGCAGGGTGCCATTGACCGGACCGTGGCCAGCAACCCCAAGCTCGCGGTCATGGGCACGACCTTCATCGATCAGCCCTACGCCGACGCGGACCAGATCGCCGACGCCGTCGCCTTCCTGGTGTCGGACGAGGCGAGGTTCATCACCGCCGAGCACCTGTCCGTCGACGGCGGCGCCCAGTACTTCTGAGCCGTCCGCAGCGGCCCGTCCCTCCGCGGCGAGTCAGCTGCGGAGGCTCGGGAACCCGTCGGTGATCTCAGCGAACGCCTGGTGCAGGCGCTGGCCGAGGGTGGACCGCTCGTCGCCCAGCCAGGCCTCGAACGCCGTCGTCGCGGCCGCGCGCGTGGTCGTCGCCACCAGGCGAGGCACCAGGTCGGCGGGGGAGGCGCCGGTCCGTGCCGCCACGTGCCGCGCGATCACCCGGTCGACCTCGGCGTAGCGCACCTGGGAGTGGGCCAGGAGGGCCGGTTCGGTGAGGATCAGCCGCATCCGCTCCCGCAGCAGCGGCAGCTCGGTCTCGGCGTAGTCGTTCACCTCGACGTAGGCGGCGCAGACCGACGCGAGCACCGGCTGTGCCGGGTCCGCGGCGGTGAGCCGGGCGTCGAGCCGGGCGACGTGGCCGGCGAAGTCGCCCCAGACGGCGTCGGCCTTCGTCGCGTAGTAGCGGAAGAAGGTCCGACGGCTGATCCCCGCGGCGTCGGCGACCTCGTCGGTAGTGACGTTCTCGAAGCCACGCAGGGCGAACAGGTCGAGCGCCGCTCGCTCGACACGCGCACGCGTCCCCTCGGCCGGGACGCCGGCCGGCGCGGTCTCCGTCTCGGTCACGCACACATCTTGCCGGGGCGCGGTCGCCTGCGGGAGGGTGATTCGCCCACCCTGCCTTGCCTCTTGGCACTGGGTGCCATTAGCCTCGTGGCACCGCCCCGTGACCGCGATCACTTGGAGACGCCATGCCTGAGACGCACGCCGACGTCGACACCGTGGAGGCCTCGGCCCCCGCTGCGGAGGAGAGCCTTATCGAGGAGTCGTTGGTCGAGGAGGTCTCGATCGACGGCATGTGCGGCGTCTACTGAGCGACGCCGGCACCGTGCTGACGACGGATGTCGTCGCCTTCGACCCGGCGACGCCCTGGCAGAAGGCACGTTCGGTGGCCCTGCGGCCGGAGCCCTTCGGCGCGCTGGTCTACCACTTCGGCAATCGGAAGCTCTCCTTCCTGAAGTCGAAGATGCTCGTCGCTGTCGTCAAGAACCTTGCCGGGCACCCCAGCGCCCTGGCCGCGATCGAGGCCAGCGGCGTACCCGAGGCGCAGCGGCCGGCCTACGTGCAGGCGCTCGCGGACCTCGCCCGCTCGCAGATGATCGAGCCCCAGGAGCCCACCCCATGACCGCCGTCCTCCCGGCTCGTCCCGAACGCCCGACCGGCGGGCGGTTGATCGACCAGTTCGAGTACGGGCTGGACGCCCCCATCTGCCTGACCTGGGAGCTCACTTACGCCTGCAACCTGGCGTGCGTGCACTGCCTGTCCTCGTCGGGACGGCGGGACCCGCGTGAGCTGTCCACGGCCGAGGCCGAGGCGGTCATCGACGAGCTGCAGCGCATGCAGGTCTTCTACGTCAACGTCGGGGGCGGCGAGCCCACCGTGCGACCCGACTTCTGGCACCTGCTCGACTACGCCATCGGCCACGATGTCGGGGTCAAGTTCTCCACCAACGGCATCAAGCTCGACAAGGCCCGCGCCCAGCAGCTGGCCCGCACCGACTACGTCGACGTCCAGATCTCGCTGGACGGCGCGACCGCCGAGGTCAACGACCGCGTCCGCGGGGCCGGGTCCTTCGCGACCGCCACCCGGGCCCTGGAGAACCTCGCCGAGGCGGGGATGAAGGACTTCAAGGTCTCCGTCGTCGTGACCCGCGAGAACGCCGGCCAGCTCGACGAGTTCAAGGCGCTCACCGACTCCTTCGGTGCCCAGCTGCGGATCACCCGGCTGCGACCGTCCGGCAGGGGGGCCGACGTCTGGGACCAGCTGCACCCCACGCAGGCGCAGCAGCGCGATCTGTACAACTGGCTGCTCGCCAATGGCGACAACGTGCTCACGGGTGACTCCTTCTTCCACCTGTCGGCGTTCGGCGAGGCCCTCCCGGGGCTCAACCTGTGCGGTGCCGGGCGCGTGGTCTGCCTGATCGACCCGGTCGGGGACGTCTACGCCTGCCCGTTCGCCATCCACGAGAACTTCCTGGCCGGCAACGTCCGCGACGAGGGCGGCTTCCAGCGGGTCTGGCAGTCCAGCGAGCTGTTCGCCGACCTGCGCAGCCCGCAGACCGGTGGGGCGTGCACCAAGTGCGCCCACTTCGACGCCTGCCGCGGCGGCTGCATGGCGGCCAAGTTCTTCACCGGGCTCCCGCTCGATGGCCCGGACCCCGAGTGCGTCCAGGGTTACGGCGAGAGCGCGTTGGCCGCCCGCGACCTGGAGCTCGTCACGCCGAAGAGCCACATCGACCACTCGCACAGTGGCCCTGTGCGCGGCCAGCCCACGCTGCTCGGGATGCCGAGCATCCCGCCGGCGAAGATCTGCGACGAGTCGCCGCTGGCAGGGCTCGACCTGCGCTGACTTCCTGGCGGCCAAAATGGCCATGTTGGCCGCTGAGGGTGGGTCGATTCCCCCATTGGGGGCAGGGAGGAGCCCGCCGGGCTCCAGGAGGTTCCGGAACCGGCCGAACTCCCTGCTGTGATCCTCGAGCTCAAGAATCGGGCCGTGCGCCTGCTCCCCGAGGGTCGCCTGCTGCCGGAAGCGGTCTGGCAGCGCCGGCACCGGGCGATCGTGCGCCTGTGCCTGGCCTCGGCAGCCCTGCTCGTGCTCTTCGGCTGGCTGCGCGGTTACGGACAGCCTGCGGCCGTTGCCATCCTCGTCGTCGTGGCCGGCCCCGCGCTCCTGGCCACCGTGAGCCGGCTCGGCCGCAGGGGCCAGGCAGCTGCCACCACGCTGAGCCTCATGGCGGCGTCGGTGGCCCTCGTGCATCTGTGGCAGGGCGTCACCGAGTCGCACTTCATCTTCTTCGTGATGGTCGGCGTGGTCTCGCTGTACCAGGACTGGGTGCCTTACGGCATCGCCCTGGTCATGGTCGTCATCCATCACGGCATCGTCGGCACGATGTATCCGCACGTGGTGTTCAGCCACGACGCGCTGCACAACCCCTGGGCCTGGGCCGGGATCCACGGCGCGTTCGTGCTCGCCGCGAGCCTCACCCACCTGGCGGCCTGGCGACTCAACGAGGACCAGGTCCTCAGCGACCCGCTCACCGGGCTGGCCAACCGGACGCTGCTGGAGGAGATCACCCACCGGGTGCTGCAGCGCGGCGGCGCCGTGAGCGTGCTGTTCATCGACCTCGACGACTTCAAGGGCGTGAACGACAGCCGGGGGCACGCCGCCGGCGACGCACTCCTCCTCGTCCTCGCCGAGCGGCTGCGTGCCTGCGTGCGGCCCGGCGACGTCGTCGCCCGCATCGGCGGCGACGAGTTCGCCGTCGTGGTGAACGGCGGCCCGGACGTCGCGAAGACCGTCGGCGAGCGCGTGCTGGTCTCCCTCGCCGTCCCCGTCCCCCTCGACGACGGCACCGTGACCGTCCACGGCAGCGTCGGGGTCGCCTCCTCCGAGGACACCGGGGACCGCACCGCCGGTGCGCTCCTGCGTAACGCCGACCTCGCGATGTACCTGGCCAAGGCGCAGGGCAAGAACCGGATGGTCGCCTACGCCGACGGCATGGCCGAGGCCGCCCGCCGCCGCGCCGACCTGGCGCAGGACCTCGCCGACGCCGCCGCCTCCGGCCAGCTCGCGGTCCACTACCAGCCCACGGTGCGGCTCACCGACGGACGGACGACGGGCTTCGAGGCGCTGGTCCGCTGGAACCATCCCGAGCGCGGCCTCGTGCCGCCCGTGGAGTTCATCCCGCTCGCCGAGGAGACCGGCGCGATCACGGGCATCGGCCGCTGGGTGCTCCACGAGGCCCTCCGCCAGGGCGCCGAGTGGACGGCCTCGACCGGTACGCCGCTGCGGATGGCAGTGAACCTCTCCCCGTGCCAGTTCCAGGACGGGGACGTCGTCGCCGATGTCGTCGCGGCCTTGGAGGAGACCGGCTTCCCCGCCGGGCAGCTGACCTTGGAGGTGACCGAGGGCGTGCTCGTGCGCGACGTCGACGCCGTCGTGGCCCAGCTGGAGACCCTCCGGCGACTCGGCATCCGGATCGCGATCGACGACTTCGGTACCGGCTTCGCGGGCTTGTCCTAGCTCCGGCACCTGCCGGCCGACATCATCAAGATCGCCCGCAGCTTTGTCAGCGACCTGCCCGCGGGCCGGTCGGCGACCACGCTCATCACCTCCATCGTCGAGCTGGCCCGCACCCTGGGCCTCGACGTCGTCGCCGAGGGTGTGGAGACCGAGGGGCAGCGGCAGGCGCTGCGCGAGCTCGACTGCGCCCAGGCCCAGGGCTACCTGTTCGCCCGCCCCGAGCCGGCCGACCGGTGCGGGGCTTCGCTCCCGGGCTCCGTCGCCGCATTGACCGCCCGGATCCCGGCCCAGGCCGGCGCCCCCGCGGTCGAGCGACTCGAGGGCACCCCCGCCGCCTGAGCTCAGGCCTGCGGTGCGTACCGGGTGCGGAGGCCGTCGATCAACAGGTCCAGGCCGAACTCGAAGGACGACGAGCGGGGCCGGGTGAGCCGCTCGCTGATCGCCTGCAGGAGGAGCGGCTGCCCGCTGAGCACCTCGGCCCGCAGCGTGTTCACGTCCTCGTCCGAGGGGTCCGGCAGCGGCTGGGTCGCCGACCGCTCGACCTCGGCCTGCCACTCGGTGGCGCTCCCGATGACGTAGGCCCCGATCGCGGACAACGCCTGCTGCGCGTCGCCGGGCGTCATCCCGGCGTCCACCAGCACGCCGAGCACGCGTTCGATGTCGGGAAAGGCCTCCGGACTGGGTCGGTTGCCGGCCAGCACGCGAGGGGCGTCGCGCGTGGCGATCAGCGCGTCGAACATCCGCGTGGCGTCGGCGCGGAGCCAGCACCACCACGGCTGACCCGGTGCCGGGCCGGCGTAGGCGCTGCCGCTCCGGCGCACCAGTTCCTCGGCCATCAGGTCCATGAGCTGGCGCTTGTTCTCGACGTGCCAGTAGAGCGTGGGCCCGGAGACCCCGAGCGTCTTCGCGATCCGGCGGAAGGAGACCGAATCCAGGCCGCCCTCGGCCAGCAGCGCGAGCGCGGCATGCACGACCGACTCCCGGGACACCGGCGCCCGCTCGGTTGCGCTGTCAGCAATCACGCTTGACACCCTAACGGTGTTAGAGAACCGTTCGCTGGGTGTCTCCCACCGTGAGAGGGCCCGCGATCGAGGTCGAGGGGCTGACCAAGACCTACAAGTCCGGTGACCACGCCGTCGAGGCCGTGCGCGGTATCGACCTGCGCGTCGAGGCCGGTCAGACCTACGGCTTCCTCGGGCCCAACGGCGCCGGGAAGTCCACGACCATCGAGATGCTCTGCACCATCCGTAATCCCACCTCCGGCACGGCGCGGGTCGCCGGCTTCGACGTCGTCCGCGAGCGTGACCAGGTCCGCCGCCGGATCGGGCTGGTCTTCCAGCAGCAGACCCTGGACCTGCAGTTGACCGCCGAGCAGAACCTGCGCTTCCACGCCGACCTCTACGGGCTCGGCCGCGCCGACGCCGAACGCCGGATCGACGAGGTCCTCGAGATGGTGGCGCTGGCCGACCGGCGCTCGGACACGGTGATGAAGTTCTCCGGTGGCATGAGGCGCCGGCTGGAGATCGCCCGCGGCCTGGTGCACGCCCCGCAGGTGCTCTTCCTGGACGAGCCGACGATCGGCCTGGACCCGCAGACCCGGGCGGCGATCTGGGACTACCTGCACGACCTGCGCCAGCGCACCGAGATCACTGTCTTCGTGACCACGCACTACATGGACGAGGCCGAGCACTGCGACCGGATCGCGATCATGGACCACGGTGACATCGCCGTCGAGGACACCCCGGAGGCGCTGAAGTCCAGTATCGGGACCGACCGGATCGCCCTGCGCACCGACGACGACGAGCTGGCCATCGCCCGCGTCCGCGAGCGGCTCGGCATCGAGGCCGGCGTGCACGAGGGGCAGGTGACGATCGCCGTCGCCGACGGCGCCCAGGTCGTGCCGCGACTGTTCACCGAGCTCGGCGTCGGCATCCGCTCGGTCACCGTCACCCGGCCCAGCCTCGACGACGTGTTCCTGACCTACACCGGCCGCACCATCCGTGACTCCGAGGGGCCGCAGAAGAGCCTGCCCCCGTTCGCCGGGAGGCGATGACGATGACATCCCGCGACACCGCCGACCGGGCGGGCGCCGTCGAGCAGCCCGTCGACCTCCTGCCGGAGGTCCGCAGCGACATGACCCATCAGCTGCGTGCCTCCTGGGTGGTCACCCGGCGCGAGCTGCTGCGCTTCAAGCAGGACAAGGCACGCATGGTCACCATGCTGCTGCAGCCGCTGCTGTTCATCTTCGTGATGGGCACCGGGCTCGGCAGCATCGTCGACACCGGTGGCGGCACGAGCTTCCGGACGTTCCTCTTCCCCGGCGTGCTGGCGACCTCGGTGCTCTTCACGGCCGCGTTCGCCGGCATCTCACTGGTCTGGGACCGCGAGTTCGGCTTCCTGCGGGAGATGATGGTCGCCCCGATCTCGCGCGCCTCGATCATCTGGGGCAAGTGCCTCGGCGGCGCCATCGTCGCGACCGGGCAGAGCCTGGTGCTGCTAGCGCTGGTCGGCACGGTCGGCATTCCCTACTCGCCGGTCCTGCTCCTGGAGCTGATCGGCTGCCTGTTCCTCGGCGCGCTGCTGCTCACGGCGCTCGGCGTCCTGCTCTCGACCCGGATCAGGACCATCCAGGCGGCCATGCCGATCAGTC
>JAOPWM010000187.1 GCA_025965695.1 Blastococcus sp.
CGCGCAGATTCGCGCTAGCGCTGACGACGGGCGTGGAGTTCCGGGCAACCCTTGAGGAGATCGCGAGTCTGCCGCTGGAGGTTCATATGAGCCGACACCGAATCCGCACAGCCACCACCGGGGACCGGTCGTGACCGCCCCGTTCGGCTCACCCGGAACCGCCGGCCGGAACTATCGCGTTGAACTCCCGGCCCACTCCTGGCATCCCGCCAACCACGAGTACGGGCGGCGCGACACGTGCTCGGTCTGTGGTCGGGAACGACACTCCCACGGAAGCATGCGGTAATCGGCTCCGAAGCCGCGGACGGCGGATCCGAATCCCGTCGACTCACCCGTCGGGCCTGACCGCGCCACCGCGCGGCGGCACGGGGAGCCCCAGGTCTTCCTCCACCCGACCTGAGTCCGGGCCCTCAGAACTTCGTCCGGTCCGCCACTCTCCCACGGGACCGGCCGAGAACTCTTCCCTCCGCGGAGGCCCGCAGCCCGCGCCGTCCCAGCCACCCGTACCTCCGCGCCTGGGGCTCGCCGGTATCCCGGATGGCCACTGACCGGGACGATGCGGCGGACTGCCGGGAGAAGGCTGGAGGCCTACCAAACCCGTCCGGAAACCCGCTCACTTCGAGGTCCGGCCGAGAAGAGGACAGACATGAGCGGCAGGCAATCCGACAGGGCGGGCCCCCTCGACCGCACCCCGGCCGGGGCGGTCCGTGCGCTCGCCGACGACGACCTCATCCGTTCGCGCCGAGCGCATACCGTGCGGGCCTGGCCGCGCGACGCCGTCGACCGGTTGGTCGGTGCCGACCCGGGGCTCAACCAGCTCCGGATGGCGCTGCAGGGGGTGCTGGGCATCGCCGTGGGTCTCGGCCTGGCCTATCTGTTCGTCCGGCTGACCGGTGCGATGCAGCTGCCGGCGGGGAGCGCCCCGGGACCGACGCTGTCGGCGGCCGATCACGACCTGCTGGTCGTGTCGATGCTGCTCGCCGGGATGGTCGCGCTGCAGGCCGCCTTCGTCGTCCAGGAGCGCACCGCGGGCGGCCAGCTGGTGTTCTCGCTGTTCCTGCCCGTGCCGATGACGATCGCGCTGGCCCTGGGTCTGCTGATCGGGTCGTACCGGGTGCCGTCCCTGGCCTACCTCGTCGTGGCGATGGCGGTGGGGGTGTACCTGCGCCGCTTCGGCCCGCGGGGGTTCGGCTCCGGCATGCTCCTCTTCTTCGGCGCCTTCCTGGGGTTCTTCCTGCACGGCGAGCTCACCGTGCGCGACGCCGGCTGGGTGGCAGCCGTCCTGTGGATCGGCGTGCTCGCGTCACTGCTCGTGCGGTTCGTCCTGTTTCCGCCGGTGCCGGAGCGGACCCTGGCACGGATGCGCCGGACGCACGAGGCGCGCGCCCGGCGGCTGATCGCCCTGAGCGCCGGCGTGCTCGCCGACGTCGAGGAGGCGCAGGTCCGCGTGCTGGAGGAGCGCATCCGCCGCCAGTTGGTCCGGCTCAATGAGACCAGGCTCATGATCGAGGCCCAGCTCGCCGAGACCCGCCCCCGGACGGCGTCGGTCGAGGCCCAGCGGCTCTTCGACGCCGAGCTGGCGCTGTCCGCCTGCGCCCGCTTCGCCACAGCGCTGGCCGCGACGGGGGAGCCGTCCGCCGTCCGTCGTCCTGCAGCCGCCGCCCTGTCCGCACTGCTCGAGGGCCCGCCCGCGGTATCACGCGCGGTCGCGGCGCTACGGATGGTCCCGTGCGGCGATCTCCTCACCTCCGTGCGGGTGTCCCGGCTGGCCGCCTCGGTCGAGCTCTACGAGGAGGCCCACGCCCGCTTGGGCCGACCGGTCGGCGCGGAGGAGGCCGAGGCCGCCGGAGGCACCTTCACCCCGGCCGTGGAGCTGCTGAACGGCTGGCTGCCCGGTTCCGTGCCGGTCAGCACCGAGGCCTCGACCACGCGGGGACGACGCCTGCTCGATCGCCTGCCGATGCCGCCGTACGTGCGCACCACGATCCAGATCTCGGTCGCCGGCACGCTCGCCGTCGCAGTCGGGGACGCGGTGTCCGGGGCGCGGCTGTACTTCGCGGTGCTGGCGACCTGGCTGTCCTTCCTCATGGCCACCAACTCCGGCGAGCAGGCGCGCCGCGCCCTCTTCCGGACGGGCGGTACCGCGATCGGCATCGTGGTAGGCGACGTGCTCGTCCACGTCACCGGCGGCCACGTCTGGTCGTCCCTGGCCATCGTGCTGGTGTCGATGTTCTTCGGGGTCTATCTGATCCGGCTGAACTACATGTTCCTGGTCGTCGCGATCACCGTGGCCATCTCCCAGCTGTACGTGCAGATCGACATATTCAGCTGGCAGCTGCTGCTGCTCCGGCTGGCCGAGACGGCGATCGGCTCAGCCGCGGTCGTCGTCACGGTGCTGTTCATCCTGCCGCTGCGCCCGCAGCGGGTGCTCACCACCGGGATGCTTCTCTGGGTCGCCGCCCTGCGCCAGCTGCTCGAGGCCGTGCTCGGCCGCCTCGACGGCGAGCGCGACCCGCTGCGGCCGCTGATCCGCGCGGTCGACGTCACCTACGCCGAGCTGGTCGCCACCGCCGCGCCGTTGCGATGGACGACCTTCGGCCACCGGTCCAGCCGGCTTCCCGAGATGCTGTCGATCAGTTCGGCCGTCCGCCAGTACGCGCGCTCCCTCGCAGCCGTCGTCGAGCAGGCCGAGACCGACAGGGAGATGCTGCCGTGGACCGAGGACGCGGCGCTGCGCCCTGCGGTCGAGCAGCTGCGGACGTCGGTCGACGCGATCGCGCACCGCCTCGACACCGGGGAGAACGGCCGCTACGTACGGTCCTCCGCCCTCGTCGCACTCACTCTTGACCGCCTCCGCCGGCAGCCCTCACGGTTCGGGTTCGCGCTGAAGGACCTCACGCACCTGGACGGCGCCCTGGCACGGCTGGCCACCACCCTGGAGATGCAGGTCGTCGACCACGACACCACCCGGCACGGAGGGAACGCCGACGATCGGAGTGACCGCACGTCCATGGCCGCGCCGACGTAGTGATGGCGCCGGTCGGTGAGGCGAGCTCCCGTTGCCGCCGGGGCTCCGCCATGACGCTGCGCCGATGGCGACCGTGCCTTTCCCGTCTATGTCCGGCATCAGCTTGTCCGGACAACCGGACCGCTCGAGGAGGGCGGAAGAAGATGCCATCAACGACCTTCGTTGATCTGTCCCGCTTCCAGTTCGCCAGGACGGCGGCGTTCGACATGACCTTCCCGGCACTGTCGGTCGGTTTGTCGATCTTCCTGGTCATCTGCTGCCGCGGGGCACGTCGTCTGCGTGACCGGAGTGCGGCACCGATCTGGAGCCGGTGGGGGTCCACGTTGCTCATCCAAGGCTGACGGCACGAGCCGCGCCGCGAGCACGAGCGTGTGCAGTCCGATCACAGTCCCATCAGAGGTCGCCTACACGGACCTCACATGAACCGCGGGCACGCTCGGGATAGCTGCCTGACCAAGAGGAGCGCTCATGAACGAATACAACCCAACAAGCCCCCACGAGACACCTCCGGCCGGCCCCGGTTCGGGCGCGACGTCAGGACCTCCGGTTGCTGGCATCTCAGGCACCGCCGGCGCCGCTCCGCCTCCCCCGCCGTCGTCATCGCCAGACCCATCGGCCTCGGTAGGCACGGCCGAGCAGGCACGCCAGTCGTGGCTACGGCGATCGCTGTCGAACAGAAGATTGGGATGGATCGTGGCCGCTGTCCTGATGGTTGCGGTGATCGGACTTTCCGTCGCTCTCGCCAATTCCCCTACGGCAACAGCCACCTCCCCTCCGGCGACTGCAGGGCCCCTCGTGCCCGGCAGCAACGGCGGTCTCGGATCCGGCGGGCAGGGGTCGAACGCTCGGTCCGGACCGGCCTCGGGCGGAGCAGCCGGCACGGTCGACAGCCTGACCACGTCGGGTTTCACGATGTCGACATCCGCAGGTCAAGAGGTGACCGTTGACGAGGCGTCCTCTACGACGTACCTGAACGGGACGAGTGCGACCTCGGCGAGTGCGATCACAACAGGCAGCAACGTCCTCGCACTGGGGACGACGAGCGGAACGACCATCACGGCCACGCAGGTCATCATGCAACCGAACGACAGCGGCGGATCTGCGGCTTCCGCGGCGGCAGGGGTGATCCCCTTCCAGCGCGGCGCACCGACGACGTCCAAGCAGGTCGGTCAGATCCCGGCGAACTACACCGAGGGCTCAGGGACGATCGTCAACGGAACGGCGGCAGACAGCGCGACGGAAGCTGCGCTGGCGGCCTACCCGGGGGGCGTCGTCGACCGTGTTGTGCAGCTGACCAGCGGCGAGTACGAGGTCCACTACATCGGCGTCAACTGGCCGCACCACATCTTTGTCGACCAGGACTTCCAGGTCGTCGGCGCCGACTAGCGAATCGCAGCAAGCATCGACGACCGTCAGATCCTCACATCGATCGCGCCCCTGGCCGGGCGACGATGCGCCGGAGATGAATGCCTGCCAGCCCTGCATTGAACTGGTCGGCTGACCGACCGCAGGCCGCTCAGGGGCAGGCAGATCTTCCAGCTTGTACGACACCGAGCGTAATGCTCGGGCCACCATCGGATCCCGGACCCGGACTCGAAACGCCGGAGTCCACGTGACGAGGCGGCGGCTCGGCCCCTCTGCCCCAAGCCTTTCCGGGCCACGCAAGGAGTCACTCGACCTGCGTGAACTCAATGAGCCATCGCCCTTATCGATGTCACCCAGCGGAATCTCGCGATCAATCGGGCGGCGGCACGCGACGACTTCTCCAGTGTCCTCGATCGAGGAGCACCATCGGGTGTCGCCAGGAGTTACTCGTGTACAGCAAACATCTCACCGCCGTCTCTTCGCCGCTTCGCCCGTGCTGCCACAACGGGTCCGAGGGCAACTCGGCAGTCCTGTCGGAAGCTGTGCTCGACGCACTGCCGTCACCGACAGTGGTGCTGGACCCCGACGGCAAGGTCCTGCTGACCAACTCGGCCTGGGAGGCCGCCGTTGCGACGGTCGACGACGACCGCATCGACGGGGGTGCCGGCGTCGACTACTTCACGACGGCTCGGCGCGCGTGCGGGAAGGCCGTCGGCGGGAAAATCGTCGACTCGATCCGGGCACTGTCTCGCGGCGAGCGGGCGTCGGTGGCCATGGACTATTCGCTGGAACATCCGGCCGGCACCCACTGGTACCACCTGCAGGCCTCGCGGCTCGACCAGGCGGGACAGGTCGTCGTCACTCACACCGATGTCACCGACCGGGTGCAGGCGGAGCGGGCGTCGGCCTGGCAGGCCCGGCACGACGACCTCACCGAGCTGCCGAACCGTGCGGCTCTGCACGAGCTCATCGACGCCGAACTGCAGCGACCGGATCGTCTCCCGATCACGGTCCTCCTTCTCGACGTCGACGGCTTCAAGGACGTCAACGACTCCCTGGGTCATGAGGTCGGGGACGAAGCGATCCGCCAGGTCGCCGTGCGGCTGGCGGCCCGGACGCGGTCGGAGGACACCGTCGGCCGGCTCGGCGGTGACGAGTTCGTCGTCCTCTGCCGCGACTGCGACACCGCGGGCGCAGAGGTGCTGGCCCAGCGATTCCAGAGCATCTTCGACGAGCCCTTTCACCTCGGCGGCCGCACCGCCCGACTGACCGCGAGCATCGGTGTCGTCACCTCCCGGGGCGGCGACCCGTCGGGCACCCGCGCGACCGACCTGCTTCGCGACGCCGACCTGGCGATGTACGCGGCCAAGCGCGCCGGTCGCAGCCGGATGCGCGTGTTCAGCCCGGAACTCCGTGACGCAGTGCAGCAGAAGGTCCTGGTCGCCGGCGGGCTGCGGGAGGCGATCGAGACCGGGCAGCTCGTACTGCACTACCAGCCGATCCTGCACCTCCCGACCGGGCGGGTGGACGGCGTGGAGGCGTTGGTCCGCTGGCAGCACCCGGAGCGTGGATTGCTGCCGCCCGGCGACTTCATCGCCGTGGCGGAGGAATACGAGCTGATCGACCCGCTGACCCGCTGGGTGCTTGGCGCCGCCACCCGGCAAGCCGCGGAGTGGGCCGGGTCCGGCCTGCCCCTGCTGGTCGCGGTCAACGTCAGTGCGACCACCCTTGCCGCGGGCACATTGGTGGATGACGTCGCCGGGGCGCTCGCTGCGTCGGGACTTCCGCCGGACCGACTGATCATCGAGCTGACCGAGACCACCGTGGCCGAGGACCCGGAGCGCGCCGCGGCACAGTTCGCCGCCCTGCGCATCTCCGGCGTCGAGGTGGCGATCGATGACTTCGGGAGCGGCTTCTCCTCGCTCGGACAGCTGGTCAACATCCCCGCCGGAGTGCTCAAGATCGACCGCAGCCTCGTCGGCGGTGCGGCCGACCGCCGCAGCCAGTCGACGGCGGCCATCGCCGCCGTCGTCGCCCTGGCAAAGGCCTGCGGTATGCGCGCGCTGGCCGAGGGCGTGGAGACCGTCGAGCAGCTGACGCTGACCGCGACGCTGGGCTGCACGTTCGCCCAGGGCTACTACATCGCCCATCCGATGCCGGCCGACGAGCTGCGAAGTTGGCTGCGGGAGCGGACGGCCATCGGCAACCGCGACAGCGACCGGCGAGCGTCTCTTGCGGTGTCACCGTCCGCCACGACTCACTGAGCGTCGCTCGCGCCCGGCGTCTCCCGGAAGGCCGTCGTCACACTGGGCGCACTTCTCGGGCGGTAAGGGCAGGCTGAGGGTGGTCCAACGGCACCGGACAGCAGTCGGGGCCGCTCCGGATCTCTCCGGAACGGCCCCTGACCTCTTCCCTCTGTCGGTGTCCACGTTGATGAGGTCGGGCGCCCCCGCCTCGCCCCGGCAAGAGTCTTCAGATCCCGGCTCCGACGCAGGCCGGGGTGGGACGACCGCCGCGGCAGCGACAGACAGATCCCACGGGCACTACTTCGTGACCCAACCGCATTATCCGGCTACGGGGTGGGACGTTGCGGCGGGACGGACCGTCATCGCGAGCAAGGTCCGACGGGATGAATCGCGCCCAGAACGCTTCCCGCACGCCGCCTGCTCCCCACGCGTTGGGCTCGATCAGGTTGCAGAACCACAGGCCCCGCTCGGCCGGTCGCGGCTCGCGCCCCACCGGGTCACCGGCGAGGAGCCCATGGCCGCGGAAGTGCTCGGCGATCTCGGCGACTGTGGCGCCGTGCCGATCCGCAACTCCGCGGAGCCCGTCGTTGAGCTCCTTGATCACCGCCACGCCGTCCGGCCAGGACGGTAACCCCAGCCGGACGGCGTCGCCCGTGCCGTCGCTGGGGTCATAGACGGTGCCGACGACGATCCGGCCGGACGGGGCGAGGAAGCCGGCGATCTCGGGCAACGCGCGCGCCAAGGCGCTCTGCACCCGGACGATCACGTCGCGCCCGGCCTCAGTGTCCCCGTACGCGCCGAGCAGGTCGTTCCCCCCGATGGTCACGGTCACGAGGGTGGGGCGGACTCGAAGGGCCGCGAGCTTGGGCAGTTGTGTGTCGCAGAGGGTGCGCGTGGTGGCGCCGTCCGTGGCGAGCAGAGAGAACGTCGTGTCCCGGTCGGCGGTCAGGAGGTCGCGGCCACGCCACTCCGGAAAGTCGTCATCACGGTTGGAGAAGAGCAGGCCGGCCCCACCGCGGCCCGGGCCACCGGAGTAGTCGTCGATGGAGATCGAGTCGCCGAGCGCGACATAGTGAGCCGGAGAAGCCAAGCGGCCATCGTGCGCTCGGCGCCGCGGCGAGCAACACCCCGCGGAAGGCGACCTCCTCCCAGCACCGTGCCGAGCGGGATGCGGACGAGCACCCGGTAGGCGAGCTCACCGCCGTCGAGGCCGGCGACCCGGGCGTCGGTGAGCAGCGGCGGAGGCCGGGGACGGCGAGGGCAACCGCATAGCGGCATGCGACCAGGGCAAGGAGGCCCCGCCCCAGCTCAGCCCGGCCGGCGGCCGACGCCGGGCGAGTCCCAGGTCCTCCCACAACAGCCGGCTGACCCCCGCCGCTAGGAGTGCGCCGGGGAGTCGAGTGACCACGACGTTGTTCCAGGCGGAGAGAACGAGGACGAGCGCCGTTGCGAAGGCCAGCGCCCTCTCGGTCCGAGTGAGCGAGCATGCACGAGTGGTGTCTTCCCGCTGCACCCGTCGGCTCACGTCCCTGGCGGTGACCGCCTACTGCGTCGCTGCCGTCATGTTGTTCGGGGAGTTGAGCACCGGCGCGCTCGTGGCCGTCGGCAGCACCGGCGTGCTGGTCGCGGTCGTGGGACTGGCAGGTCGGGCCGGCGAGGCCGCGCCACCTGTCGGCCGGCGAGGTCTGCCGTGGCTGGGATGGCTGGCGGCGGCCATGGCCTGGGAGGTTGTCACCCTGCTCGATGACGACCTGCCGACGCTGAGCCACCTCGCGGATCCCGTCCTCGCGCACCCGCCGGTGCGCGGAGCCGCCACCGTGGGCTGGTTGGTCGCGGGGGCCTGGCTCCTCGCCCGTCCCCGCCACCGACCGGAGAAGCGATGAGCGGCAGCACGGCGAGCGTCATCGCACTGGCTGCATTGTTGCTCATCGGTCTGTCCCTGGAGTGTTCCGCGCGCCGTGGACGCGATGGGGCGACCGCTGCACAGGCGATCAGCGCAGCCATGCGCACCACCCCCGGGCGAGCCATGGTCCTGACTGCCTGGATCTGGCTCGGGGTGCACTTCCTGGCTCGCTGATCGGTGCACCAGCGGCCTGGCGATGAGGCGCTCGGTGGCTGTTGTCACTGCCGCCCGTCGGCCTCGCCCTGAGGCTCAGGAAGACGGGAACTGTGCCCCTGCGACGCGGTCCGCGCGGTACCGGACTCGCCGATTCGGACTGCTGTGGCCGGCTCCATGACGGCACGGCCACCGCCGCGACGGCGGAGCAGTTGATGCGCTCGAGGTACAGCGCCTTCGCCGTCGGCGACACCGGTTACCTGCTGGCGACTTGGCACCCCGGCCACCCGTCCGACGAGCCTGCACCTCGACGGCCACGTGCGCTGGACCGGACTCGACGTGCTCGCCGCCGCCGGTGAACTCGGTGCAGTCTCGAGGGCGCCGTGGAGTTCTGCACCCATTACCTCGACGGCGCGTCCCTGCCCTGATGCTGCCGCCCGCCGGTGACCGGGCGCGCCGAGGGCCCGGGGGGCCCTGCTAGATCCCGATGGTCAGCCTCGGCTTGTCGCCTCGACCGGCGGCGACGACCGCATGCAGGGATTCCAGTGGGATGCGTGCGGCCTCAGCGAGGCTGCTGAGGCGGGTTCCGCTCTGCTCCAGGAGCTCGACCGCGGCTCCCAGGACGCTGGGACTCTCCGGTGGTCCGAGAGGTCCGGGCTCCGGGTAGCCCCACAGCTTGAGTTGCCGGTTGGCACGACGGTAGGACAGATCCGACAGGCGGCCAAGCTTGTGCGCCCGGTAGACCAGGGCGCGCAGGCTGACGCCCCAGTGACGCTTCAGCGCGTGGAACCTCTCCCAGTCCACGCGTGTCGGGAGACTGTCCTCGATCTCCGCTGCGGGCATGAGGAACTCGGCCGCGAACGACATGGCCTGGGATTCGATGACCGTGGACCCCGGCTCGACGCCGGCATGCATCACCAGGTGGCCGAGTTCGTGGCTGGCATCGAAACGGCTGCGCGCCTTGTCGTCCTTGAGCGGCGACATGAGCACGAGGGGGCGCTCCGAGGCGGTCTCGGAGGAGGAGAAGGCGTCGACCCGGGGATCGAAGCCCTCCGCCGGCAGCCGAACGACCAGCACGCCACGTGCTTCCAGCAGGCGGACCACGTGGGGAATGGGGCCGGCGCCGACGGCCAGTTCGCGTCTGGCCAGGTGCGCGGCATTGGCGATGTCAGCCTCCGACGGCTGCGCGGGTAGGTCCACCGAGGGCAGGCGGACGGGCGGGAGGTCGACATACCGCTCGATGAGATCCAGCACGGCCAGCGCCAGTTCTCCGAAGGCGAGCGCCTGCTCGCGTCGGTTGGCCGGAGTGCTGCGCAGGGATCGGAAGTGAGCGGTCGAGGAGCGCACCTCGGGGATGTCCAGCCCGCGGGAGAAGAACTCCCGGGGCATCCCGAGAGCGAGGCCGATCCGGGTGAGCACGATTGTCGTCGGCCGGGCCAGCCCGCGCTCGTACTGCGTCACCGCCGCAGGGCTGACCCCGACGTGCCGCGCCAGGTCCGACCGCGGCATACAGGCCAGTCGACGGGCCACCGCCAGGCGGCGGCCATCGAAGTCCTCGGCAACCCCCGAGCTGCGGCGTCGCCTCGCAGCGATGACCCGCGAGGACTGAACGGTCATCGTGCCGCCTTCTTCGGATGCCGCTTGAGCGACACAGGGGCCTCGGGTGCGTCCCGCTCCGAGAAGGCCGGACCGGTGGGGAGGCGTGGGACGTCGTCCGCTCCGTCGTCCACGAGGGCCACGTCGTCGCGCCACAGCGGGGTCACGGCCAGCCATCGTTGCCGACCCAGGCGAGGCAGGCCCAGCCAGCCGGCGGTGAGTCCCATCGAGTCCCCGGCCCAGACGAAGAACAACTCCCGCCACGCCGGGCACACCCCCGACCAGGGAATCTCGAAATCGAAAGCGAGTTGCCCTTCCATCGGCGGCGGTGGCAGCGCGTCCATCCCGGCGTTCCGGACGGCGGCCGCGTGACGCGTCGCGCTGGTATCCCAGACGAAGCGATTCCACTCCGGCTCCCGAAGCCGCACGCCGGGCGCCTTGATCACGTGCACGGCCAGGTCGCCTGCCCGGATCAGCAGAGAACCGTGCGGAACGGTCAGGTGCACGCCGCGTGCGCGCCATGGCGAATGGGTCGCTCGATATTCCGCGAGCATGCGCTCCCGCAAGTTCTCCCACGCCAGGCCGGCAACACCTCGTGGCGTGTCGAACAGGTGCGACGGCTCGTAGCGCTCGGCGTTCGGCCGCCACATCGCCCGCGTCGCATCACGCAGCCAGCGCACCACTTCCCGCTCTTCGAGTTCCTGCTTGCAGTCGTACACGGCTGCCAACGCGGTCACATCCCACTCCGACACAGCAGAATATTAAGTGGAAGGTGCGACTGAGCGGTAGCAGCATGTTGTTCTCCTGCCTTGTACCACTGGGATATTGAGTGGCTTGTGGTCCGCAGGCCATGCCGATGGCTGTCCGAGTCCGTACACAGCGGCCGCCCGGTCTCATGACTGGGCGGCCGTTGTCGTCGAGCTGTCTGACCGGCCGGGGGTGCCGCTGGCGGCACTTCGGCCGGCTACGAGCCGGGATCCGCGTCGACACGACGGCCGTGTCCAGCCGCCGGTGCAGCAACGACCGGCGGTCTGGGCAGCACGTTCGCCCTCCAGGTCGACCACGGACAGTCAAGACATGCCTTGTCGTCCCGGGTCGTCGCCGCCGCTCGTGTCCTGGGGGTGCAATCCTCCTGCTCTGGGTCGGCAGCTGAAACCGCAGATGCCGGGGGGAGCAAGGACCGCGTTGCAGTCGCGGAGGACGGCCACCCTCATGACCACCTGGAATCCGCAGCTGACGCGTCTGCGGCAACAACTGGGCCGGATCGCCATCACGCCGGGCACCACCCTGCACGAGCGGGCGGAGGCGGCCCTCACCGTGCTGGGACAGGTCCTGCCCTTCGACGCCGCCTGGATCGCCGTCCGCGATCCCGAGCTCGGCCGGCACACTCCGCTGGCCACTGCCGGTGAGGCCGAGCCGCTGCGCCGCTACTTCCGGACCCCGGAGGCCGACGCCGAAGTGGAGCAACTCGGCCTCAACCGTCACCGGCCCCCGATGCTGGCCAGCGAGATCCCGGTTCCGCTTTCCGAGCTGCACGCCTGGGCTGATCACCTGCTGCCGGCCGGGTTCCGCGGAGGCCTGGCCGCCGGGCTGTTCACCCCCGGCGGGCGGCACGTCGGCTTCCTCAGCCTGCTCAGCGAGAACCCGTCCCGACCCACCCCAGCCGACCGCGAGGCCATCGCCGCGGTCACCGAGACCATCGCGTTCGGTCTGGACCGGATCCGGGAGATCGCCGGGACCGCCCGGATCATCGAGGCGGCCACCGCCGGCATCCTGCTCACCCGCGGCGGCAATGCCCTGCCGCTGCCCGGGCTGCCCCGCCATCGCCTGCTGACACCCGGGTCCCGGCTCCTGGCCACGGCCGCGCGGGAGCTACACGACAGCGACACCTATACGACCTTCCTCGCCCCCACGACGGAGACCGGGGAGGAGGCGCTGGTGCGGGTCAGCGCGCTGCACTGCGACCGCCCTGCGCTGGACCACCTGTACGCAGCAGTACTCCTCTCCCCGCCGGGAGACCTGCGCGGTCTCCACCCGCTCCACCTCCGTGTGCTCGGCGTCCTTGTCGGGGGGGCGACGCATGTCCCGGCCATCGCAGCGGCCCTCGGCATCGACGAGGGCCGCGTGGCCGACGCCCTCCGCGCGACCCTGGCTGCGCTGGAGACATCCGACCTCACCGCAGCTACCGTGCGCGCACTCCGCACCGGTCTCCGCATCCCCCC
>JAOPWM010000224.1 GCA_025965695.1 Blastococcus sp.
GCGGGCCGAGATCGCCCGTGTGCAGGAGATGGGCGGCGCGGTCGCGGCCGTCGAGTCCGGCTACATGAAGGGCCAGCTCGTCGGCTCGCTGGCGGAGAAGCGCCGGCGGATGGAGAGCGGTGAGGACGTCGTCGTCGGCGTCAACCGGTTCGAGACCACCGAGCCCAACCCGCTGCTGGCCGATCTCGACGCCGCGATCATGGTGGTCGACCCCGCCGTGGAGAACGCAGCGCAGGAGGCCGTCCGGAAGTGGCGCGCGGAGCGTGACCCGGAGCCCGTGCAGAAGGCGCTCGACGCCCTGCGGGACGCCGCCGGCACGGACACCAACCTGATGGCCGCGACCCTGGACTGCGCCCGCGCGGGTGTGACGACGGGGGAGTGGGCCGGGGTGCTCCGCGACGTGTTCGGCGAGTACCGGGCACCGACCGGAGTGGCCGCCGCCAGCGGTGGCGGTGAGGCCGACGAGAGCCTCGTCGGGATCCGGGAGCGGGTGCGGGCGACCGGCGAGGAGCTCGGCGGCCGGCTGCGGTTCCTGGTCGGCAAGCCCGGCCTCGACGGGCACTCCAACGGCGCCGAGCAGATCGCCGTCCGGGCCCGCGACGCCGGCTTCGAGGTGATCTACCAGGGCATCCGGCTGACCCCGGCGCAGATCGTCTCGGCCGCGGTCGAGGAGGATGTCCACGTCGTCGGGCTGTCGGTGCTGTCGGGTTCCCACCTGCAGGTCGTCCCGGCGGTGCTGGAGGGGCTGCGTGCGGCCGGCCTGGACGACGTCCCGGTGGTGGTCGGCGGGATCATCCCCGACAGCGACGCCCGGCGGCTGCGCGAGCATGGCGTGGCCCAGGTCTTCACGCCGAAGGACTTCGGGCTCACCGAGATCATGGGCTCCGTCGTCGACGTCATCCGTGCGGCGAACGGACTGGACGAGAAGGTGCCCGAGCCGGCATGAACGGGGACGGCGCCCAGACCGGCGAACCCAGGGTGGAGCGGGATGGGGACGTCGTCCGCATCACGATGATGCGCGCGGCCAAGCGGAACGCGCTGTCCCGGGAACACCTGACCCAGCTGCTGGCCGCGGTGAACGAGGTCGGCGCAAGCGACGCGGCGGGCATCGTGCTCGCTGGCGAGGGCCCGGTGTTCAGCGCCGGACACGACTTCGCCGACGTCGCCGGCGCATCGCTGCCGGAGGTGCGCAGCCTGCTGACGCTGTGCACCGAGCTCATGCAGACCATCCAGGACGTGCCGCAGGTCGTGCTGGCGCGGGTGCACGCGCTCGCCACGGCCGCGGGTTGCCAGCTCGTCGCCTCCTGCGATCTCGCGGTTGCGGCGGAATCGGCGGGCTTCGCCGCGCCCGGGGGCAAGGGTGGCTGGTTCTGCCACACTCCGATGGTCGCGATCGCCCGGAACGTGGGCCGCAAGCGGGCGATGGAGCTCGCGCTCACCGGCGACGTGATCGACGCCGCGACCGCCCTGGACTGGGGCCTGGTGAACCGCGTCGTGCCCGATGCCGAGCTGGATGCCGCGGTCGACGACCTGATGGCGCGGGCCACCCGTGGCTCGCGGGCCAGCAAGGCCTGGGGCAAGCAGACGATGTACGCCCAGCTCGACCGTCCCGAGCGGGACGCGTACGACACCGCGGTCGAGGTCATGGCCGCGGCCAGCCAGCTTCCCGGCGCCCGCGAGGGCATGGCGTCCTTCCTCGAGAAGCGCGCCCCGGTCTGGCCGGACTGAGAAAGGACCCCCTGCCCCCACCTCTCGCAGGCTCGCGGCGGGACCCTGCAGGTGAGCCGACCGCCGAGCAGGGCTCCGGGCTCCTCGGCTGGGCGGAGGCCGAGCGCCGGCTGACCGTCTCGCACGACTACTGGTGCGCCACCGGGCGGCCGGACGGGGCCCCGCACGTCATGCCGGTGTGGGGGTCTGGCTCGGCGACCGGCTGTGGTTCTCCAGCGGCCTGCGGTCCCGAAAGGCGCGCAACCTCGCCGCCGATCCCCGGTGCACCCTGACCACCGAGAACGCCCGCGACCCGGTGGTCCTCGAGGGAACCGCCGAGCGAGTCACCGACGGCGGCCGCATCGCAGCCTTCCTCGCCGCGGTGAACGCCAAGGACGACGCCGAGGGGTTCCAGGATCCGGGGGTCAACGGCACCTACGCCGTCGCGTCGGAGCGGGTGTTCGCGATCAGCGGCGACGACTTCGTCGGAAGTCCGACCAGGTGGCGGTTCCCGCCTACGTGACAGCGATCCGGTGAACCTGCACACACCCGGGATTGCAGATACCAACCATCTGCATTGACCCAGGTGTGCAGAACTTGTGGTGCCTCACGCGGCGGCGTGCCGTGGACTTCCACCGGGTGACGACCGCGGCCTGTTGAGGGTCGCTGCAACCGTCGTCCACCTCTCGCACCATCCCCGAAAGGCACTTCTCCGTGCTCGCTCGTCTCCGCCGCGTCCCGTTCGCGGCGCAGGTCCTCCTCGCCCTCGTGCTGGGCGTCGGACTCGGGCTCGTCGCCCGCGACCTGGGCCCCGTCGCCGACGGCACGCCCAACTGGCTGACCAGCACCCTGCAGACCGTCGGCAGCACCTTCGTGATGCTGCTCAAGGTCCTCGTCCCACCGCTGATCGTCACCGCCGTCATCGTCAGCATCACCAACCTCAAGCAGGTGTCCAACGCCGCCCGCCTGGCGGGCCAGACGATCCTGTGGTTCGCGATCACCGCGCTGATCGCCGTCTCCATCGGCATCGGCCTGGGCCTGCTCACCCAGCCCGGCCGCAACAGTTCCGTCGACGCCGCCGCCCAGCAGGCGCCGGCGACCACCGGCTCCTGGTGGGACTTCCTCACCGGCCTGGTGCCGCACAACATCCTCGGTCTGCAGTCCTCGGCCGCGGGTGACCTCTCCTTCAACGTCCTGCAGCTGATCGTGCTGTCGGTGGCCATCGGTGTCGCCACGCTCAAGGTCGGTGAGCCGGCCGAACCGTTCCTCGGTCTGGTCCGATCCGCGCTGGCCATCGTCCAGAAGGTGCTCTGGTGGGTCATCCTGCTGGCCCCGATCGGCACCGTCGGCCTGATCGGCAACGCGGTGGCCACGTACGGCTGGGAATCCCTCGGCTCGCTCGGCGTCTTCGCCGGGGCCGTTTACGCCGGCCTGGCGCTGGTCCTGTTCGTCGTCTACCCGGTGCTCCTCCGGGCGCACGGCCTCTCGCCGCTGCGCTTCTTCGCGGGCGCCTGGCCGGCCATCCAGCTGGCCTTCGTCTCCCGCTCCTCGATCGGCACCCTGCCGGTGACCGAGCGGGTGACGGAGCAGAACCTCGGCGTTCCGCGGTCCTTCGCCTCCTTCGCCGTCCCGCTCGGCGCGACGACGAAGATGGACGGCTGCGCGGCGATCTACCCCGCGCTCGCGGCGATCTTCGTGGCCCAGTTCTTCCACGTGGATTTGTCGATCACCGACTACCTGCTGATCGCGCTGGTGTCCGTCATCGGATCGGCAGCCACCGCCGGGGTCACCGGAGCCGTCGTCATGCTGACGCTCACGCTGTCCACGCTCGGCCTCCCGCTGGCGGGTGTGGGGCTGCTCCTGGCGATCGACCCGATCCTCGACATGGGCCGCACCGCCGTGAACGTCGCGGGCCAGGCGCTGGTCCCGACGATCGTCGCGAAGCGCGAGGGCATCCTCGACGTCGAGCGCTACCGGTCGACGTCCACCATCGACCCGCTGGCCCGGGTGGAGGGGAACGACGGCGTGGACGCCGACCTGCGCGAGCCCGTCACCGTCTGAGATCCACACCCGACGGGCCCGGCACTCCACGGAGTGCCGGGCCCGTCGGCGTCCCGGCTCAGTGGCTCAGGTCCGCGCAGCCGGACTCGTCCGGCAGCAGCGGCCGGAGGATGACCGACCAGCGGGTGCCGTCCGCGGTGACCCACGGGGTGGCGGAGTTGACCGAACGGGCGGCGCCGAGGAGCGCCTGCGCCTGGTCGCCGGTCGCGGTGACGCAGCTGACGTCCCGGGGTCCGCCGGTCGGTTGTCCCGGCAGGGCCGGACCGGGCCAGGCGGCCTCCGGCTGCTGGAGGCCGTCCTCCGGGTCGAGCCAGGGCGAGGCGATGGCCGCGACGGCGTGCGCCTCGTAGGCGTGCGACTGCCCTGCTGCGGCGTCGGTCAGGGCGGTCAGCAGGTCGCTCAGCTTCGCCCGCGCGGCCTCCTGCTCGGCGCTGACGCCGCCGGCCGTCCCCTCACCCGCCGGGGTCTCCCAGAGGGCGTACACCTCACGCACGTAGGTGTCGGTCGCCGTGACGACGGTGAACCGGGTGGAGGGCGCATCGGCGACCGGGGGGATGCCGAGGTCGGAGGTCTCGGCGACGCCCGCGGCCATGGCCCGGTCGACGAGGTCCTGCACGGCGCTCTGGTCGATCTGCCCCTCGAGCACGTTGGGCAGCGCCGGGCCGGGATGGATCGCCGCGACGGGCCCCTCGGAGATCACCCGCCCGCCGGCGTACACGCTCACGATCGGCAGGCGTGCGGCGAGCACCGACGGGCTGATGAAGCCGCCGGAGTACTCGACGCGCAGGATCAGGCCCTCCGCCGCCGCCGGCACCACCGTGGTCGCAGGGGCCGGCGTCGCGGTACCCGCGCCCTGCCCGCAGGCCGCCAGCCACAGCAGGACGGCGACCGCGACCGCCGGCCGCAGCGCACCCATGATCGTCATGCCCCTAGGACGCGACCGACCGCCGATCGGTTCCACTCCGCCGTCGATGCCGTCGTCCCTCCGGTCGGAGCGCGCGCACCGGCGACCGGTAGCGTCGTCGCCCGTGCGCCTGGTCATCGCCCGCTGCTCCGTGGACTACATCGGGCGGCTCACCGCCCACCTACCGATGGCGACCCGTCTGCTGCAGGTCAAGGCCGACGGGTCGGTGTCCATCCACGCCGACGACCGCGCCTACAAGCCGCTGACCTGGATGAGCCCGCCCTGCAGCCTCAAGGACGAGCTGGTCGACGGTGCCGGCACCTGGACGGTCACCAACAAGGCCGGCGAGCAGCTCATCCTCAGCATCGAGTCGGTCCTGCACGACCACTCGCACGAGCTCGGCATCGATCCCGGCCTGCAGAAGGACGGCGTGGAGGCCGAGCTGCAGCGGCTGCTGGCACTGCACGTGGAGACCTTCGGGGCGGGGTGGTCGCTGGTGCGCCGGGAGTACCCGACGGCGATCGGGCCGGTGGACCTGCTGTGCCGGGACGCCAACGGTGCGGTCGTGGCCGTGGAGATCAAGCGGCGCGGGGAGATCGACGGCGTCGAGCAGCTCACCCGCTACCTGGAGCTGCTCAACCGTGACCCGCTGCTCGCGCCGGTCAAGGGCGTCTTCGCCGCCCAGGAGATCAAGCCGCAGGCGCGGGTCCTCGCGGCCGATCGGGGCATCGACTGCGTCACCGTCGACTACGCCGTCCTCAAGGGCACCGACGATCCCACCCAGCGCCTCTTCTGACTCGCCTTCGCGACCATCGCGGGACGGTCGCCGGACAATGTGCGCTGACAGCCGGTTTCCGAC
>JAOPWM010000153.1 GCA_025965695.1 Blastococcus sp.
CCCGCAGATCGACTTCTCCGACATCGACGAGATCCGCCGCACGGTCGAGTACTGCAACCAGCTCGGCGTGCACGAGCGGCATCCCTACGGCGGCGACCTGGTCTACACCGCCTTCTCCGGCTCCCACCAGGACGCCATCAACAAGGGCTTCAAGGCGCTCGAGGCCGACGCCGCCGCCGCCGGCACCACCGTCGACCGGATGCCCTGGGCCGTGCCGTACCTGCCGATCGACCCCAAGGACGTCGGCCGCAGCTACGAGGCCGTCATCAGGGTGAACAGCCAGTCCGGCAAGGGCGGCGTCGCCTACATCATGAAGACCGAGAACCACCTCGACCTGCCCCGCCGGCTGCAGATCGAGTTCAGCGCCGTCATCCAGCAGCACACCGACGACGAGGGCGGCGAGGTCACCGCCCAGCAGATGTGGGCCGCGTTCAGCAGCGAGTACCTGCCCGACCCCGACGCCCCGTGGGGCCGGTTCTCCCTGGCCGGCCACCGCCACCAGGCGCACGGCGACCAGGTCGACGAGATGGTGGTCGAGCTCGTCGACAACGGCGTGCCGGTCACCGTGCAGGGCCGTGGCAACGGCCCGATCGCTGCGTTCGTCGACGCGCTGAGGAGCCTCGACGTCGACGTCCGCGTCCTGGACTACGCCGAGCACGCACTGTCGGCCGGCGGAGACGCCCGGGCCGCGGCCTACGTGGAATGCGCCGTCGGTGACCGCATCCTCTGGGGCGTCGGCATCGACCCGAACATCGTCAGCGCCTCGCTGCGCGCGGTCGTCTCGGCGGTCAACCGGGCCCAACGGTAGAAAGTTCGTCGGCCGGCGTCGGAAACCCGACCCTCCACCCGCAGCCGCTTCCGGAGGTCGATCCACGATGTCGCTGCTGATTCCCTACCTCGCCGTCCGGGACGCCCGGGGGGCTATGGCCTGGTACACCGACGCGCTCGGCGCCCGGGTCCTCGGGGACCCGTACGTCATGGACGACGACCGGATCGGGCACGCCGAGCTCGACATCGGCGGCGCCACCCTCTACCTCGCCGACGAGTACCCCGAGCTGGGACTCGCCGGTCCGGATGACGGCCGGGTCAGCGTCACCCTGCACCTGACCCTGACCGACGTCGATGCCGCGGTCGACCGGGCGGTGCATGCCGGCGCCGTGCTGAGCCGGCCGGTCTCCGACGCGCCCTACGGGCGCACCGGCGTGATCGTCGACCCCTACGGCCACCGGTGGATGCTCCAGACGCCGGCGCACGCCCCGACGCCGGGCCCGCGGCCGGGCGACACGGCCTACCTGACGCTGCAGGTGCCCGACGGGGCCCGGGCCCGCGACTTCTACGAGGCGGTGCTCGGCTGGTCGGCCGTGCCCGGCCGGGTCACGGACGGCTGGCAGATCGAGGGGACGACGCCGATGGTCGGCATCGGCGGCGGAGCCACCGAGCCCGCCGCGGTGCCGATGTACGCCGTCGACGACATCGAGGTCGCCGTCGCCGCCGTGCGCACCGCCGGGGGTGCGGCCGGGGAGATCGAGCGCCGGCCCTACGGGCTCTCCGTCCTCTGCCGGGACGACCAGGGCCTGCCGTTCTGGCTGGGTCAGCTGGACTGAGACCCGTTCTCGCGCTCCTCCTGGTCCTCGCGACGGCTCTCGGGCAGCGCCTGGGCGGGGTGCTCGGGCGGCGCGTCCGCGGGCTCGTCACCCCGGTAGACGCTGTCCCGTCCCCCGGCGTCGCTCAGTTCGTCGACCAACAGCAGGTCGCGGCGCACGTGCCGCCGGCGGTAGGCCACCCGGCTGATCATGTGCGCGCTGACCGGAGCGGTGATCAGCTGGAAGGCCGCGACCAGCAGCAGCATCCAGGTCGCCGCCAGACCGTGCAGCCGGATCGCACCGCCCACCATCACCAGCAGCACTCCGAGGACCTGCGGCTTGGTGCCGGCATGCATCCGCGACAGCACGTCCGGGAAGCGGACGAGCCCCACACCTGCGGTCAGGCACAGGAATGCCCCGGCCAGCAGGCAGCCGGCCGCGACCACGTCGGCGACCGAGGCCAGCACGCTCATCCCTGCGCCTCGCGTTCCTCGGCGGCACGTTCCTCGGCCGCACGGGGCAGCCCGACGTCGCTGCCTTCGCCGGTGGCCGACTGCAGCAGCATGCCGCCGACATAGCGGGCGATCGAGACCGAGCCGACGAACGCGAGCAGCGAGACGACGACCAGCACCGGCACCACCGTGGGGTCGCGGGACAGCGCCGCGTGCACGGCCAGGCTCGCGGAGATGATCACCAGCAGGGTGTCGGTGGCCACGACCCGGTCCAGCAGCGACGGGCCGCGGGCCAGCCGGACGAGCGCCAGCAGGGCGCCGCTGCCGAGCAGGGCGTGGGCGATGACGGCGACGACGATCATCGCGTCGTCCGTCCGGTGAGCCGCCCCGTCTCGAGGGAGGCGATGTCCTCGGCCGTGCCGAACGCGCGCACGATCCGCTCCTCGGTGGCGAGCACGTCGGCCTTCTGCCGCTCGACGTCCGCGAGGTCGTCGACATGCAGCAGATGGATGGAGATCAGCCGCGACTCCCGGTCGAGGTCGAGCACCAGCGAGCCGGGGACGAGGGAGAGCGTCTCGGCGACGACGGTGAGCAGCAGGTCGGAGTCCACGCGCAACTGCACCCGCACGATCGCGCCCTGCTGGGCGCCGCCAGGGCCGAGCGCCCGCCAGGCCACCTGCGCCCCGGAGACGACGAGGTCGACGAGGAAGTGCCCGACGAACAGCAGCAGGGGCAGCGGGCGGACCCGCGTCGCGCCGACCACCGGCGGCAGCGGGAGCAGCAGCATGACCACGAGCGCGACCGTCACGCCCGAGACGACGTTCGCCCAGGACCACGTGCCCCACAGCAGGATCCACACGACAACGAGCCAGACCAGCAGCGGCAGCTGGTGCCGCAGCCGCGAGCCGGCGGGCTCGACGCTCACTCGCCCTCCTTCGCCGGGACGTGGCCGTAGAAGACCGCGTCGATGTAGGCGGTGCGGTCGAGCAGGTCGTGGGCGGCACGGTCGGTGTAGCCGTACAGCGCGCCGGCGATGCCGGTCAGCGACACGGTGAGGGTGACCATCACCGCGGTGGCGCCGACCATCACGCCCGGCAGCGGGCGCAGCGGACGCAGCGCCCGCACCGAGGCCGCCCGGGTTGCCGGGACACCGGGGGCCGCCGTGGCCACCTGCTCGTGCCGCTGCCAGGCCGCGCTCCAGGCGGCCTTCCGCGCCGACATGTCGGCCGAACGCTCCCCCGTCCCGACCGGCGCCGGCTCACGTGCCTGCGCGCCCGCGTCGCTCGCGGCCGCCGCCGCGGTGTCGTCCAGCGGCTCCTGGGTGGCCGGCCGCCAGAACGCGCGGGTCCAGACGCGCGCGACCGCCAGCAGGGTCAGCAGGCTGGTGACCACGCCGCCGGCGACGACGGTGAGGGCCAGCGGGCTGCCGTCGGCGACACCGGCCTGCAGCAGCCCCAGTTTGCCGATGAACCCCGAGAACGGCGGGATCCCTGCGAGGTTCATCGCCGGCACGAAGAACAGCACCGCGAGCATCGGCGAGCGCTTCGCCAGGCCGCCCAGCCGGTTCACCGAGGTCGAGCCGCCCTGCCGCTCGATGAGGCCGGCGACGAGGAACAGGCTGGTCTGGATGGCGATGTGGTGGGCCACGTAGAAGATCGCGCCGGCCAGCCCCGCCGTCGTCCCCAGGGCGATGCCGAACACCATGTAGCCGATGTGACTGACCAGGGTGAAGGACAGCATCCGCCGGATGTCGGTCTGCGCGACCGCGCCGAGGATGCCCATGACCATCGTGGCCAGGCCAGCCCACATGAGGAGGTCGTCGAGCCCGCCACCGGGGAACAGCAGCGTCTGGGTGCGGATGATCGCGTACACGCCCACCTTGGTGAGCAGCCCGGCGAACACCGCCGTCACCGGCGCGGGCGCGGTCGGATAGCTGTCGGGCAGCCACGCCGACAGGGGGAACACCGCCGCCTTGATGCAGAACGCGATCAGCAGCATCGACTGCAGCAGCAGCTGCATGCCTGCGGGCAGCTCGCCGAGCCGGGTCGCCAGCTGCGCCATCGTGACGGTCCCGGTCGAGGCGTAGATCAGCCCGATCGCGGCCAGGAAGATCAGCGAGCTGGTGAGGCTGACCACGACGTAGGTGATGCCCGCCCGGACGCGCGGCGCAGACCCGCCGAGGGTCAGCAGCACGTAGCTGGCCATCAGCAGGATCTCGAAGCCGACGTAGAGGTTGAACAGGTCGCCGGCGAGGAACGCGTTGCTCACGCCGGCGATCAGCACGAGGAACGTCGGGTGGAAGATCGACAGCGGGGTCTCCTCCGACCCGTCCGCCGACCCCTGGCCGACGGCGAACCAGAGGACACCGAGCGCAACCGTCGAGGCGACGACCAGCATCAGGGCCGACAGGCGGTCGACGACGAGCACGATCCCGAGCGGCACCGGCCAGCCCCCCACGGAGATCGCCGTGGCCCCGGAGGAGTCCGCCTGCAGGAGCAGCACCACCGAGACCACGAGGACGGCGGTGAGGACGACGAGGCTGACCGCGCGCTGGGTCCGGGGATGACGGCCGACCAACAGGTTGCCCGCGGCGCCGAGCAGCGGCAGCAGGACCGGCAGCGGGGCCAGGACGGAGATCATCGCTCGTCCCCCGAGAGCGGAAGCGTGACGTCGTCGGCCAGTTCCGTGAGGTCGGCTCCCGTCCGGCGGCGCGCGGACAGACTGTCGGAGTGACCGGCCGGCCGATCCTCGGGGGCCAGCAGGTCGGGATCGAGCTCGTCGGCGTCCGTGTCGTGCCGCCCGGCGACCCGGCGGTCCTCCTCGTCGTTGGCGACCGCCTCGTTGCGGGCCAGCGCCCACGAGCGGTGGATCATCGCCAGCACGAACGCGGAGATGCCGAAGGTGATCACGATCGCGGTGAGGATGAACGCCTGTGGCAGCGGATCGCTCATCCGGTCCGGTTCCGCGTAGCCCAGGATCGGCGCCAGCCCGCGGTACCCGCCGGTGGACAGCAGCAGCAGGTTGGTCGCGTTGCCCAGGAGCAGGAAACCGACCAGCACGCGGGTGAGGCTGCGGTCCAGCAGCAGGTAGACCCCGGCGGTGTAGAGGCCGCCGATGATCACCGGGAAGACGACGGTGGGGGTCATCGGACGATCACCTCTCCGGCCTCGGCCTCGATCGGGTCGTCCTCGTCCTCCTGCCGGTCGAGTTCGGCGCCGAGCGAACGCAGGACGTCCAGGACGAGGCCGACGACGATCAGGTAGACCCCCATGTCGAAGAAGAGCGAGGTCACGAGCTTGACGTGGCCGAGCACCGGCAGGGTGGTCTCGACGATCGCCGTCTGCAGCACCTGGGCGCCCAGCATCAGCCCGGCGACGCCGGTCCCACCAGCGAAGAGGAGCCCGGCGCCGAGCAGCAGGCCCGGGTCGACCGGCGCGGCCTCGCCGAGCTCGTAGCGGCCACCCGCCAGGTAGCGCAGGACGAGGGCGAGACCGGCGACCAGGCCGCCGGCGAAGCCGCCGCCCGGCTCGTTGTGACCGGAGAACAGCAGGTAGAGGGAGAACACCAGGATCGTGTGGAACAGGACCCGGGTGATCACCTCCAGCACGACCGAGCGCCGCTCAGGGGGGAGGGTCGCGCTCGCGGCCAGCCAGCGTCGCCGCGGAGCGCGGCCTGAGGCGGACGGCGTCTCGGCCAGGTCGGCGGCCTCCAGCCGGTCGACTCCCCCGGTGCGCCGGCGAAGGAACACCAGGCTGGCCACACCGGTCGCGGCCACGACGAGCAGCGAGATCTCACCGAGGGTGTCCCACGCCCGGATGTCGACGAGGGTCACGTTGACGATGTTCTTGCCGCCGCCGAAGTCGTAGGCCTCTTTCGGGTAGGCCGCCGACACCGGTGTCGCCGTCCGCGACGCCAGTGCCACCGCGCCGACGCCGGCCATCAGTGCTCCGACGGCGACGGCGATGACGCCGCGGACCGCGCGTTCGCGGGGGCGGTGCCGCTCCGAGATGTCCTTCGGCAGCTTGCGCAGTACGAGCACGAAGGTGACGAGGGTCAGCGTCTCGACCAGGAACTGGGTGAGCGCCAGGTCGGGTGCCCCCTGCAGGGCGAACAGCACGGCCAGGCCGTAGCCGGTGACGCCGACGACGAGCACGACGGAGAGCCGCTGCCGGATCCGGAGCGCCATCGCCGCGGCGATCAGGACGACGGCGCCGACCAGAGCCTGCAGCGGGGTGTCCCAGAGCCGCCACTCGTCAGGCCACGGGGCTCGGGTGATCAGCAGGGTGCCGGGCAGCGCCAGCACCACGACGAGGATCGTGCCGAGGTAGGCGGGCAGGGACCCCCGCTGAGTGGTGCCGGTGACCAGGACGGCGAGCCGGTCGAGGCCTTGGACGACGTTCCAGTAGCCCTCGTCGGCCGAGGCGCCGACGGCGAACCTGCGCTGCACCTGGTTGACCGGCCGGCGCGCGGCGAACAGGGCGGCGCCGCCGAGCAGGCTGACTGCGGACAGCACGAGCGCGGGCTGCCAGCCGTGCCACAACGCCAGCTTCTCCGCGCTGTCGGCCACCAGGGGGAGCGTGTCGGCGTAGGCGGACACCAGCGGCTCCAGCAGCACGACGGCCGGCCCCGCGAGCAGTCCGGCGACGGCCAGGACAGCGGGCGCGGTCAGGAACAGTGCCCCGGGCCGGTGCGCGAGCTCTGCCGGGGCAGGGTCGGGCAGCCCGGGCTTGCGGGCGAAGGCGCCCCACCAGAAGCGCAGCGTGTAGGCGGCGGTGAGCGCGGACCCGGCCACCAGCACCGCCAGCACGACGACGGCGGCGGTCCGGTCGGGTAGTCCGCCCTCGATCAGCGCAGCGAAGGCGGCTTCCTTGCCCACGAAGCCGAGCAGCGGTGGGACGCCGGCCATGGAGAGCGCGGCCAGCCCACCGATGACGGCGAGGACGGGGAGCCGTCGTCCCAGGCCCGAGAGCTGCCGCAGATCGCGGGTACCGGTGGCGTGGTCGACGACGCCGACGGTGAGGAAGAGCGTGGCCTTGAACAGGGCGTGCGCCAGGATCATGACCAGCCCGGCCGCCGCGAGCTCCTGGCTGCCGGCGCCGACGAGCACCATCAGGAAGCCGAGCTGGCTCACCGTGCCGAAGGCGAGCAGCAGCTTCAGGTCGGTCTGCCGGAGGGCGCGGTAGCCCCCGACGACCATCGTCACCGCGCCCATGCCGAGCACGATCGGCCGCCAGCCGGGCACATCGGCCAGCCCCGGGGCGAGGCGGGCGACGAGGTAGACGCCGGCCTTCACCATCGCCGCGGCATGCAGGTAGGCGCTGACCGGCGTGGGCGCCTCCATGGCGGCGGGCAGCCAGAAATGGAAGGGCACCATCGCCGACTTCGTGATCGCTCCGACCAACAGCAGCACGGTGCCGGCGACCATCGCCGTCCCGCTGCCCGGGGAGGCGACCACCTCCGACAGCAGGTAGCTGCCGCTCGCCCGGCCCACGAGCAGGATCCCGACCAGCATCGCCAGCCCGCCGGCCGTCGTGAGGATCAGGGCCTGGCTCGCCGCGCGCCGGGCGGCCAGCCGGGTGCCCCCGCCACCGATGAGCAGGAAGGAGAAGACGGTGGTGAGCTCCCAGAAGACGTAGAGCAGGAGCATGTCGTCGGCAAGGACCAGGCCGAGCATCGACCCGGCGAAGGCGGTGAGGGTGCCGGCGAAGCGGCCCATGTCGTCGTCGCCCGGCTCGAAGTACCGGGAGCAGTAGAGCAGCACGAGGGCGCCGACGCCGGTGACCAGCAGCGCGAGGGTCAGGGAGAGCGCATCCAGCCGCAGCGAGATATGCAGGTCCAGAGTGGGCACCCAGGCCGTCGTCTCCCGGACCTCGTTACCGCCGGTGACCGTCGCCAGCTGCGCGAGCACCCAGCCGAAGCCGGCGGCCGGGGCGAGAGCCAGTGCCAGGAACGCCTGCCGGCCCCACCACCGGACGAGGAGCGGCGCCAGCACGGCGGCCAGCACGTGGAGCAGGAGGACTGCAGTCACGGGTCTCCGGGAGTCGGCGCGGGCTCGGGGACGACCACTGACGTCGGGGGACGACCGGCGGCGGTGACTCCAGGTTACCGGCCCCGCGCCAGCCGCCCGGAGGCGTTGCCCGAGGCTCGGGACCACACCCCCTCCCGGACGGTCAGCCCTCGGCGAGCTCGGAGGCGACCAGCCACTCCTCCTCGACCTGCTCCTTCTCCGCGTGCACCGCCTTGAGCTGGGCGTCGAGCGCGGCGGCCTTCGCGTAGTCGTTCGCGGCGGCGGCGAGCTGCTCGTGCAGCTTCTTCTCCTCGGCGTCCAGCTTGAGCATCCGCCGCTCGAGCCGGCTGGCATCCTTCTTCGCCGCCCGCGCGTCGGCCGCCGACACGGCGGGAGCACCGGCCGCCGGGGAGCCGACAGCCCGGGTCTCGGACCCGGCCGCGGTGGTCAGGGGCGCGCCTCCGGCCGCGCGCCGCTGCAGGTACTCCTCCACCCCGCCGGGAAGTTCGGCGAGCGTCCCGTCGCCGAGCAGCGCGACGACCTTGTCGCAGACCCGGTCGACGAAGTACCGGTCGTGGCTGACCACCAGCACCGTGCCGGGGAAGCTGTCCAGGAGGTCCTCGAGCGCGGTCAGCGTGTCGATGTCGAGGTCGTTGGTCGGCTCGTCGAGCAGCAGCACGTTCGGCTCGGCCATGAGCAGCCGCAGCAGTTGCAACCGCCGGCGCTCGCCGCCGGAGAGGTCACCCACCGGCGTCCACTGCCGGTTCGCGGCGAAGCCGAACCGCTCGGCCAGCGACGACGCGGAGATGTCCTGGTTGCCGATGCGGGCGACCCGGGCGACGTCCTGCACCGCCTCGAGCACCCGGGCCTTCGGCGGGAGCTCCGTGACGTGCTGGGACAGGTAGGCGGGCGCCACCGTCTGGCCGACGACGACCTGCCCTGCGTCGGGCTTGTTCTCCCCGACGAGCAGCTTCAGCAGCGACGTCTTGCCCGCGCCGTTGACCCCGACGATGCCGATCCGGTCCCCCGGGCCGACGTGCCAGGTCAGGTCCTCGAACAGTGAGCGCGGCCCGTCCTCGGTCTGCACCGCGTAGTCGACGTCCTCGACGTCGTAGACCGTCTTGCCGAGACGCCGCGCCGCGAAGCCGGCCAGCGCCATGGAGTCGCGGGCCGGCGGCTCGTCGGCGATCAGCGCCTGGGCGGCGTCGATCCGGAACTTGGGCTTGCTGGTGCGGGCCGGCGGCCCACGCCGCAGCCAGGCCAGCTCCTTGCGGACGAGGTTCATCCGGCGTTCCTCGGTGACCGCAGAGATCCGGGCGCGCTCCGCACGGGCCAGCGTGTAGGCCGAGTACCCGCCGTCGTAGGCGTGCACCGAACCGTCGGCGACCTCCCACGTGGTGGTGCAGACCTCGTCGAGGAACCACCGGTCGTGGGTGACGACGACGAGGCCACCTGCCCGCTGCCGCACGTACTCGGCCAGCCAGGCGACGCCCTCCACGTCGAGATGGTTGGTCGGCTCGTCGAGGACGAGCAGGTCCAGCGGGCGGATCAGCTGCGCGGCCAGCGCCACCCGGCGGCGCTCGCCGCCGGACATCGGCGCGACCGGGGCGTCCAGACCGAGACGGTCCAGCTCGAGACCGGTCAGGACGGAGCGGACCGCGGGGTCGCCGGCCCACTCGTGCTCGGCGGCGAACGCCGACGGCGGGAGGACGACGTCGCGCACCGTCGTCCCCGGCGGAAGGGTGCCGGTCTGGTCGAGGACGCCCATGGCGAGGTCGCCGCGGCGGGTCACCCGTCCGGAGTCGGGTTCATCGGTGCCGGTCAGCAGCGACAACAGGGTGCTCTTGCCGCCGCCGTTGCGGCCCACGACACCGATCCGTTCGCCCGCGGCGACGCCGAGGGAGACGTCGTCGAGGATGACCGTGGTGCCGTGCGCCTTGTGCACCCGCTCGAGGTTGACCAGGTTCAGGGGGGCGCTCATCCCACCCAGTATCCGCGCCCGGGGTTCACGCCAGCCTGGTGACCTCCACGGTGACGGTGTGACCTTCACTCCTGGGGCCGGAGAACAGGCCCTTGAACGGCGGGACGTCGCCATAGTCACGTCCCCGGCCGAGGGTGACGTGCCGGGTTCCGATCTCCACGGAGTTGGTCGGGTCGAAGCCGTTCCACCCGCCGTCCCACCACTCGACCCACGCGTGGCTCTCCCCCGTGACCGGCTCCCCGATCCCGGCCCTGGGCGCGGGGTGCAGGTAGCCGGAGACGTAGCGGGCGGGCAGCCCGATGGCACGCAGCAGGCCGACCGTGACGTGCGAGATGTCTTGGCAGACGCCCAAGCCCCGAGTCCAGGCCTGCATCGCGTTGGTCTTCACGTTCGTCGCGCCCGAGAGGTATTCCATGTGCTCACCGACGAACCTGCACACCAGCGCCCCGGCCTGGTGCGGCTTGGCGTTGCCGACGGCGTCCCGCGCGGTGGCCACCACCTCGTCGTCCATGGCGGTGAGCGGCGTGGGGGTCAGCAGCTCCCCGAACTGCTCGCGGACCTCGCGGGCGGCCAGCGAGGTCCAGCCCACCCGGTCGTGCCCGGCGAGGTCGGGCCCGGCCTCGACGGTCGACGTCCCGGTGACCACGAGCTCCGAGTGCGGGCTGTGCAGGTCGAAGGCCGTGACGGTGGAGCCCCAGTAGTCGCGGTAGGCGTAGGCCGTCGCGGCCGGCTCGATCTCGACCCTGGAGCGAAGTGTCGTCTGCCGGTTGCTGTTCTCCGGCGTCAGCCGGGCCTCGTTGTAGGACGAGCGGACCGGGCCGGTGTAGTGGAAGCGGGTGCGGTGGACGACCTGCAGCCGCCACCGGTGCGGCGCCGTCCGGACCTGCGGCTCCTGGGTCTGGGACTGCGTCTGGGGGCTCATCCGGCCTCCTCCGGCACCCACACCTGCGGGGCCTGCTCGGTGAAGAAGCGGTGGGTGACCGCGGCGCTGGCCGCCGAGCAGGTGCGCTGCAGGTCCTCCAGCCGCGCCGGCAGCTGGGCCAGCAGTTCGGGGGTACCCATGAACTCCAGCATGGTCCTGGCCCGCCCGACGATGCGGTGCGCCTCGCCGGTCACCCCGATGCGGGCCGCGTCACGCACGGTGGACCGCTCCAGCTCCGCCAGGCAGGCCTCCGCCTGCTCCAGCGCGGCGAACACCGATCGCGGGAACAGCCGGTCCAGCAGCAGGAACTCCGCGGCCCGGCTGCTGTTGACCATCCCCCGGTAGGTGCGCAGATACGGCTCGTAGGCGCCGGTCGAGCGCAGGACGAGGGTCCAGGACGGCGCCGCGTCACCGGCCAGCACGCGCGTGGAGAGGATCCGCGAGGTCATGTCCACCCGCTCCAGCGAGCGGCCGAGGATGAGGAACAGCCAGCTCTCGTCGCGGCTCATCGTGGCGTCGGCCAGGCCGAACACCATCGCCGAGCGCTCGCGGACGAACCGGAACAGCGAGTGCGGCCCGTAACGGCGGGCCATCGTGCGCTGCTGCGGCAGGGCGTTGTGCGTGACGTTCAGCGATTCCCAGATCTCTGCCGAGAGCACCTCGCGGGCGCCGCGGGCGTTCTCCCGCGCCGCCGACAGAGCGCCGACGATCGAGCTCGGGCTGGTGCGGTCGAAGGCGAGCGTGGCCAGTACCCGCTCGGTGTCGGCCTCGGCCTCCGGCGTGGGCGAGCCCATGAGCGCGAGCAGGTTGGAGCAGGCCCGGCGCTCGTCGATCCATGGGTCCTCGACCAGCCGCTGGGTGTGCACGTCGAGGATGCGGGCGGTGTCGTCGGCCCGTTCGACGTAGCGGCCGATCCAGAACAGCGACTCGGCGATCCGGCTCAGCACGCCGGCCTCGCCCGGAGGCTCGGCTCGAGCTTGCGAGGGTCGAGAGGGGCGAGCGGAAGGACCTCGCCGCCCCCCAGCGCTCGCGAGCTCGCACCGGGCCCCTGCACCGAGGCCGATTGCTGCTGCTGCTGGGACTGGCCGACCACCGTGTCGTTGAGCGGACCCGGGTCCTGCCCGGGCGGGTCGTCGGGCAGATCCGCCGCGGAGAACTCGATGCGGGTGAGGTCGGGCTCGTCGGTGTCGCTGGCCTCCCGCGGCGGGCTGATCACCCAGGTGTCCTTGGAGCCGCCGCCCTGGCTGGAGTTGACCACCAGCTCGCCCTCCGGAAGCGCGACCCGGGTCAGCCCACCGGGCAGCACCCAGACCTTGGAGCCGTCGTTGACCGCGAAGGGACGCAGGTCGACGTGCCGCGGCGCGATCCGGCCACCCACCAGCGTGGGGCAGGTCGAGAGCCCGATCGGCTTCTGCGCGATCCAGTCCCGCGGCGTCGCCCGCACCTTGACCGCCAGGTCCGACAGCGTCTCCTCGTCGGCGCGCGGCCCGATGACGATGCCCTTCCCGCCGGAGCCGTCCACCGGCTTGAGGACCAGCTGGTCGAGGGACTCCAGCACCCACTCGACGGTGTCCCGCTCGTCGAGCCGGTAGGTGTCGGCGTTGGCCAGCACCGGCTCCTCCCCCAGGTAGTAGCGGATCAGGTCGGGGACCCAGGTGTAGAGCAGCTTGTCGTCGGCGACACCGTTGCCGACGGCGTTGGCGATGGTGACCCGGCCCGCGCGCGCGGCGTTGATCACGCCGGCGCAGCCGATCACCGAGTCGGGGCGGAAGTGCACCGGGTCGAGGAACTCGTCGTCGATCCGGCGGTAGATGACGTCGACCCGCTGCTGGCCGTCCGTCGTCCGCATGCTGACCTGGTTGCCGGCGCAGACGAGGTCGCGGCCCTCGACCAGCTCGACACCCATCTGGCGGGCCAGCAGCGCGTGCTCGAAGTAGGCGGAGTTGTAGACGCCCGGGGTGAGGACGACGACCGTCGGGTCCGCCACGTTGGACGGCGCGGACGCCTTCAGTGCGGCGAGCAACTTCGTCGGGTAGTCGGCGACCGGCTGGATGCGATGGTCGGCGAACAGTTCCGGCAGGACCTGGCTCATCGCGGCCCGGTTGGTGATGACGTAGCTGACGCCCGACGGAGAGCGCAGGTTGTCCTCGAGCACGCGGAAGTCGCCGGCCTCGTCGCGCACCAGGTCGATGCCCGAGACGTGCACGCGGACACCGTTCGGCGGCACCAGGCCGTGCGCCTGGCGGTGGAAGTGCGCGCTCGTGGTGATCACGCTGCGCGGCACGATCCGGTCGGTGAACACCTGGCCGGCGCCGTAGACGTCGGCGAGGAACGCCTCCAGCGCGAGGACCCGCTGTTCGAGGCCCCGCTCGATGACCGCCCACTCCCCTGCGCCGATGACCCGCGGCACGATGTCGAGCGGGAACGGTTGCTCCTCGCCGGCGTGGGCGAAGGTGACCCCGGCGTCCCGGTAGGTCTGGCTCAGCAGGTCGGCGCGCGCGGCCAGTTCCTCGCCGGACATGGGCTGCAGGGACGCGAAGAGCCCGGCGTAGGCCGCCCGCGGCTGGGCAACCCCGCCGAACATCTCGTCCCAGACCTCGCCGAGGGGATAGCCGTCGAAGAGGTCCGCCATGAGTCGAACCTAGTGACGAGGTGTGTCCCGCGCGTTTCGAGCTGGCAGAGCCACGCCGGTGCGCATGCTCACCGGTGCCCCCAGGCGGGGGCCTCGGCCGTGCCCGCCACGGAGTGGCCCAGCTGCCGGAGACCGTTCCCGGACCGGTCCATGACCCAGACCTGGTCGCCGGGGAGCCGGCCGTTCCGGTTGCTCTTGAACGCGATCCACGCGCCGTCCGGGGACCACGTCGGGTCCTGCTCGATCCAGGGTCCCTGGGTGAGCGACTGCTCGCCGGAACCGTCCGCGTTCATCACGCAGATCCGGCTCCAGCCGTCCGGCGTCCGCCGTCGGAAGACGATCATGTCCCCGTTCGGTGACCAGACCGGGTCCGCGTCCCCCGCCTGCTCGGTGAGCGGGACGGCACTGCCGCTGCCGTCCGTCGGCAGCGAGAACAGCCGCCCGCCGTCGTTGCGGGCCGTGTCGGCACCCCAGTACGCGATCTTCGTCCCGTCGGGGGAGATCGTGACGTCGTCGACGTGCGCGATCCCGGGGTCGAGCGTCCTCAGGGTGGTCCCCTGAAGGTTCATCACCCGCACCTGCACGCGGTCACCGGCAGAGCACGGGACCGCCAGTTGCTGGGGGGCGGCAGCGTTCCAGGCCGGTCTCGTGAAGGTCGCGCAGCCCGCAGCCGCGGGGTCGAACAGCAGGCGGTCTCCGCTGCCGTCCGTCGCCACGGTGTGCAGTTCGTAGCCGCCACCGCCGGTGCTCCGCGCGTACACGACGCTCCTCCGGTCGGCCGAGATCAGCGGCGCGACGTCGTTCGCGCCCGACGTGACCAGCGGAGCTGCGTCGCCACCGGAGACGGTGTCGAGCAGATACAGGTCGGCCTGGTTGTCGACCATGAGCGGAGCCACCAGAGTGGTGTCCGGGAGTGGGGCGCCCTGCGGAAGCCCCGGACCCGGTGCGGCCGGCGGCGCAGAGACGGAGGACGAGGGCGAGGAGGCCCCCCCGTTCGATGACCCGCCGTTGCTGATCAGCACGGCGCCGACCGTGACCCCCGCGACCGCGACGGCGGCCGCGACCGCGATGAGCACGGCGCGGCGGTGTGCGGGATGCGGCTCCGCCACCACGCCGCGGTGACGCCCGTTCCGGGCCGGCGCGCCGGGCTCGGAGGGCGGGGGTGGCTCGGAGGGCGCGGATGGTTCGGAGGGTTCGGAGGGTTCGGAGGGCGCTGGTGGCTCGGAGGGTTCGGGTGGGGCTGGTGGCGGGGGCAGAGGGGCTTTCGGGGCCGGGAGGTCGAAGATGCGCCCGTCGGGGGCCCGGAGATAGAGCACCGGAGTCGCCCATTCGACGGGGTTCGGCTGTTCCCGGACGGCGTTCCGGGCCTCGGCCATGGCGGCGTCGAGTGGATAGCCGGCGGCCACGGCCTCGTAGAGACTGCGGGCGAAGGTGATGGCGGCCGTGTCGGTGATCTCGAACTGCATGGCGACGACGGCCGGGATGCCCTGGTAGACGAGGCTCTGCGCAGTGCCCGAGTAGGGATCGGTGAGCCCGCCCCTGGCTCCCTCGCAGGAGTTGAGCAACGCGAGGCGGATGCTGCGCTCGTCGTGGAGCAGCGCTCCCAGATCGGCCCCGCTGACCAGTTGGGCCCGCCCGTGGGGACCCTCCAGGGCGAGGACGCCGTCCTGGGCGCCCTCGTCATAGCGGCCGTGGCCGATGAAGTGGAAGACGTGATAGTCGCCGTCCCGCAAGACGGCACGCAGGTTCGCGAGGGTCCCGGTGGGCACCCGGTCGAGCTGCACGCGGCCGGCCTGCTGCAGGCCCCCGAGCGCATCCCGCACCTTGGTCCACTCCGCCATCCCGTCCAGGGGCGGGAAGTCGGTGGGGCTGGCCGCCATCATCAGGACCCGCAACGGCGGCGTCACGGCGAGCGGGCGGATCGGGTTCGACATCTCCAGGTACCGCACCACCGGAGTCCACTGCGAGAGGGCCAGGAAGCGGCGGGCATCGCGGTCGTACAGGTACTCCCACGGCAGTTCCGCCAGGTCCGGGCAGTCGGCCAGCCGCAGCCGCACGCGCAATCCGGTGTTCTCCTGCGCCTCGACCCGGTCGATGCTGCCGGCGAGAGCGGTGCGCAACTGGTCCCGGAACACCGCGTCGAAGAGCCGGCCCCCGAACTCACGGACTGCCGACGCCTCCGGTGACCCCTCCCCGCGCGTGGCCTCCCGACGCGGCCGGCCGACTCTCAGCAGGAAGTTCTCCAGCTCCAGGTCCGAGAACGGCATGGTCACCGACACCGGCCGGGTCTCCCCCACCGGCGAGTTGAGAACCCGGGCCCGGTAGCGCCCGCCGTCACCCGGTTCGATCAGCAGATCGAAGTCGATATAGGTGTGCTCGGGCATCGGCCCGGCTAGGAGTCGTCGGGGGAACGGCGCCAGGTCATCGACACCTTGAAGTTGCCGGTCGTGCTGGCCCCGGCCACGAACGCGCCCACCTGGGCGCTCATCTGCAGCCCGAACTCGACCTGGATCTGCTCCGGCGTCTCCGCCAGTGACCGCAACTGGTTGACCAGTCCCTCGACGGCCGGCTGCACGCGGCCGACGGCCTGCTCGAAGCTCTGCCGGGCCTGCTCCACGACCCCCGAGTCGTGGTCTCCCCAGCCGCGGGTGACCTCGCCGGGGGACCCGTCGTCGACCTGGACGAGCACGGTGCCACCGTCCCGCAGGGGGAACTCCACCAACTGTCGCACCATCGCGCTGCCTCATCGAGAGTTCGTTGACGCCGCAGTACCGGACCCTAGCCACGAAACCGGATCCAGTGTGCACGTCCGTGGCTCACCGCCGGCCCGCTTCTGGCACGCCTCCGAGGACACGGGGGATGAGGGTGCCGTCGGCTGCCTCGACGAGCGGTCCCGCTTCCTCTGCCACCTCTGCCACCGGCGCGTGCGAGCCGGCGTTCCCAGCCGGTTGCGCGCGGGGCAGCCGCAGGCACCCGGCCGCACCGACCAGGACGACGACGGCGACGGCGAGGAAGCCGGCCTCCGTGCCCAGCGCCGCGGCGAGGGGCGGGAGGGCGAGGTTGCCGAGGATCCCGCCCAGCGCCATGGCCAGCGACATCGCCGACACCGCGGTCGCGCGGTGGGGGGCGTCGACGCGGGTGTGCAGGACGGCGCTGAGCAGCGGCCACGTGGATCCGTGGGCCAGGTAGTAGACGGCGAAACCGGCGCCGGCCACGACCAGGACGTCCGGTCCCGCCAGCACGGCCATCGCGGCGGCACCGCACACGAGGAGGAGGGCGCAGGTCATCCGGGTGGAGCCACCGAGGAGTCGGCGCACCGTGGGCGTCAGCATCGCGCCCACGGCCGCGCCGGCGAAGGACACCGCGAGGACCGTCCCGTACACCGCCGCGCCGCCGTCGCGGCCGCCGGCCAGATCGGCGAAACGCACCGGACCCAGCAGCTCGCAGGCCACCAACCCGGCGCCCCCGACCGCCGTGAGCAGCAGGACCAGACGCATCGGCCCGTCCGTGACCGACAGCCGCACCGCACCGGTCACCGTGCCGGGCATCGTGCGCGCACCCGCCGCGAGCGCGGCGCCGATGCCCCCGACGCGGAGCGGCCCGTCCTCGGTGAGCAGCCGCACGACCGCCGCGATGAAGAGCACGTCGAGGACGGCGGCCCCGAGGTAGGGCAGGGCGAGCGCCTCGGCGCCGGCTCCCCCGAGCAGCCCCGGGAGGAGGCCGCCCACGATCGCGCCGACGGCGAGGCTGCCGCCGTCGGCGGCGGAGTGCCGCGCCAGGCCGGGTGCGACGTCGGCCGAAGGGTCGATCCGGTGGACGGTGTCGACGTACCAGGCCTCGACCGGGCCGGAGTCCAGGGCGCGGCCCACGCCCAGCAGCACGATCGCGGCCAGGAAGCCGGGAAAGTTCGTCGCGGTCGCGAGGACGACGCAGGACACCAGGTGCAGCACGGCGCCGGCCACGACCACGGGACGGCGGCCGAGCACGTCGGCCAGCCCGCCGGTGGGCAGCTCGAGCGCCATGACCACGACCCCGTGCACGGTGAACAACAGGCCGATCTCGGCGAGGGAGAGGCCCCGCGCCTGCGCGAGCAGCACGGTGATCGGCGTCGTCAGCCCGACCGGGAGCCAGCGCAGGGCGGTGAGCCCGACCAGCCGCCGGGTGGCCGACCGGACGGTCGTCGGTGCGCTCACGACGGCCACTCCGTCAACGGCACGACGTCCATCAGCACCGAGACCAGTTCGGTGCCCTCGGCGGGCACGTCGCCGGGGTGCTCCTCCATCCAGCGGGTGATGACTCCGTTCAGCTCCTCGGTCAGGGCCTGCGCCTGCTCGGGCCGCAGTCGCAGCGCGTAGTCGTTGACCGAGGCCGCAGCGGTCCACGCCGGATCGAGCGCGTCCTTCTGGTCGTGCCAGGCAGCGAGAACGCGGGCGTGCTGGTCGATCTGCAGCCGGGTCATCTCGTGCTGGACCTCGGTGCCGCCCTCCTGGGCGACGACGTCGGCCGCCTGCCAGCTGGTCATCCGGTGCCGGGCCCGCCACCACCTTTCCCGCGCGCTGCCGCGGCCCTCCACCTCTTCGACGAAGCCGTAGTGCGCGAGCTGGCGCAGGTGGTAGCTGGTCGCCCCGCTGCTCTCACCGATCGCCCGGCCCAGCCGGCTCGCCGTCGCGGGGCCGTGCAGGCGGAGCTGCCCGAGCAGGCGGTTGCGGAGAGGGTGGGCGAGCGCGCGGAGAGCGCGGACGTCCGTCACCTCGACAGCGGGCTCCAGCGGGGGGTCCTCGGTGGGCATGCGGACACGATAGAAGTGCAAAGAGTTCTTTGCAAGGAATTCTTTGCAGTTTCGGATCAGACCGCGGTCGCAACTCCCAGCCAGGCGCGGAGGCCGCCGTCGGAGAGCAGGCGGCCGACGCGGCGGGAGTTCTCCTCCGCCTGCCGGAAGGCGGGATCGTCGCGGTGCCGGCGGGCGATCTCGGCCTCCACGGCGTCGGCCCGCTCGGTCCACTCGGCCGGGCTGTCACTCAGGTCGGCGTCCGTGGTCGCGTCGAGCGTGAAGCCGGCGTCGCTCAGCAGGCCGCGCAGTTCCGCCTCGGAGGGGAACTCGTTGCCCTCGGGGAGCGGCGGGGGCAACGGCTGGTCGGCGACGAAGACCAGCAGGCCCAGCCGGCCGCCGTCGGCGAGCACCCGGCGCAGCTCCCGCAGCGCCCCCGGCTTGTCCGACGTGGTGCAGAGGACCCCGAGGCACCAGGCCGCCTCGAAGGCGCCGTCGGCGAAGGGAAGCTGTTGCCCGA
>JAOPWM010000251.1 GCA_025965695.1 Blastococcus sp.
CCCGCGCTGGCCCGGATCACCGTCGAGGAGGTGACCCGATCGCTCGACGGACTGCTCGCCCGGGTCGATGACTCTGTCGTCCCCCGGCAACGTTGAGCCCAGCCGTCACGCCTGCGCGGAGCCTTCCGGGCCCCACTCGGCGCGACGACAACTACCCCCGCTGGCGGAGGGCGTCGAACAGCACCGTCTGCAGGTCGTTCTCGTCGACCGCGGAGTAGGCGTCCCCACCGGTGGCCGCCGCGATCTGCTCGAGGGCACCCATGTCGGCGTCCGGCCCGAGGGCGATGCCGATGACCTTCACCGGCCGGGTGGCATCCACCTCGTCACGGAGCGTCTGCACCAGCGCGTCCAGCCCGATGGTGTCCTCGTCCTCGTCCTTGCCGTCGGTGATGATGACGACGCTGGTCACGGCAGCCGGGTCGTAGTTCGCCCGGGCGGCGCGCACGGCGGCGAGGGCCGTGTCGTACAGGCCGGTGCCGCCCGGTGCGAGGCGCTCGGGGATCGAGTCCAGCTGCTCGGCGAGCACGTCGCGCTGCGACCGCCCCCCGGCGTCGGCGGCCAGGGTGCGCGTCGGCACCAGCTCCACCCAGTCGGTGTCGCCCTCCAGGCGCCGCGCGAACGCCCAGAGGCCGATGGCCGAGTTGTCCGGGAACAGGGCGAGGGCGCTCTTGGCGGAGTCGCGGGCCAGGGTGGCGCGGGTGCGGTCGCCGACCGGGGCCTTCATCGACGTCGACACGTCGAAGACCGCCAGCAGCCGTGAGGGCTTGGCCAGGCTGGACAGCCGCGCGAACAACCCCTGCACCTCGGCCGGGTCCAGCGGCAGCTTCGCCGGTGCCGCCTCCTGGATGCCGGTCTGCTCACCCGCACCCGGCGGGGCCTCGCCGTCGCTGCCGCGGAAGCCGGCCTTCCGGACCAGGGTCCGTGCCCGGTCGGAGGTGAGGACACGGACGACGGCGTCCGCCGCGGCCCGCTCGGTGCCGGACCGCCCGCCCACGCGCAGCACCGGATAGTCCAGGAACGGGGAGCCCTCGGTCGGGTAGACCGCGATCAGCGAGGGGTTCCCGGCGCCCTGGTTGGTCTGGAACACCTCCTGCTCGCTCACCGGCACCAGTGGTGCGTCCGCAGCCCCGGCGGCACCAGCGGCCAGGGCATCGGCCGGCGCGATCGGCGTGGTCCGTGCGGCAGCCAGGACCGCCTCCACGACGGCGTTGTCGGCGCCCTCACCCCCACCGAGGGAGGAACGGACGGCGGCCAGGGCGGAGAGCCCCTCGGCGCTGGCGGCCAGATCCGGCACGGCCAGCGGCCGCCCGGTGGTCAGCGCATGGCCCCAGCTCGGTGCCGTCCCGGTCCAGCCCAGGGCGTCGCCGACCGCGCGGCTGGTCGCAAGGACGACGGGGGAGGAGCCCATCGAGCCTGCTCCCTGCAGCGGTGCGTCGCCGGCGCGGGCCGCCCACAGCGAGGAGTCCGGCACCCATACGGCCGGCAGGGCGGCGGCGTCGAGCGCGCCGAGGTCACCGACGGTCTGCAGTGGTTCCTGGGCGGTCACGTCCGGCACCGCGCACACGCCGTCGTCCAGCACGATCGGATCGGCCAGGAGCGTGCCGGTGAGGTCACCCAGCTCGGGAGCCACCGTCACCCCGACCGTCTCCCGGGTCGAGCACTCCCCGCCGGAGCCCGCGATCCACCAGACCAGGCCTCCGGCCAGGAGAACGGTCACGATGCCGACGGCGATCAGGATGACGGGCGCTGGACGGCGCGGGGCAGTGGGATCGGCGTGGCGGCCCATGCTCTCTCTCTGTGGTCGGCTCGGGGGTGGGCGCGGCTCCCCCGAGTCCGCGTCCGACAGCGTAGAGGGGCGCCGAACCCACTCCGAGTGACCTACCGCTCAGCCGGCCTGGGCGGCCTCCTCTGCCCGCCGTGCAGCGAACCACGCGAGCGTGCGACGGAGCCCTTCCTCGGACGGCACGGTCGGCCGCCAGCCCAGCAGTTCCTCCGCGCGTGCGGTGTCGGGACGGCGCACCTTCGGGTCGTCCAGCGGCAGGTCGATGAACTCGATGCCGGAGTCGGAGCCGGTCAGCTCCACGATCCACTGGGCCAACCGCAGCATCGACAGCTCGTCGGGATTACCGATGTTGACCGGGCCGGTGTGGCCGGAGAAGGCCATCGCCAGGATCCCGCGGACCGTGTCGTCGACGTAGCAGATCGACCGGGTCTGCGAGCCGTCCCCGGCGACGGTCAGGGGGCGGCCCGCGAGCGCCTGGCCGATGAACGCCGGGATGGCACGGCCGTCGTCGGCGCGCATCCGGGGCCCGTAGGTGTTGAAGATCCGCACGATCCCGGTGTCGGTGCCCTTGGCGGTGCGGTAGGCGGTCGTCATCGCCTCGCTGAACCGCTTGGCCTCGTCGTAGACCCCGCGCGGCCCGACCGGGTTCACGTTTCCCCAGTAGTCCTCGTTCTGCGGGTGCTGCAGCGGGTCGCCGTACACCTCCGACGTCGAGGCCAGCACGTAGCGGGCGCCCTTGTCGTGCGCCATCCCGAGGGTGTGCAGGGTGCCGAGGCTGCCGACCTTGAGCGTCTCGATCGGCATCTTGAGGTAGTCGAGCGGGCTGGCCGGAGAGGCGAAGTGCAGCACCAGGTCGACCGGGCCGGACACGTGCACGTAGTCGGTGATGTCGCAGCGGACCAGCCGGAAGCCGGGGTGCTCCATCAGGTGCAGGACGTTCTCCGGCGTGCCGGTGAGGAAGTTGTCGAGGCAGACGACCTCGACGCCCCGCTCGAGCAGGTGCTCGCACAGGTGGGAGCCCAGGAACCCCGCGCCACCGGTGACGACTGCGCGGCGGATCGACCGGGAATCGCGCACCGGTGCCATCGGCTGCCTCATCCCTGCCTCCTCGCCGACGGCGCGAGGGCGCCGATCGCCGCCCTCCTACCCCCGCACCTCGGGGACACACGTCCGATCCCACCCGGAACGGCGACGGGCCGCCGGCCTCCCGAGGGAGGCCGGCGGCCCGCCGGCGGTGCTGCTCAGCAGTCGGTCACTTCGCTGCCTTCTCGTCCGGGATGCCGCTGCTCGGCGGCGTGGACTCCTTGCCGTCGTAGGCCTGGATCTTGGCGTCACCGAGGTCGGTCGTCATCACCGGCTGGAGCTCCTTGGTGCTGGTCCCCGAGATCTGGACGACGGACATCCCGCCGATGCCCATGTGGCTGTCCGCGGAGTACCGGAAGGGCGCGAGGCCCGGACCCTTCCAGTCGGCGCCGGCCTTCTCGACGGCGTCCATCAGGGACTTGCGGGTCGGGTTCTGCCCGGCCGCCTGCAGGGCCTGCACCATGGTGTAGGCCTGGCTCATCCCGTAGATGTGGTAGTTCGACATGGGGCCGGTCTGGCCGCTGGCGTCCCACACCTTCTGGAACAGCTGGACCCACGGGTCGTCCGGGTGGTCGACCGTCGGCAGGTACGCGGTGGTGATGGTGCCCTCGAGGGAGCTGGCGTCGGCCACCTTGCCCTGGGAGAAGTTGTTCAGCAGGGCGCCGACCAGTGTCGGGTCCGAGCCCACGTTCGAGTAGAACCACTGCGGCTTGAAGCCCAGCTGCAGTGCCGTCAGCTGCGACAGGGCCGTGTAGGCGGGCACGTTGAAGCCGACGACGAAGTCCGCCCCGGCCGCCTTGAGCGCGGCGATCTGCGGGCCCACGGCGGTGTTACCCGGGGTGTAGCGCTGCGCGCTGACGACCTGCTTGTCGATGAACTGGCGAACGCCCTTTTCGCCGTCCTGACCGAAGTCGTCGTCCTGGAGGAAGAGGCCGACCTTCGCGTTGGGGAACTTCTGGGCGATGTACTGCCCGATGATCTTCCCCTCGCTCTCGTAGTCGGTCTGCCAGCCGAACGTGTCCGGGTTCTTCTTCGGGTCCTCGCCCCAGAGCCGCGAGCCGGAGGCGACGAACAGGTCCGGCACGCCCTCGCTGTTCAGGAAGTCCACGACCGCGCTGTGCGTCGGGGTGCCGAGGCCACCCATGATCGCGAAGACCTCGTCCTTGAGGACGAGCTCGTTCACGACCTGGCTGGTGTTGGTCGGGTTGTAGGCGTCGTCCTTGTAGACCCAGTCGATCTTGCGGCCGTTGACGCCGCCGTTCTTGTTGACGTAGTCGAAGTAGGCCTGGGCGCCGAGCGGGATCGTGCTGTAGCCCGGCGCGGCGACGCCGGTCAGCGGGTAGTGCGAACCGATCTTGATGGTGTCCGCGGTGACGCCGGTGTCGGAGGCCTCGTTGGCGGTGCTCCCACCGCCGCCGCCATTGTCATTGCTGCCGCCGCAGGCGGCCAGCGTGGAGGCCACGGTGACTGCGGCCAGGACGGTCACGAGCCGTCGGGACGATCTGGACAACGGTTCTCCTCTGGTGCGGCCCGGGCTTCTGTGCCCGGGAGTCTGGTTAGGAGGGAGCGGGCGGTTCGATCGGGTCGTCCTCACCCCCCGTGCGCGGCGCGGCCGGCGACCGCGCGCTTGGCGCGAGCGGTCATCCAGCGCAGCCGGATCGTCCCGACGATTCCCGCCGGGGCGAAGATCATCGCCACGATGAGCACGACCCCGTAGACGAACGGCGCCAGCTGGGCGGCCTTGGTCTGGTCCAGGCCGAAGTCGCCGCCCAGGTTGGTGACGAACGGCGGCAGGAAGACCAGCAGCGCCGACCCGAGCAAGGCGCCCAGCAGGCTGCCGAGGCCGCCGATCACGATCGCGGTGAGCAGCGCGAGGGAGAGCACCAAGGTGAAACCGCTGGGGGCGGCGAGGCGGACGACCAGCGCCAGGACGGCACCGGCGAGACCGGCGCACGCAGCGCTGACCACGAAGGCGAGCACCCGCCACGCGCCCAGATCGATGCCGGCCAGTTCGGCGGCGACCTCCTGGTCGCGGACCGCGCGCCAGGTGCGCCCGATCCGGCTGCGCACCAGGTTGGCCAGCAGGAAGAAGGTGATGAGCAGGCAGATGACGCCGACGTAGGCGAGCCACTTGGTGCCACTCGCCGGGTTGCCCGAGACCAGGTCGATGAAGTTCGTGAAGGAGGCCGGCGGCTCCGGTGCACGCACCCGCAGGCCCTGCTCGCCGCCGAGGGTGTCACGGAAGTAGAGCGCGAGCCCGGGCAGGCCGACGGCGAGCGCAAGGGTGGCTCCGGCGAGGTAGGGCCCGTGCAGCCGGGCCGCGGCGACCCCGACCAGTGCACCGACGATCGTGCTGATCGCGACGGCCACCAGGAAGATCACCGGCAGGGGCAGCGGTTCGCCGTCCACGCCCAGAAAGAGCGCGGTCGTGTAGGCGCCGACGGCCATCAGCGCGCCGTGGCCGAGGGAGATCTGCCCGTTCATGCCGGTCAGCACGGTGAGGCCGCCCGCCGCGATGGCGTAGTACGTCAGGGACGCCAGCTGGGAGTTGGTGAACGGGTCGGTCACCTCGAGCAGGATCACCGCGCCCACGGCGGAGAGCACCAGGATCAGCAGGTGGCGCAGCAGCGTGGACTTCGGGAGGAACGAGCGCCCGCCGGCGGCCTGGGCCGAGGGAGCGTTCGCGGCCGCGGTGGCCGTGAACGGCGTCTCCTCGATCAACTCGTCGCCGGCCCGGGCGTTGGCAGGGGACTGCGGCTCGCTCATCGTCATGCCCTCCGTGCCGTGCTGCTGGCGAACAGGCCACCCGGTCGCACGAGGAGCACGACCATGAGGATCACCAGCGCGGCCAGGTTGACCAGCCCGCTGCCGCGCGGCACGTAGCCGCTGACGTAGCTGAGTGCCAGACCGAGCAGCAGCCCGCCGACGATGGCGCCGATGGGGGAGTCGAGGCCGCCGAGGATCGCGGCGACGAAGCCGAACACGATCAGGCTGTCCATGTAGGCCGGGTACACCAGGCCGCCGCCGGCGATGAGCAGGCCGGACAGCGAGCCCACCACCGCGGCCAGCGCCCAGCCGAGGGTCAGCATCCGGCCCACCCGGACGCCGAGCAGGCGGGCGACCTCCTGGCCGAAGGCCGAGGCACGCATCGCGAGGCCGACCCGGGTGAAGCGGAAGAGGGCGACCAGCAGCACCATCGTGATCAGCACCGCGATCAGGACGAACACGCTGTTGGGCGTCAGCGCGATCGTGGTGCTCCCGAAGGTGAAGCCGCGGAGACCGAAAGGCGCCGGGAAGGACTGGAACTCCGAGCCGGCGATGATCGCGATCAGCGCCTGGATGGCGACGAAGAGCCCCAGCGTCACGATCACGGCATTGAGCTCCGGACCGCCTTCGACCGGCCGGACGATCACCCGCTCGACCACGGCGCCGAGCACGAAGCCCGCAGCGAGAGCGACGACGAGGGCCAGCCAGTAGGACTGCCCGGAGTGGATGAGTGCCAGGGCGATGAACGACGTCGCGGCCGCCATCGAGCCCTGTGCGAAGTTGACGATCCGGGTGGATCGCCAGATCAGCACGAGAGCCAGGGCGAAGGCGGCGAAGATCGACCCCTGGATCAACCCGCTGAGGGTGACGTTCACGAACTGCTGCACGAAGCGGCGCCTTCCTGGAGCGAGTGGAGCGGCTCAGAAGCCGAGGTAGGCGTGCCGGAGGCCTTCGTCGGCCATCAACGTGCGGGCCTGGTCGGTGACGACGACCCGTCCGAGGTTGAGGACGACGCCGACGTCGGCGACCGACAGCGCGCTGCGGGCGTTCTGTTCCACCAGCAGCACCGACAGGCCCTCGGAGTCGACCAGCTTGCGGAGCAGCCCGAAGATCTGCGCCACGATGCGCGGCGCCAGGCCCAGGGACGGCTCGTCCAGCAGCAGGATCCGCGGCTGGGCCAGCAGGGCGCGGCCGATCACGAGCATCTGCCGTTCGCCGCCGGAGAGCGTGTGCGCCGGGTTGTCCCGCCGCTCGGCGATCCTCGGGAAGGTGTCGTAGACGCGGTCGAACTCGCTCTTCTCCACCTTGCCGCGGAACAGGGAGCCCACCCGCAGGTTCTCGTCGACGGTCAGTTCGGCGATGACGCCGCGGCCCTCGGGCACGTGCGCCATGCCCTTGCCGACCATCGCCTCGACCGGGGCACGGGTGATGTCCTCGCCGCCCAGGGTGACCCGGCCGGCCACCGGACGGACCAGCCCGCTGATCGTGCGCAGCAGCGTGGTCTTCCCCGCGCCGTTGGCGCCGAGGACTGCGGTGATCCGGCCGGCCTCCGCGCTCAGCGTGACGCCGTCGAGCGCGCGGACGGGGCCGTACGCGGACGTGAGGCCCTCGACCTCGAGCAGGGCGGTGCCCGGCGCGGTGCGCGCTCCGGCCCCGGCGTCGGCCCCGATGGAGAGTGACGTGCTGCCGTGCGCGTCAGTCATTCGACCGCCCTCCGTCGGTGCCGGCCAGCTCGGCGGCGTCGGCCTCGACGTCGACGGCGTCCCCGAGGTAGGCCTCGGTGACCGCCGGGTCGGCCTGGACTTCGGCCGGCGTGCCGGCGGCGATCTGTTTGCCGGAGTCCAGGACCGTGATCCGGTCGCAGACCTTCATGACGAGGTCCATGTGGTGCTCGACCAGCAGCACGCTCATCCGCGAGGAGAGAGCGCGGATCAGCTCGCCGAGTTCGTGCATCTCGTCCTCGGCCAGACCGCTGGCCGGCTCGTCCAGCAGCAGCAGATCGGGGTCGGCGACCAGCGCCCGGGCCAGGGCCACCCGCTTCTGCACCGGGTAGGGGAGGCTCCCCGGGTAGCGGCCGGCGTAGGCCTCCGCGTCCAGCTCCACCAGCGCCGCGGTGGCCCGCTCGCGCAGCAGCCGGTCGTCCTTGTCGGCGGTGGGCAGCGCCAGCAGGGCCGAGAAGAAGCCCGCCTTCGCGTGCCGGTGCGCACCGACCATCACGTTCTCGAGGACGGTCAGGCCGGCGAACAGGCCCACGCCCTGCAGTGTGCGGGAGATGCCCAGCTTGCTCAGCCGGCTGGGCCGCAGCCGGCGGAGCTCCTGGTCCCGCCAGGTGATCCGCCCGGCGTCCGGTCGCACGAGCCCGCAGGCGACGTTGAACAGGGTCGTCTTGCCGGCTCCGTTCGGGCCGATGAGCCCGTGGACCTGGCCGGGCTCCACGGTGATCGAGACGTCACTGAGGGCGGCGACGCCGCCGAAGGCGACGCTGATGCCGGTCATCTCGAGCCGAGCGGTGGGCGTTCTCTCCTGGGAAGGCTGGCTGCCGGAGTGCGAAGGCGGCTGCGCCAAGGGGCCCACTGCTCCTCTTCGTCGGGGAGGGTCGAACGCCGCGCCGACGTCCGGGGTCGGCGACGATTGGGTCACGAGTACGTCCGTCTGAGCCTGCCGGGTGGTGGCGGTCGTCACAATGGGCTGTCCGCACAGTGATGGTGGAACCGTGTTGTGCTGTAAGCGGCGCGTCACGAGGAGGTGATCGAGTGCAGCCCTTCCGACCGGAGGTCGCGGCCCGGCTTGCCGAGCTCGCTCCGTGGCTCCTCGAACAGCTCGACGCGATGACCGACCGCATGATCGACGTGCTCATCCGCACCGAACCCGCCTACCGCGAGCTGCTGGCTCACGGCGAGGAGGAGATGCGGACGACGACCCGCGCGAACCTCGAGCGCGGCCTGCGGACCCTCGTCGGCGCCGCCTCGTGCAACGGCCGTACCCCCTTGCGCGACGCCCGCGACGTCGGCCGCCGCCGGGCCGCCCAGGGCATCCCGCTGGAGGCCGTGCTGCGCGCCTACCGGCTGGGCGGGCAGGTGACCTGGGAAGCGCTGCTCGAGGTCTCCCGCCGCAGCAGCCGTGAGCACGACACCCTGCTGCTGGAGGTCGCCGGCTCGGTCTGGCGCACCAACGACGCGGAGTGCGCCGCGGTGGCCGAGGGCTACCGCGAGGAGCAGCGCCGGCTGGCCGGGGTGGACGACGCGGCCCGCCAGCAGGTGCTCGACGGGCTGCTGGACGGCCGCGGGGGCGACCCGGCGTTCGTGCGGACCGCCTCCGAGCTGCTCGCCGTCCCGCTGGCGGGCCGGCTGGTCGCCGTCGTGGCGCTGCCCGATCCGGACGGGGCGCCGGCCCTCGACGGGCCGGCCGCGGCTTTGCTCAAGCGGGGTGTGCGCTCGGTCTGGGGTGCCCGGTCGGGCGCCCAGGTGGGCATCGTCGCGCTCGGGCAGCTGCCCGGCTGCGAGGTGATGACGTGGCTGCGCGGGATGGCGACGGGACCGGTCGGCGTCTCGGCAGTGGTCGACGGGGCCGGCGCGGCGGGCTCGGCGTACCGGCTGGCGGAGACCGCCGCACGGACCCTCCCGCCCGGCTCGGGACGAGTGGTGACCATCGACGAGCGGCTGCCCGAGGCCCTGATGAGCAACTCGCCCGAGATCAGCTCACGGCTCATCATGCAGACCCTGGGCGGCCTGTTGGAGCTGCCCGACGACGAGCGGGAGGTCCTGCTGGACACGCTCGCGGCGTTCCTGGCCTCCGACGGGTCACCGACGCGGGCGGCCGACGAGCTCTTCTGCCACCGGAACACCGTCATGCACCGGCTGCGGCGGATCGAGTCCGTGACCGGCCGCAAGCTGACCGACCCCCGGTCACGGCTGCTCTGGCAGCTCGCGCTGCTGGGCACCGAGCGCCGGCGTCCGGCCCAGCGCCGCTCTGCCTGAGAAAGGACGCCTGAGAAAGGACCCCTTCCCGCATCCGCTCGCAGGCTCTTGACGCCCAGGAGGACGCAAGGGACCCCGACTCACGTCACTGCAGGTAGCTCTCCACCGTCGACTCGGGCCGCACCTGCGCCTCTTCGGGGTTCTCGTCGTACTGGCGCTTGGCCCGTCGCTGACGCAGCAGGTCCCAGCACTGGTCCAGGTCCGCCTCGAGCTTGCCGATCCGGGCGCGCTGCTCCTCGGTGTGGTCGGTGGTCTCCCGCAGGGTGTGCTCCTCCTCGACCAGCTGCGAGATCCGGCTCAACAGGTCGTTCTCGTCCACGTCTGCTCCTCCTCGCTCGCACCGAGGGTCCCGGGAGGGGTGCCCACCGGTCCGGGCCCACGCTGGCACAGACGCCGGGCCTGCGCGAGACCACCGCCGTCCGCCGGGGACCGTGACGACGGCATCACCGAGCCCGCCGGGAGCTATGGTTGTTTGCAGACAACTAACTTTCCGAACCACCTCCGAGGGATGGTCCATGACACTGGACACCGCACCATCGGAGGGCGCGGCACCGACCCCCTCCGGCGGCAAGTCGCGCTGGGACAAGGACCACCCGAGCTACAAGTGGGTGGCGCTGTCGAACACGACGCTCGGCACGCTCATGGCGACGATCAACGGCTCGATCGTGATCATCAGCCTGCCCGCGATCTTCCGTGGTATCGGCATCGATCCGCTGCAGCAGGGGAACGTCGGCTACCTGCTGTGGATGATCATGGGCTTCCTACTGGTCAGTGCCGTCCTGGTGGTGACCTTCGGCCGGCTCGGTGACATGTTCGGCCGGGTCCGCGTCTACACGCTCGGCTTCGTCGTCTTCACCGTCGCGTCCCTGGCCCTGGGGCTCGATCCGGTCTCCGGCGGCGGCGGCGCCATGTGGCTGATCGTCTGGCGGGTCGTGCAGGGCGTCGGCAGCGCCATGCTCTTCGCGAACTCGACGGCGATCCTCACCGACGCCTTTCCGTCCCGGCAGCGCGGGCTGGCCCTGGGCATCAACCAGGTGTCGGCGCTGGCCGGCAGTTTCCTCGGCCTGATCGTCGGCGGCCTGCTGTCGGAGATCGACTGGCGCGCGGTGTTCTGGGTGAGCGCGCCGGTCGGGCTGCTCGGCACCATCTGGTCCTACCGGTCGCTGCACGAGCTCGGCACCAAGAAGGCCGGACGGCTCGACTGGCCGGGCAACCTGACGTTCGCCGTCGGCCTGTCCGCCCTGCTCATCGCGATCACCTACGGCATCCAGCCCTACGGCCGGCACACCACCGGCTGGCTGAACCCCTGGGTGCTCGCCGGGATGATCGGCGGCGTCGTCCTGCTGGCGGTGTTCTGCCTGATCGAGGCGAAGACCACCGACCCGATGTTCGACCTCTCGCTGTTCCGCATCCGCGCGTTCTCGGCGGGCAACCTGGCCGGGCTGCTGGCCTCGATCAGCCGCGGTGGCCTGCAGTTCATGCTGATCATCTGGCTGCAGGGCATCTGGCTGCCGCTGCATGGCTATACCTTCGAATCCACCCCGCTCTGGGCCGGCATCTTCATGCTGCCACTGACCTTGGGCGTGCTGCTCTCCGGCCCCGCTGCAGGCATTTTGTCGGATCGTTACGGCTCGCACCGCTTTGCCGCTGGCGGCATGGTGCTGGGCGCCT
>JAOPWM010000254.1 GCA_025965695.1 Blastococcus sp.
CGGCGCGGTCGGCCGCGGTGGGGTCGTCGAGCAGGGTGGCGGTCACCGCCGCCAGGGCCGGCCACCAGGGCTCCGGCGCGGCGTCGAGGTAGCGGATCTCCAGGAAGCCCCGCAGCCGGACCGGCGGGAACAGGGTGGTCAGGTGGTAGTCGAGGTCGGAAGCGGTCGGTCCGCGTCCACCCAGCGGGACCTCGCCGGTCACCCAGTCGGCGAACGCCGTGCGGGTGCGCACCGGCTCGGTGGAGCCGGTGTCGAGGTCGCGGACCAGCATCACCGGCGCGGAGAGCGCGTAGGCGGCCCACTCACCGGCCGGGTCGTCGCCGCCGAGCAGCGGCCCGCATCGCGCCTGATCGAGATTGCCCCAGACCTGCTGCCGGGTCGACCGCCACCCCGTGCGCCGTCCCGAGAGCAGCGGCGAACAGGCGGAGACCGCCACCAGCACGGGGCCCAGTTGGTGGGCGAGCGCCACCCGCGCGCCCCACCCCGACGGGGGGCCGGCATCCAGATTGACCTGCAATGACGCCGTCGACGTCATCATCGCCCGACCAGCAGCAGCGCAGCCCACGGCGGTGAAGTGCTCTTCCATCGCCGAGTAGCGCGGCGCGGGGTTGACCCGGACCGGCAGGCGGAGCGGGTCGCTGCCCAGGGCGGCCAGACCGAGATGGTCGGCGGTCAGTGCGGCGCCCAGTACCTGCCGGTCGGCACGGATCCCGGCGACGGCGGCAGCCACGCCCTGCACAGGCGGCCCGGAGAGCTCGACCTGGCCCCCGGGCTCGAGACTCACCAGGCTGCGACCCGGCAGCGGCGGCAGTGCGTCGATCAGGTGGCGGATGCGCGCCCAGGGGACCCGACGGCCGGGTGCGTCCAGGTCGACCAGATGGCCTTCCAGCTCGAGCCCGACCGGGCCGGACGGGCTGGAGCGCAGGGCCGCGCGGACGACCTGCTCGACGGAGTCGTCGAGGTCCATCAGCGCAGCAACTGGACGTGTGGTCGGAATGGGGGCCACGGGGGCCCACCCCCTCCAGGTCCGGACCGGTCGGGATCGACCGCGGGTCGGTGCGGGGGCGGCCCCTCGTGCGACCGTCCTCAGCTCACCATCCTCCACGCGTCCGGCCGCTGGACAAGCCCCCCGCGCATCGAAGGCATCTCGACCGGCGCTCGGAGAGCGATCCCCCCGGGGAATTCCGACGCCCCCGTGAGGCGAGGGACCGGCTCGGTGTCGGATGACGGGGTTGCGCCGGTGGACGCGGAGGTCTGCGCCCCGGGAGGGCGGGCAGAGCCTGGCTACCTTCGCCAGGTCCCGGATGCGGCCGGGTGACATCGCCACGAGTGGCGTGCAGCCGACTCACTGACCCCGGCACCGTCGGCCCGATCTTCACCGACCACTACGTCGAGATCCATAGCCTGCGACCGTCAGCGGCGGTCACGGAAAGATCATGACGAAGACCAGATTGGGCCCGTAGGGGTCGCCGTTGGATGCGACCCAGGCCCGCTTGTTCCCCAGAAGTGCATCCTTGGCGAGCTCGAACGCCCACTGTGGCCAGGCAGAAGAGAACCCGCCGTTCTGGTCGTTGTACTGGACGGCGAACTCGCCCGTCGCATACCGGCCCGCGAAGGCGATGGTGCCTATCGTTGCCTGGAAACCCGCCTGCATGACCGCGTCCGCGATTTCCCGCGGTACGCCCAAGAGGTCGGCGCTCGAGACCTGTCGAGCGGACGTGGCCTGCCCGATGACGGCAGAAATGTCGGCCGGTACGTCCTGTGTCATTGCATCTCCTCGATCCCCATCGAGCGCGAGGGGCGCACAGAACCGAGTCGCCCCGGTGACGGCAGGTCCATCGATGACCCGACGCCCCGTTCCAAGACTCCGGCGCCGGCGTCACAGGCTTGTCACCGCTCAATGGGCACCGCATGGGCCGGACGTAAGCACAGCGGGCCGTGGCTCTGAAGCGGCGGAGAACATGTCTTCGAAGGGCGAGCCGGCCGGCAGCGTGGCGCACTCCCGTGATCGTGTGGGGGAGAGGATCTCCCCGCCGACCCCCCGTGACCCGCGGGCGACGGTCTGCGCAGGCAGCAGAACGGACGGCGGGAATCTCGCGGGCACTGACCGGGCGGTGGCCAACGGCCGGTCATCAGATCCCTGACCGGACGGCCCCGAGAAGCCTCGGTTCAGCGTCGGCCCCTCCCGCTACAGGGTCCATGGTCGCGTCGATCTCCGCAGGACCAACGCCCGGGACGTCAGGGATCCGACCGCCGCGCAGCCGGCGGCGAGCGGGATGTCGATGAGCAGGAACGCCCACGTGATCCGCCATTCGCCGGAGACCACCGTGGCAAGAGAGCCGACCACGATCGAGACGACCAGGCCCACCGCCAGCCGGCGCCTGGCAGTCAGGGATCCGAGCAACAGTCCGCAGATCAGGCCTGCGGTGATGGGAAAGATCTCCTCCACGAGCGTCTCCTTCACGCGTGTGCCCGCTCCTCTTCGGGGTGGGCGCTGCGGTGGCGTGCGCAGACTGTGCCAATGGCGCCGTCACGAGGGCGTCACCAAGCACGTGGAGTGGGTAGCTGCGCCGGACGGTCCGAAGCGTCCTGAGGGCCCAGCCGCAGCTCCGGGGGCGTCGCGCCCGTGACGTCGCGGTGACGCCGGCCCGCGATGCTTGCCGGAGCGCGACCCCGGGATGCGTGTCCACGCGGAACGCCGGGATCCTTGTCCGAGCGGGACGCCGAGGAGAGACCGAGATGCGCGACGTGCCGCCGGCTCAGCTCCCGCTTCCGTCACCGGACCGGGAGCCCTGACCAGATGCAGCGCATCCCGCGCGGAGTTGCCGACGACCGGCTGGCCGTCGTCCGGACCCGTGCGGGTGAACTGATCGCTCTCGATCCCAGGACCGGAGTCGTGCGCTGGCGCGCGGGTCGGGGACTGCGACCGTGCGCAGTCACCGCCCACTCCGTCGTCGCCGTCCGGGCGGAGGATCCGAACGGACCCGCGGTCGTGGTGCTCGACAGCGAGGACGGTCGGGAGGTGTGGACTGCCGCTCTTCCCACCGTTCCGGACTGGGCGCAGCGCGCGGTCGCCGACGATCCGACGTCCTCGCTGGACTGCACCGTCGACGGCGAGCAGGTCCTGCTCCGTTGGGCGGCGAGCACGCGTTACGAAGGCGGTGCGGCTCCCAGTGCGCGGACCCTCGACGAGCACACGCGAGAGGCGTACGGAGCCGTGCGCGTCGACCTGCGAGCCCGAGCGCTCCAGCCGGTTGCGCCGGGTGCGCTCATCGCCCGAGCCCAGGACGAGGGGACGACGGATGCGGCCGCCGCTTCTCGCCATCTCGGCGCCGACGTCCTCGATGCCGGTCGGGTCGGGGGCGTCCGCATCGAGTTGGCGACACCCGAGGCCACCGACGCCGTGGTCCTCCGTGGTGTGGACGTGGCCGACGATGCAGTGCTCTGGGAGGTCGCCCTCGACGAGAAGGCACGCCGGCCGCCCCCGCTCCGCCCATGACCGACCCGCCATTCAACCGAATCCCGAGGTGACCATGACCATCCCCGACGATGACCTGGCGAGGGCGAAGAACATCAGCGTGGAACAGGTCCGGATGCTGCGCGACACCCGGGGCGCCACCAACGAGTCCCTCGAGGGGATGCCCGAGCCCGCGTTGCGGCGCGCCTTGCGCCGGATCGACTATCCGGACATGCCCAGGGCGCGGGAGCTGTTCCGGCGTGAACAGGAGCGCGACGACGACGGCCGGGTGCCGGGGAATGCCCTGGCCGCCGCGGTGGCTGCGCGTGCCCTCATGGTGGCGACCACGACGAGACGGTCGGCCGCCGGAGTGCCGACCGGGCCGGCGGCCGGCCCTGGTGGCGGGCCGACGGCCGGTCTGGAGTCAGCCGTGTGGGAATGGATCGGTCCGGGAAACATCGGGGGCCGGACGCTGGGGATCGTCATGGATCCCGCCGATCCTGCTCGGATGTGGTCGGCGAGCGCCGGCGGTGGCGTGTGGCAGACGACCGACGGCGGGGTTGCGTGGGCTCCGGTCGACGACTTCCTGACCAACCTGGCCTGTGCGTGCATCGCGATGGACCCGTCTCAGCCGTCGCACATCTACGCGGGGACGGGCGAGGGGTTCTCCAACGTCGACGCCCTCCGTGGAGCCGGGATCTTCCGGACGACAGATGCGACGACGTGGTCGCAGTTGCCGTCGACGGCCACGCCGGACTTCTTCACTGTCAACCGGATCGCCGTCTCGTCCTCGGGCGACGCTGTGCTGGCCGCCACCGGGACGGGGATCTTCCGGAGCGTCGACGCGGCGAGGGCGGTCTGGACGAAGGTGCACACCGTGGCCACGGGTGACGTGCGGTTCGATCCCGGGGACGACACGCGGGCGGTGGCCGGCGCCGTGAACGCCGCCGAGGCGTGGTTCAGCCGGGACGGCGGCGTGACCTGGACGGCTGCCGCGCACGGGCCGTGGTCGGGGCGGGTCGAGCTGGCCTACGCCGCGGCCGACCCGGCGATCGTGTACGCCTCGGTTCAGGCGACACACGGAGAGATCTGGCGGTCCGAGGACGGGGGACAGACCTACCACCCCCGGAAGGGCCTCGACGTCGACGGAAACGCGGCCCCCTACCTCGGCGACCAGGGCTGGTACGACAACATCATCTGGGCCGGGGATCCGTCCGACAGCGAGCTGGTCGTGGTCGGTGGCATCAATCTGTGGCGCAGCCAGGACGGCGGGGACCATCTGGCCGAGATCAGCACCTGGTGGGCCGCTCCTCCGTCGGCGCACGCCGACCAGCACGCGTTCGTGGCCGACCCTGGCTACGACGGCGTCACCAACCGGCGAGTCGTCGTGGGCAACGACGGCGGCGTGTACCTGGCCGAGGACCTGGCGGCGGTCGGAACCGAGGCAGCCCCGCCGTACACGTCGGGGTGGACGGAGCTGGAGAACAACTATGGCGCGACGCAGTTCTACGGCGCGGCCGGAAACGCGACCAGCGGCAAGATCGTCGGCGGGGCACAGGACAACGGGACGCTCTGCTACGACCCGGCGGCCGGCACGGAGCAGTGGACGACGATCTTCGGGGGTGACGGCGGCTGGTGCGCCGCGGATCCCACCGACCCGATGGTCTTCTACGGCGAGTACGTGTTCCTGAACATCCATCGCAACACCGACGGCGGCACGACCGACGACACGAACGGTGACCGCTACATCAGCGGCCAGTTCTTCAACCAGGCCACGAATGCGTGGGACTGGAAGCCCGTGCCGTTCCAGATCCCGGACGCAAAATCGCAGAACGCACTGTTCATCGCCCCCTTCGTGCTGGACCCCAACGACCCGGACCGTCTCCTGGCCGGCGGGCTGCAGCTGTGGCGGACGAGCGAGGCGAAGCGGGCCAACACCCCGACGTCGGGTCCCCGGTGGGCGTCGATCAAGACGAGTGCGGGGTCGGCCATCAGTGCCATAGCGGTGGCCCCGGCCGACTCGAACGTCGTCTGGGTGGGGCACCGCAACGGCATGGTCTTCCGGACGACGAACGGCACCGCGGCGGCTCCCACCTGGCAGCGCGTCGGCGCGACCGGCCCGACCGGGCTGAAGCCGCAGCGGTACTGCACCTGCATCACGGTTGACCCCGTCGACCCCGACACGGTCTACGTCGCATTCGGTGGTTACCTCCCCGACAACGTGTGGATCACACGCAACGGGGGTGCCGATTGGGCTCCACCGGCCTCGGTACTGCCACCGGCGCCGGTCCGAGCTGTCGCCGTCCATCCGCGACGGTCCGACCACGTCTACCTGGGCACCGAGGTCGGCGTCTTCGCCAGTGACGACGCCGGTGGGCACTGGTCGCCCACGAACGAGGGGCCGTCGAACTGCTCGGTCGATGACTTCATCTGGATGGACGACACGCTGGTGGCGGTCACGCACGGCCGCGGCATGTTCAGGATCGATCTGTCGGGTGTGTGAACGACGGGCAGCACGTGCGGGTCGGCCTCCGACGGGACGGGCCGTCGTCCCGGTGGGCGGCCGGCGCCGTCACAGGCCGCCGGTCAGTGCGACTCGCGACTCACCTTCGAGCCGCTCGAGCCGATGAGGAAGTCCAGGTCGGCGCCCGTGTCGGCCTGCAGCACGTGGTCGACGTAGAGCCGTTCCCAGCCTCGCCGGGGGTCGGCGAAGCCGGCGACCGTGGCCTCGTTCGCGGTGCGTCGCGCCCAGTCGTCGGCGGCCACCTCGACGTCGATGCGCCGAGCCACGACGTCCAGGTTGATCACGTCACCGGTCTGAACCAGCGCGAGCGGGCCGCCGGCGGCGGCCTCCGGTGCGACGTGCAGGACGACGGTGCCGTAGGCGGTGCCGCTCATCCGGCCGTCGCAGATCCGCACCATGTCGCGGACGCCCTGCTCCAGCAGCTTCTTGGGCAGGGGCATGTTGGCCACCTCCGGCATGCCCGGGTAACCCTTGGGGCCGCATCCGCGCAGCACCAGGACCGAGTCGGCGTCCACGTCGAGGTCGGGTTCGTCGATGCGGGCGTGGAAGTCCTCGATCGAGTCGAAGACGACCGCACGGCCGCGATGCCGGAGCAGGTGCGGTGAGGCGGCGGCCGGCTTGATCAGCGCGCCGTTCGGGGCCAGGTTGCCGCGCAGGACGGCGATGCCGCCCTCGGCGACCAGTGGCGCCGCCCGCGGCCGGATCACCTCGGGATCCCAGATCGCGGCGTCGTCCAGGTACTCGACCAGCGGCCTGCCGGTGACGGTGGACGCGGTCGGGTCCAGCAGGTCACGGACCTCGCGCAGGACGGCGGGCAGTCCACCGGCGCGGTGGAAGTCGTCCATCAGGAACCGGCCGGCCGGCAGGAGGTCCACGAGCACCGGCACGCGGGAGCCGATCCGGTCGAAGTCGTCGATGGTCAGGTCGATCCCGAGCCGGCCGGCGATCGCGAGCAGGTGGACGACGGCGTTGGTCGACCCCCCGATCGCGGCCAGCGTCACGATCGCGTTGTGGAAGGAGGCTCTCGTCAGGAAGGTGCTGGGGCGCCGATCGGCGGCCACCATCTCCACGGCGAGCCGACCGGTGCCGTGCGCGGCCTCCAGCAGGCGACTGTCGGGCGCGGGAGTGCCGGCGACGCCGGGGACGACGGTGCCCAGGGCCTCGGCCACCAGGGCCATCGTCGAGGCGGTCCCCATCGTGTTGCAGTGACCACGGCTGCGGATCATGGCCGACTCCGACCGGGTGAACTGGTCCTGGGACAGCGTGCCGGCCCGGACCTCCTCGGACAGCCGCCAGACGTCGGTGCCGCAGCCCAGCGGCACGCCGCGGAAGGTGCCGGTGAGCATCGGGCCGCCGGGCACGACGACCGCAGGCAGGTCGACCGAGGCCGCGGCCATGAGCAGGGAGGGGATGGTCTTGTCGCAACCGCCGAGCAGGACGACGCCGTCGATGGGGTTGGCCCGGAGCATCTCCTCCGTGGCCATCGCGGCCATGTTGCGCCAGAGCATCGCCGTCGGCCGCACCTGCGTCTCGCCCAGGGACACGACCGGCAGCTCCAGGGGGATGCCGCCGGCCTCGTAGATTCCGTTCCTGACCGAGGCCGCCACCTCGGTCAGGTGCGCGTTGCACGGCGTCAGATCCGAGGCGGTGTTCGCGATGGCGATCTGCGGCCGCCCGGTGAACGCGTCATCCGGCACACCGCGGCGCATCCAGGCCCGGTGGATGTAGGTGTTGCGGTCGTCGCCGGCATACCACTGGGCGCTACGGAGCTCCACCACGAGTCGCCTTCCAGCTGCCGAGATGATGGTCTATCTTTCGGAACGCGATGGAGGGTACGCAGCTGCAGCCAGGAGCAACAGCACCGGGCGGACAGGGTGTGGAGCAGGGCGACGAGGGCCGTCTCGTCGGCTCGGACCGGGTGCTCGCCGTCCTCAAGGAGCTGGCCCGGTACCCCGACGGTGCCGGGCTCGAGGAACTGACCCGGGCGATCGGCAGCCCGAAGCCGACCGTGCACCGGGCGCTCGGAGCGCTGCGGCGGGCCGGCCTCGCCGACCAGGACGCGCGGGGCCGGTACGTGCTCGGTGACGAGTTCCTGCGGATGGCCTTCGCGCACCACGAGGCCCGTCCCGAGCACGTCCGCATCCAGCCGGTGCTCGAGACGATGGCGACGCGGTTCGGCGAGACCGCTCACTACGCGGTCCTCGACGGCCGCGATGTGGTGTACCGGGCCAAGGTCGACCCGCCGTCGGGCGCCGTCCGGCTGACCTCCACGGTCGGCGGTCGCAACCCTGCCCACGCCACCGCCGTCGGGAAGCTGCTCCTGTCCCACCGACTGGACACCCTCGAGGATGTCGAGAGCTGGATCGGCGTCTCCGCACTGGTGCGCCGGACACCGCAGACGGTGTGCACGGCTGCGGACCTGCACCGAGAACTGCAGGAGACCCGCGAGCGGGGTTATGCCGTCGACGACCAGGAGAACGAGCCGGGCATCAACTGCATCGCCCTGCCGGTCTACGCCACCTCGCCCGTCACGCCGTCGGGCGCGCTGAGCATCAGCGCGCTGACGTACCGCACGCCGCTGCGCGCGCTGATCGACGCCATGGACGAGATCCGTTCCTTGCTCGGGGACGTCGGCGAGGTGCGGTGTTGACCACCATGCCGCCTGTGACGACCGAGACCTTCCGGCTCGCCGGGGGCCCGGTGGGGGACGCCCCCCGGCGGCGCACAGGCCTGCCCGTGCCCACCCGGTCCGGGCGCTCCCGGACGCCTCTCTGATCCGCCGGCCACGCGCCGCCAACCCCTGGAGCACTCACCCGTGTACCTCATGCGTATCGGCGCGCCCGGCGCCGAGAAGCCCATCGCCCGCATCGACGACGGGACCTTCGTCGACCTCTCCGATGTCGTCCGCGACTTCGACGAGGCCTTCTTCGGCGGCGGCGGGCTCGACCGGATCCGCCTCGTCGTGGCCGAGCGCTCGGCCGCCGGGCAGGTGTCCTCCTTCGCCGGGGAACGGATCGGCGCCCCGATCGCGCGGCCGCACCAGATCCTGTGCATCGGACTGAACTACCGCGACCATGCCGCCGAGACCGGGCAGGCCGTGCCTGCCGAGCCGATCTTGTTCACGAAGTCGCCCAACACGCTCATCGGCCCGCACGACGACGTGCGCATTCCGCGCGGATCCACCAAGCCGGACTGGGAGGTGGAGCTGGGCATCGTCATCGGCCGGCGCACCAGCTACCTCGACACGGTCGAGGAGGGCCGGGACGCCATCGCCGGCTACCTGGTCGTCAACGACGTCAGCGAGCGCGCGTTCCAGATGGAACGCGGCGGTCAGTGGTCCAAGGGCAAGTCCGCCGAGACCTTCAACCCGGCCGGCCCGTGGCTGGTCACCCCGGACGAGATCGACGACGTCCGGGGCCTGGGCATGTGGCTGGACGTCAACGGCGTCCGCCGGCAGACGGGCAACACGAAGACGATGATCTTCGACCCGTACGTCATCGTGCACCACCTGAGCCAGTTCATGGTTCTCGAGCCCGGGGACCTGATCAACACCGGGACCCCGCCAGGGGTCGGTATGGGCTTCACCCCGCCGATCTGGCTGCAGCCCGGTGACGTCATGGAACTGGGCATCGATCGCCTCGGCAGCCAGCGGCAGCACGTGCTCGGACCGCGGTGAGCGCCTCCACCATGCGGGCGTTCGTGCTGAGCGCACCGGGGGAGTGCTCCGTGCAGGACGTGCCTGCCCCGGTGGCGGTTCCGGGGGAGGTGGTCGTCGACGTGGAGCGCGTCGGCGTGTGCGGGACGGACGTCGAGTTCTTCACCGGCGAGATGGCCTACCTCCACGAGGGGCACTCGTCGTACCCGATGCGCCTGGGCCACGAGTGGTCGGGCCGGGTGGCTGCGGTCGGCGACGGTGTCGACCGGGCCTGGGTCGGCCGGCGGGTGATGGGCGACACGATGCTCGGCGACGGCGTGTGCCGTCGTTGCCGGAAAGGGCAGCAGCACGTCTGCGAGCACCGGCAGGAGGTAGGTATTCGCGGCGGCCGTCCGGGTGCGCTGGCTGAGCAGCTGGCAGTTCCGGCGAGCTCGCTCCACGCGCTGCCCGACTCGGTGGACGCCGTGCTCGGCGCCCTCGTCGAGCCGGGCGGCAACTCCCTGCGTGCGGTGCAGGCTGCGGGCCTCCGCGCCGGTGACCGGGCGCTGGTGCTCGGCCCGGGGACCATCGGGCTGCTGGTCGCGATGTTCGCCCGCGCGGCCGGCGCCGAGGTGCATCTCATGGGACGCGGCGAGAACTCCCTCGCGTTCGCCCGGAGCCTGGGGTTCGAGCACTCGTGGACCGAGGACACCCTCCCCGCCCTGCCCTTCGACGCGGTGATCGACGCCTCGAACGCAGCACACCTCCCGGCCCTGGCGCTCGACCTCGTGGAGCCGGCCGGTCGCGTGGTCTACGTCGGCCTGGCCGGTCGCCCCAGCCGGGTCGACACCCGCACGCTGGCCCTGAAGGACGTGACCGCCGTGGGCATCCTGTCGGCCTCCCCGGGGCTCGACGACACCATCGCGGCCTACGCCGACGGTGCGGTCGACCCGCGGCCGCTCGTCGCCGCGACCGTCGGCCTCGAGCAGGTCGGCGCGGTACTGGCCGGGGAGCGGCCCGAGGGAGCCCGTCCCGGCCCCAAGATCCACGTCGACCCGCGCCGAGGCTGAGGAGCTGCTGACCTGACCGCCTTCGAGGGTCCCGCGGCCGTGGTCACCGGCGGCGCCGGCGGGATCGGGGCCGCGACCGCGCGCCTGCACCAGACGCGTGGGGCGCCGCCGAGGAGGTTGCCTGCGGCTCCGACCTCGACCGCCTCCGGGCATGCGGGGTGCCCGTCGTCGTCCGCACCGAGAGGCTTGTGGCGACCCGGCGCCGGGAGAAGCATGGGCCAGCCGAGGGCGGCCCGGCACCAGCTCAGGGAGGGCTCGTGCAGCAGCGACCAGAAGATCTCTCCGGGGACTACGAGTACGACCTGGCGCACGAGCGGACCGGGGGCCGGGGCAAGGGTCCGGGGGAGCGGGACCGCGAGCGCGCAGGCCCAGCACCTGCCCACAGAGAAGTCGAGCCGGACCAGGACATGAGCTACGACGAGGCTCACGACTTCTGAGCGCCGCCGCGTGGCCTCCGTGCATGAGCACCAGCGGCTCGTCGTCCCCGCGTTCGTCGTACCAGGTCCGGACCCCGCCGAGTTCCGCGTATCGCGCCGTCTTTCGCCCCCTTCCGCCGCATTCGACCACCGGCCGGACTTCGCGGGACCGATGCGCCGGCGGATCCGCGGCCGTCCGAACGTCGTGGATACCGGCCCGGTCGCGGGGTAGGCCGTCGCCATGACGAGGACCGGCGCCTCGCCGGCCGACTCCGGCCGGCGATTGCCGCCGAGGACGTCAGGACTGCTCTTCGGCCTCGGCCTCGGTGGGTTCGTCGACGGGATCGTGCTGCACCAGATCCTGCAGTGGCACCACATGCTCAGCGCGCGCGCCGAGAGCCCGGTGACCACGGTTGCCGGGCTGGAGGTCAACACGCTCGCCGACGGCTTCTTTCACCTGGTCACCTGGGTGCTCGTCGTGGCCGCATCCATCACCTCTCTCCGCGCGTGGCGGAAGGGACGACTAGCTCCGAGCTACAGCTTCCACTTCGGTCTCGTGCTGACCGGCTGGGGAATTTTCAACGTCGTCGAGGGCCTGATCGACCACCAGCTGCTCGGCATCCACCATGTCCGGGACGACCTGGGCGGACCGCTGAGCTGGGACCTCGGGTTCCTGGCCTTCGGCGCACTGTTGATTGCCGGGGGCTGGCTCCTGCATCGCCGGGGAGCGCGGCAACTGGCGGGCAGCCGGTAGGCGGCGGGCCGGAGCGACCACTCCGGCGGCAGGGGTCTTGCCCGTGCCGCGCACCTTCGGCAGGCTGTGCTCATACCACATGAGCAGCCGGGAGGTCGCCGTGGAAGCGCACGTCGGAGATCGCATCGTCGTCCACTCCACCCACCAAGGGGAACCCGACCGCGTCGGCGAGGTCGTGGAGTGCCACGAACCCGAAGGGGGCCCGCCCTACCGCGTGCGGTGGCAGCCGGACGGGCACACCGCCCTGTTCTTCCCGGCCGGGACCGCGGCCGTCATCCAGTCCGGCCCCTCGAGCTGAGGGGCCGGACTCATGGGGAAGGACACCGCGACGGCGCCGGGACCGCGGCCCGCCGGAAAAGTGCGCAACGTGGCCCTCGTGGGCCACGCCGGCTCCGGCAAGACCACCCTGGCCGAAGCCCTGCTCGTCGGCACCGGTGCCCTTCCACGGGCGGGCCGGGTCGAGGACGGCTCGACCTGCCTCGACACCGAGGACGTCGAGATCCGCCAGCAGCGTTCGGTCTCGCTGGGCGTGGCCACCGTCGAGTACGACGGCCACCGGATCACGCTGCTCGACACCCCCGGCTCGCCGGACTTCGTCGGTGAGCTGAGGGCCGGCCTGCGCGCCGCCGACGCCGCCCTCTTCGTCGTCTCGGCGGTCAACGGCGTCGACGCCACCACCGTGCAGCTCTGGGAGGAGTGCGCCGCGGTCGGCATGCCGCGCGCCGTCGTCATCACCCAGCTGGACCGCGCCCGCGCCGACGTCGACGACGCCGTCCGGACGAGCCAGCGGATGCTGGGGGAGGGGGTCTTTCCCCTGCACCTGCTCGAGCGCGGCCCGGACGGCGCCGTGCGGTCGCTGGTGTCGCTGCTCGAGCCGCACCCCGAGACCAACACGGCCGCCGTGGACGCCGACCGGCTCCGCGGCGAGCTGATCGAGGGGATCATCGGTGAGAGCGAGGACGAGACGCTCATGGAGCGCTACCTCGCCGGCGAGGAGCTGGTCGTCGCCGACCTGGTCAGCGACCTGGAGACCGCGGTCGCGCGCGGCCACTTCCACCCCGTCCTGTGCGTCGCCCCGCTGGCCGGCGTCGGGGTGCCGGAGCTGCTGGACCTGCTCGTCTCGGCGTTCCCGTGTCCGATGGAACACGGCTGCCCGACGGTGACCCGCCCCGACGGCTCCGCAGCCCGGCCGCTGACCTGTGACCCCGACGGCCCGCTCGTCGCCGAGGTCGTGAAGACCACCACCGACCCCTACCTGGGCCGGGTGTCCCTGGTGCGGGTCTTCTCGGGCACGCTGCGTCCCGACATCCCGGTGCACGTGTCCGGCCACGGGCTGGCCGCCCGCGGGCACCCCGACCACGACGTCGACGAGCGGGTCGGCGCCATCTCCTCGCCCCTGGGGGCCGCGCTGCGCCCGGTGGCGGCCTGCCCGGCCGGCGACATCTGTGCGCTGGCCCGACTCGTGAGCGCCGAGACCGGCGACACCCTGTCCTCCCCGGAGGACCCGCGACTCGTCCCACCCTGGGATCTCCCGACCCCCCAGCTGCCGGTCGCTGTGGAGGCCGCCTCACGGGCCGACGAGGACCGCCTGGCCACGGCGCTGGCCAGGCTGGTCGCCGAGGACCCGACCGTCCGGCTCGAACGCCGCCCCGACACCGGGCAGCTGCTGCTGTGGTGCGTGGGGGAGGCGCACGCCGAGGTGCTGCTCGAGCGGCTGCGCACCCGCCACGGGGTCGCAGTCAGCACCGTGCCCGTTCGTGTCCCCATGGTCGAGACGCTCGCCGGCTCTGCCCGGGTCACGGGCCGGCACGTGAAGCAGTCCGGTGGCCACGGGCAGTACGCCGTCGTCGTGGTGGAGGCCGAGCCCGGGCCGCCCGGGTCGGGTGTCGTGTTCGAGCAGCGGATCGTCGGCGGCACGGTGCCCGGCCAGTTCCACGGCAGCGTCGAGAAGGGCATCCGGACCCAGGCCCAGCGCGGGATCAGCGGGGAGCGGCCGCTGGTCGACGTCCACCTGACGCTGGTCGACGGCAAATCGCACTCGGTCGACTCCTCCGACGCCGCATTCCAGGCGGCCGGTGCGCTGGCGCTGCGTGAGCTCGCGGCAGCGGCCGGCACCCGCGTCCTCGAGCCGTGGTGCGAGGTGCAGGTCGTCGTCCCCGCTGAGTACGTCGGCGCCGTGATGAGCGACCTGTCCGGACGGCGGGCGCGGGTCACCGGCAGCGAGGCCGATCCGGCCCGCGACCGGACGACGGTCCTCGCCGAGGTACCCGAGATCGAACTGCTGAGCTACCCGGGGGTGCTGCGCTCGGTCACCCACGGGACCGGCAGCTTCTCCCGGCGCGCGCTCGGCTACGAGGTGGCCCCCGCCTCGGTGGCGGTGCCCGCATGAGGGAGGGCCCCCTCCTGAATCCCCTCGCAGGCTCGGGGACGCCCTAGAGGGGCCGGACGGCTTCTTCCGGTGCGCCGCCCGCCGTCCCTCGAGCGCGGGACACTAGCCTCGGGCACGGTGTGCAGCGGGCTGTCGGGCGGGGTGGAGGAGCAGTGACGTCGTCGAACGGGCCGTCGTCGGCTGTTCCCGTTCCCCCGGTTCGTCCCGGCGCTCGGGCGGTCCTGGACCGCGAGGACCTGCCCGATCGGGTGTGGACCCTGCCGAACGCCCTCTCGGTGCTGCGGCTGCTCGGCGTCCCGGTGTTCCTCTGGCTGCTGCTCGGCCCCAAGGAGGACGGCTGGGCGCTGGTCATCCTCATGGTGTCGGGGTTCACCGACTGGCTCGACGGCAAGCTCGCCCGGTGGCTGAACCAGGGGAGCCGCCTGGGCGCGCTCCTCGACCCGGCAGCCGACCGGCTCTACATCATCTGCACGCTCGTGGCCCTCGCCTTGCGCGACGTCGTGCCGGTCTGGGTGGTCGCCCTCCTGCTCGGCCGCGAACTCGTGCTCGGCGTGATGCTGCTGGTCCTGCGCCGTTACGGCTATCCGCCGCTACAGGTGCACTACCTGGGCAAGGCCGCCACGCTGCTGCTCCTGTACGCGTTCCCGGTGCTGCTGATCGCCGACGGGCAGGGCCCCCTCGCGGAGATCGCCGCACCCTTCGCGTGGGCCCTCACCATCTGGGGGACGGCGCTCTACCTGCTGGCCGGGCTGTTCTACGTCGTCCAGGTGGCCGGGATCGTGCGGGCCGAGCGGACGGTGCTGGCGTCGCGGTGACCGGATCCACGCGTGGCTACGCCCGGCGTTCCCTCGGGGCGTCGTTGCTGGACGACGTCCTGGCAGAGACCCTCGACCCGGCGTACGCGCAGGCCGCCGCCGCCCGCGCGGCCGGGACGTCGCCGGACGGCCCGC
>JAOPWM010000260.1 GCA_025965695.1 Blastococcus sp.
ACACGTACCAGCTCGAGGCGTTCGTCCGAGCGGTGCGGGAGGGCGCCGCGTTGCCGGTCGACGTCGACGACGCCGTCGCCAACATGCGGTTGATCGACGCGTGCTACGTGGCCGCCGGACTGCACCCTCGGCCTCGGATGCACACGACGACCGTGCCCGGCGCGAAGTCGGCCACGTAGCTCGCTCAGCTCTGACGAGGGCGCAAGAGATGCGCCGGCGTCGTCCGTGGCCGGACGGGTTCGGACGGCGAGTTCCGTCGATGTGGCTCTTCGACGGAACGGCGCCTGGGCGCGTGGGACGGCGACGGCTGCGCAGAGTGCGGCGGACTTCTCGACGATGGGCTGATCGGTCCGTTCGATGGGGACGAGCACCGGCGGGCCGTGGGCGGGCACAAGGGTTCCCACACCGGTGCGGTCCCTTGCGGGGATGCGGCACGATCTCCGGCGTGCCGACCCTCCGCATCGCCCAGGACGCCGCCGCCGACGAGCTGCTCGGGCGCGACCCGCTCGCGCTCGTGGTTGGCATGCTGCTCGACCAGCAGTTCCCCATGGAGCGCGCCTTCGGGTCGCCGCGGCTGCTGGCCGACCGCCTCGGCGTGGACGCGCTCTCGGCCGAGCAGCTGGCCGGAATGGACGCAGACGAGCTCGTGCGCGTCTTCCGGGGCCCGCCGGCACTGCACCGCTATCCCGGCTCGATGGCCGGCCGCACGCAGGAGCTCTGCAGGCTGCTCGTCGAGCGCTACGACGGCCGTCCGGAGAACCTCTGGGCCGCCGCCCCCGACGGTGCCACGCTGCTGCGCCGACTCGGTGAGCTGCCGGGCTTCGGTGCGCAGAAGTCGAAGATCTTCCTCGCTCTCCTCGGCAAGCAGTACGGCGTCACTCCGCCGGGCTGGCGGGAGGCGGCCGGGGACTACGGCCTGGAGGGCTCGCGGCGATCGGTCGCTGACATCACCGGCCCGGAGACTCTGCTGGAGGTCCGGGCCTTCAAGCAGGAGCAGAAGCAGGCGGCAAAGGCGGCCGCACAGCCGACCGGCAAGTAGCCGACGGGACACGAGCACCGACTCGGGTGCCGGTGGCACGATGGGACCAGGACCGGGAGCAGCCGGGGCGGTCCCCGGCGGACCCGCGCAGCGAGGGGATGGATGCCCGTGGCCTCGAGCCAGCACTTCCCGCGGTCGCGCCGGCCGGAGCCGGTGCTGATCACCGAGGCTCAGCCCAGCCTCGCCGATCAGCACGCCGCCCGGAAAAGGCGTTACGCGCTCACGATGGGGATCCGCGCGGTGTGCCTGGTCCTCGCCGCCGTCTTCTACCACATCGTGTGGCTGATGCTGATCCTCGCCGTCCTCGGCACGGTGCTCCCGTGGGTCGCCGTGGTCATGGCCAACGACGGGCCGCCGAAGAAGCGGGTCGACCCGCACCGGTACACCCACCGGCCGGACCGCGAACTGGAGGACCCCGCGCGCTCGGCGCGCGTCATCGACGGCTGACCGTCAGCGCGCCCCAGGTCGCCGGACGACGTCAGCCGCCCGCGCCAGCCCGGCGTCCAGGGCCGCGGCCGGGTCCGGGTCGGGAGACCTGAGCCAGGCCGACAGCAGCCCTGCGGCGAACGCGTCCCCGGCACCGGTGGTGTCGACGACGGTCGTCGGGTGCGCCGGCCGGTGCACCAGCACGTCCCCCGAGGCCCACAGGGCGCCGTCGGGCCCCAGCTTCAGCGCCACGACCGGGTACCGGGTCGCCAGCGCCCGTGCGGCGTCCTCGGCGTCACGGCACCCGGTCAGCAGCCGGGCCTCGTCGGCGTTGGGCAGCAGCACCGTCGTGGCCGCAGTGTCGGTCAGCCACCGGTCGACCCCGTAGCGCGCGAGGGGGCCGGTCGAGGCCGGGTCGACCGAGATCGTGCACCCGGCCGTCGCGGCGTCCTGGAGCGCCCGCAGCCCCGCGACCCGGGGCCGCGGGTCCAGCAGTGTGTATCCCGAGACGTAGAAGTGGCCACCGGGCGCCGGAAGGGGCACGTCGCCGGCCACCAGTTCCAGGTTGGCCCCGCGGTCGGCGAGCATGCTGCGCTGCCCGTCCGACTCGACCAGGCTGACGATCGTCCCGGTGGGGACGCCCGGGACCGTGCGCAGCGCCAGCCGGACGCCCGCGGTGGCCAGCTCGGCGGCCAGCCCCGCGCCGGAGGGATCGTCGCCGACGCAGCCGGCCAGTTCGACCGACATGCCCAGGCGCGCGAGGTGGGCGGCCACGTTCGCTGCCGCTCCGCCGCCGCGCGTGCTGATGGACGCCGGCCGATCGGAGCCCGGTGCGGGGGCGCCCGCAAGAACGACGACGACGTCGGTCGCCACGTCGCCGAGGACGACGACCTGGACGCCGGTGGTCAGCGCACTCCCTCCGCCAGTGCCGCGGCGATCTGCCCGGCGAGCTCGGCGTTGCGCAGCACCAGCCGGACGTTGACCGCCAGCGTCGCGCCCTCACTGGCACGGTGCAAGTGGTCGAGGACGAAGGGGGTGACGTCCTTGCCGCGCACGCCGGCTTCCTCCGCGGCGGCGAGGGCGCCGGCGATCACGCGGTCGTGCAGCGCGGGGTCCAGTTGCTCCTCCACCGACAGCGGGTTGGCGACCACGACGGCACCGGGGGCGAGCGCGCGACGGGCGGCGAACACCGCCGCGGCCTGCGCCGGGTCGGCCACCGACCAGTCCAGCGTCGCGCCGGAGTCGGCGACGTAGAACCCGGGGAAGGTCGTCGTCCGGTAGCCGACGACGGTCACCGAGAGGGACTCCAGCCGCTCGAGCGTCGCAGGGACGTCGAGGATCGACTTGACGCCCGCGCACACGACCACGAGCGAGGTGCGCGACAGCGCGGTCAGGTCGGCCGACTCGTCGAAGGTGTCCGCGGCCTGCCGGTGCACCCCGCCGAGTCCCCCGGTGGCGAAGACGCCGATACCGGCAGCGGCGGCCAGGAGGGCCGTGCTGGAGACCGTGGTGGCCCCGCTGAGCCCGAGCGCGGCGGCCACCGGCAGGTCCCGGACGCCGAGCTTGGCCAGGTCGGGGTCGGTGCAGACCCGGTCGACCTCCTCGGCGGTGAGCCCCACGTGCGGGACGCCGTCGAGGACGGCGATCGTCGCGGGCACCGCACCGCCCTTGCGGACGGCGGACTCCACGTCGTCGGCCGCGGCGCGGTTGTCCGGCCGGGGGAGCCCGTGCGCGAGCAGCGTGCTCTCCAGGGCGACGACCGGCCGGCCGGCACTCAGCGCCTCGGCCACCTCCGGGGACAGGACGGTTCGGGCTGGTGGACCGGGAGCCGGGGAGGGGGAGGGATGCACCCTGTCATCATGGAGGGGACACCATCGCCGCCAAGCAGGGAGTACACCCCATGAGCGAGCTTGCGAGGTCATGCATGAACACAGCAGCGCCGCGAACGCGGCCGACGAGCGCCGGCGAGGAGGGCTCGTGAGCGGTTCCGACATCCTCGAGCGTCCGGACGTCCGCGACTCCGACACCGGCAACGCCAATGAGGTGTTCCACTACGTCCGCAAGAACAAGATCGCCGAGAGCGCCGTCATGGGCACGATGGTCGAGGCCCTGTGCGGCGAGGTCTTCCCGGTGACCAAGACCCCCAAGCCCGGCAGTCCGGTCTGCCCGGCCTGCAAGGAGATCTACCAGCAGCTCAAGAAGAGCTGACCGCTACAACAGGCCGAGCTTGCGAGCCTCGGATTCCAGCTTGGCCGCCCGTCGTTCCCTCCGGCGCCGGTCGTGCCGCCGGAGGGGCGCCGGCCAGCGGGCCTGGATGGTCGCGTTGAGCTCGGCGCCCAGCAGCACGGCCATGCCGAAGAAGAAGCAGAACAGCAGTGCGCCGATGGGCGCCGCCAGAGCCCCGTAGGGCAGCGCGGTCGTCAGGATGTCGGCCACGTAGGCCCGCAGCGCTAGCGCGGCCACCAGGAAGAAGACCAGCGCGAAGAGGGCGCCCGGCAGGTGCCTGCGCCATGGCAGCCGGTGCGGGAGAACCACGTGGTAGAAGCTCGTCAGCGCCAGCAGCAGGCCGATGATCACGAGCGGCCAGTACACCGCGTTGACCAGGACCGTGGCCGTGGACCGCCAGTGCTGGGGGAGCAGGTCGACCAGCAGTCCCCGGCCCAGCACCAGCAGCGGCAGCGTCAGGACCGCCATGACCATGCCGACGACGAACAGCCACAGCGCCTTGACCCGGGTGCGGATCGGACCGCGGACGTCGCGCTGGTCGTAGGCGATGACGATCGTGTTCATGAACGTGGCGGTCGCCGACGAACCCGCCCACAGCGAGAGCAGGAAACCGAGGCTGACGACGTCCAGGCGGCCGGAGCCGAGAATGTCGGCCAGGGTCGGGGCAACCAGCTTGTCCACGACGTCGGGGGTGAGCACCTGGGCTGCCGCACGGAGCAGCTGGTCCTCGATCTGGCGGACCGACTCGCCGCCGATCAGGCTGCCGAGGTAGCCCAGCGATCCCAGCAGCCCGATCAGCAGTGGCGGGACCGACAGGATCTGCCAGAACGCCGCCTCCGCCGACAGCCCGAGGATGCGGTCCTGCCAGGCCTTGGCCAGGGCGTGCCCGAGCACCTGAAGGGGCACCCGCAGCGGAGCCGGCCAGCGTGCCAGCCGCCCCTGTCGGGGAAACTCCGCGACGGCCTGGTGGTCGCCGTCCGGATCTGACGGCTGTCCGACTGCCTCCTGGTCCCCTACGCGCGCCGGGGAGCCCGAAGGCAGGACGGTGCTCACCCGCTCAGTGTGCACGCCGCATCTTCACTCGGCGCCCGTCCAGCGGTTCGACGCGAGGGCGTTCGCCCAGGCGGGGCGCGGTCCACCGGTCCCGGCCGTCCCTGCGGGGGGCCTAGCCGGTGGGCGCCGGGGCCCCCGGGGTCGGCGGGATGCAGCGGATGATCGGCTCGGCGGCGTAGTGGGTCTGGAAGTTCTCCCGCTTGATCTCCGCACCCGAGTTGAGGTCCTTGAACACCCGGGTCACGGTGATGTCGAAGCCCTGGGCGCCGGCCTGGGGGTGGCATTCACCGTCGTCGACCTTCTCCTGGACCGCGGGCTCCCGGACGTTGACCCGGTCGCCGCTGATCGACTCGATGTCGTAGCGCTTGGTCCCGTAGAAGGTGACGGTGATCGTCCCCGGCGTCCACGCGGTGTCGACGTAGACGCCGGTGTCGCTGTCGTTCTTCCACTGCAGGTCGATCTGGCCCTCGTAGACCGTGGCCTCACGTCCGGCCGGGTAGCGGCTGATGTAGTAGCTGTGCGGCTTGTGGTGGACGTCCTCGAGGCCGGAGAAGAACACCGCGTTGAACATCGTGGTGGCGAACTGGCTGATCCCGCCGCCGACGGCGGTCGTGAACTTGCCGCCGCTGATGACGCCTGCGGGGACATAGCCCTGCGCCGTGCCCCGCGGGCCGGTGAACGTGTTCAGGCTGAACGTCTCGCCGGGCAGGACCAGCGCTCCGTCGACCTTTTCGGCGACCACACGGATGTTGATCCCGCTCTGGGCGTTGCCGATGTTGGTCGTGAAGCTGCCGATCTGCTCCTTCACGCCGAGCGCCTGGGCCTCCTCGGTGGTGAAGTCCGCCGGGACGGGGCCCAGCTCCGCGCTGAGCGTGCGCGGGGCCGACTGGGTGAGCACCGTCATCAGCTGCTCGGCGAGGTGGTCCGGGGCGATCCCGGTGCCGTCGACCGAGGGGACCACGCTCACGGAGCTGCCGGACAGCTCGAAGCGGGCATTCTTCGCGCCGCTGCCGAAGACCTTGAGTTCCTCGCCCAGGGCGGTCTCCAGTGCGGCCGGGTCGATGCTGACGGCGAGCTTGCCGCTCTCCTGAGGCGTGAACGACAGCGACGCAGCGATGGCCGCGACCGGCACCTCGGCCGACGTGCCGTCGGACCCCTTGATGCCCACGGGTGCCGACAGGGCGGGCGTGACCGTCTCGTCGAGGACCCGCTGGGCCTCCGCCCGGTCGACGTGGACCGTCGCGACGTCCACCGGCAGTTCGATCGGGGTGCTCGGGTCGCCGCCTGACGCGAGCGCAGCCGTGATCGCGTCGGCTGCGCCCGCGCGGTCGAGCGTCCGTCCGTCCGCCGGATCCACGACGCTGGGGGTGGTTCCGTCGATGCTGATCGTGGCGTCGACCGGGGCACGGTCGACCTGCGAGGCGATCGTCTCGATCTGGGCGGAGAGGGCGGTCTCGTCGCTGGTGACGACCGGGTCGACCTCGCGGTCGCTGAAGAGGGTCACCAGGCGCGTCCACGGGTTCAGCGGCTGGTCATCCGCGGCGTCCAGGGTCCCGGCGATGTCGAGCGTGATGCCGGCCGTGGCGGGGGAGAGGGTGGACTCGACGCCGTCGGCGACCACGGTGTGGTCAGCCAGCACGCGCGGTGCCAGCTTCCCCTCCAGTGCGCCGGCGGCCGCAGCGGGGGAGAGGCCGCCGATGTCCACGCCCGCCACGACGGTCGAGCGCGGGATGTCCCCGGAGGAGACGAGCAGGTCGACGCCGTAGACGGCGGCCAGCACCGCGACGACACCGGCCGGGGCCAGGACGGCGCGACGGCGCCACCACGGCGCACGAGGTCCGTCTCCGTCTGCGGGCGGCTCACCACCGGAAGGGGGATTCGTGCCGTCGTCCCCACCGCCGTGCCCGGCCGGGACGGCGCCCAGGGCGGCGGTCGCGTCGTCCTCGGGCTCGGCAGGTGTGGGTGAGTTCTCGGTCGCGCGGTCGAACGACTGGGTGCTCCAGTCGTCGCCGGCGGCCATCGGGGCCGCGACCGGGTCGGCGTCGGGAGCGCCGAGGAGCCAGTCGCGCGTCACCGGACGGGTGTCGTCGGCGGCGTCGACCGGCAGTTGTGGGCCTCCGTCGGGCGCCGGGCCGTCGGAGCGCATGCGCACGGTCTCGTCGGACACGGGGGCGTGCTGCACCGTGTCGTCGGACATCGCGGGGCGCTGGGGCATGAAGGAGTCCTCCGGGGGTCGTCGACCGGGGGTCCCCGGGAACGACGGAGCCGCCGGCCCTCCGTCCGCACGAGGCGGTAGGGAGGACGCGGCGGCGTCGTCGGGTGTGGCGGTCATCGCGGGCGCGACGATATCGCCTTACTCACGCAGTCACGTGCTGCTCGCCGTCCGTGTCGATGATGTCGACAGCGATATCACGCAACTTGCTCTCGTACTCGCGAGCGTGGTGCCCGCAGAAGACGAGATCGCTGCCGCTCGCAAGCACAACGCGCACCTTGGCCAGAGCCCCACAGCGGTCGCAGTGGAACGGAACGATGAGGTCATCGGTGGGCGGGGTCGTCGTCAGCGTCTGGGTCATCTGGCTCATCACTCGCTCTCTACCGCACGGATCCGCGGCTGCGGATCGGCCTCCTGCACAGCGCCAGGATGGCCCCTCGTGTTCC
>JAOPWM010000267.1 GCA_025965695.1 Blastococcus sp.
GAGGCCACCTTCTGGTCGGTCCCCAGGACCGAGCGCGCGAGGCCGTACCTCGCGGACCAGGTCACTGCCCCGTCGGAGGTGCGGTAGAGCACGACGTTGCCGTCGTCCTGGACGAGCAGCCGTGAGGGCCCCTGGCCGGAGGTCGAGGACCACCACAGCGCCCGGTCGCCTGCGTAGAGCATCAGCTGGCCGCTGGCGTGCAGCACCAGCCGGTCCGCCTTCACCGGCTCGCCCCAGGTGCCGGTGTCCCAGACCGGACGCCCCCCGGAGTAGCTCACGAGGTTGCCGTCGGACTGCAGGGCCAGGTGCATGGTGCCGCCCGGACTGACGAGCTGGAAGCCCGCATGCAGCGCCTGCTCCGACCCGAGAGCACTCCCGACGGCCGGCAGGCGCGGCGGATCGGGCTCGGCGACCGGCGGAACCGGGGCCGCCGGGGGCTGGGGCGGCTGGACGAGGGCGCCGGGACTGACGGCATAGGCGCCGAACTCCTGGGCCTCCCAGACCAACCCGCGACTGTCGACCGCGCGCCCGATCCCGATGTCGGTGTAGCGGCCGAGGATGTTGTCCCGGTGGCCGGGCGACGCCATCAGGGCGTCGTGCAGCTGCTGGTCGCCGCCCGCGTAGCCGACGTTCTCCCCGGCCGACGTCCAGCCCGCCGGGATCTGCCGGTCGTAGACCGGGTTGTGCGACAGCGTCTGGGTCGCCGCCATCTGCTCGGCCCAGGCCTGGGCCACCGCCTGCAGGGGGACGCTGCGCCGCAACGGCGGGAGGCCGTTCGCCGCGCGGGCGCCGTCGACGAGGGCGTACATCTGAGGGGTGTCGGCGCGGGCCGGGCTGAACACCACCCCACCGGCCGGGACCAGGGCGACCGCAGCGAGCAGGGACAGGAACAGGCGCATCCGGAACAAGGTCACGGCTCTCCATCGTCAGGCGGAGCCGGCAACGTAACAGGAACGGCACTCAGGGCCACCCACCGTGACCGGTCTGTCAGCCCTCCCCGACGAGCGGGCTGCTGGCCATCTCCGTGCCGTCAGGCAGGGCGGTGACGGCGAAGTCGCCGAAGGCGTGCGGGGCCAGGAGCTGGAGCTCGCGCAGCATCGCGACGGCCAACCGCCGGATCTCGACATCGATCGGATCGCTGGCCCGCATGGCGATGAAGTGCCGGAAGGCCCGGTAGTTGCCGGTCATGACGAGCCGGGTCTCGACGGCGTGGGGCAGCACCGCGCGCGCTGCCTGGAGCGCCTGCCGGCGACGGGTCGCATCGGGGGCGGCGGCGTCCACGCCGTCGGCAGCCCTGGCCTGAAGACCGGCCCGCAGCCCGTCGTACGCCGCGACCGCCGCCGCGGCCGCCGCCTCGAACAGCGCGTGCAGTTCGGGGTCGGCGGCGACCACGTCGGGCTCGACGACCGGCGAGCCGGCGGGCACGTGTCGTGGCGAGAGCTCGCTGTAGGAGAAGTGCCGGTGCCGGATCAGCTCGTGCGTGAGCGACCGGGAGAGGCCGGAGAGGTACATGCTGACGGCGCCGTGCTCGAGCACCGAGAGGTGACCGACCTCGAGGATGTGCCGCAGGTACCCCTGGTTGGTGGCCGTGGCCGGGTTCGGCTTGTTCCACGACTGATAGCAGGCCCGCCCGGCGAACTCGGCGAGCGCCTGCCCGCCGTCTACGTCGGTCTCCCACGGCACGTCGGCGGGCGGGGTGAACTGCGTCTGGGCGATGACCTGGACCTGGAGCGGCACGATCTCGGGCACGGGAGCGAGCCTACGTCGACCGGTCGCCGCATCGCGGACGCCGAGCAGCCTGCCGCGACCGCCCGCCACCTGACCCCGGGGACTGCGATCCTGATGCATATGACGTCTAGCCATGACGTCATAGTGACGTCATAGTGACGTCATGGCAGCGATGGACCTCACCGACTACGTCGACGCACTGCGCGGCTCCCTCACCACGGCGGCCGCCGCCGGCGGCGCCCAGGCGCAGGAGACCGCGCGCCTGCTCGCCGACACCATGGAGCCGGCCGTCCGGTTGGCCCTCATCGACGCGCTCTCGGCGATGGCTGCGGAGGTCACCGCCGCCCTCGACGAGACGCTGGTCGACATCCGGCTGCGTGGCCGGGACCCCGAGGTGGTCGTGGTCCCGGCCGCGCACGACCCGGGCCGGCGCCCGGCACCGGCGGCAGAACCGGCGGACGACGTCGCCGACGAGGGGTCGATGGCCCGGATCAGCCTGCGGCTGCCCGACGGGCTCAAGGCGCGCGCGGAGGCCGCCGCGTCCTCCTCCGGCACCTCCCTCAACACCTGGCTGGTCCGCGCCGTGACCGCCGCCCTGCGCGAGCCCTCCCCGCCGCCGTCGGGCCGCGGCCCCCGCCGCTACACCGGATTCGCCCGCAGCTGACCGTTCCCCACACCCCCGAGGAGACATCGTCATGTCCGTTCGCAAGCACGTCGCCGTCGTCGGCCGGCCCCCGCGGATCGAGGTCCGCAACCCCGCCGGATCGGTGACCGTGGAGGCGCTCGAGGGCGCCGAGCAGCTGGAGGTGCGCGTCGAGCCGCTCGACGACGCCGCCGAGCAGTTGCTCGACCGCGTGGAGATCGACGTCCGGGAGGCCGAGCCCGACCGGGCCGACTCCCCCACCCGGCTGCGGGTCACCGTGCCGGAGCGCCGCCTGCTGCGCACCCCTGCCTTCGCCATCCGGATCACCACGCCCGCCGGCGCTGCGGCGCGGATCGCGGTGGCCTCCGCGGACATGGAACTCACCGGCCGATTCGGTGCGCTCGAGCTCACCGGCGCCAGCGCCGAGCTCGACGTCGAGCAGGGCACCGACGTGCACCTGCGCACCGCGAGCGGGGACGCCCGGGTCGGCACCGTCGACGGCCGGGCCTCGATCGGATCGGCGTCCGGCGACGTCCGCGTCGGGCGGGCCCTCGGCCCCCTGCAGCTGCGCACCGCTTCCGGGGACGTCTCGGTGGAGCAGACCGCTGACACCGTCTCGATCAGCACGACCTCCGGAGACGTGACCGTCGGTGCCGCCACCGGCGGCGCGGTGCAGATCAAGACCGTCTCGGGTGACACCTCGGTCGGCGTCGTTCCGGGTCTACGGGTCTGGCTGGACCTCTCCAGCGTCTCCGGCCGGATGGACTCCCAGCTCGAGGACGACGACCGCTCCGGCGACGGGCCGCCCGAGCTCACCCTGACGCTGCGCTCGGTCTCCGGCGACATGCGCATTCACCGGACCACAGCCGCACCCGTGGCCCGAGCTACGCCCTGAGGGCGAGCGACGCTCCGCACGCCCGCTGGAGGTCACGCGCGAGATCGCCCCGGTCGAGGACGTCGACGTCGTCCAGCTCGAGCCAGCCGGCCATGAGCCGCAGCTCGTCGGCCAGCGCCGCGGCGACCAGGGGGCGGTCGATGCCCGCCTCCCCGTGCGCCGCCTGGACCCGGAGCACGCCCGCCTGCCGGTCGGCCTTCAGGTCGACCCGGGCAACCAGCTGATCGCCGAGCAGGAAGGGCAGCACGTAGTAGCCGTGGACCCGCTTGGCGGCCGGCGTGTAGATCTCCAGCCGGTACCGGAAGCCGAAGATCCGCTCGACCCGCGGTCGCTCCCAGACCAACGAGTCGAACGGGCTCAGCAGCGCCCGCGCGCGGATCCAGCGGGGACGGCGGGCCTCGGGGTCCAGCCAGGCCGGCGCCCCCCAGCCGGCAACCTCCGCCGGAAGCAGCTCCCCCGCAGCGGCGAGTTCGGCGATCGCCGCGCGGGCGGCCGCCGGGGCGAGCCGGAAGTAGTCACGCAGATCGCGCTCGGTGGCCACCCCCAGGGCCCGCGACGCCGTGCGGACCAGTTCGCGCACCGCGTCGTAGGGGTCGGGCGTGGGCGCCTGGACCACCTCGGGCGGCAGCACCCGCTCGGTGAGGTCGTAGACGCGCTCGAAGCCCGCGGTGCGGGTGCGTGCGGTGAGCACGCCGGTGAAGAACAGCCACTCGAGCGCCACCTTGCCGGCGTGCCAGTTCCACATCGTGCCCGAGCGTTCCGGCTTGGACTCCAGCAGCTCGCTCGCCTTGAGCGGGCCACCCTCGCGGACCCGGTCGAAGACCTCGGCGACGAAGCCGGGCCGTTCCCGCTGCAGCCGGACCATGTTGCCCCAGGCGTGCTCCTCGGCGGCCGCCATGCGCCAGCGCAAGTGCGGCTGGAGCCGCACCGGTAGGTAAGAGGCCTCGTGCGCCCAGTACTCGAACAGGTCGTGCCGACGACCGGCGAGCTCGTCGAGTGCCGCCCGCGGATACGGGCCCAGCCGACTGAACGCGGGCAGATAGTGCGACCGGGAGAGGACGTTCACCGAGTCGATCTGGACGACGGCCAGCCGGGAGGTCAGCCGCCGCAACTGCCGGGTCCCGACGGCCGTCCCGGGCCGGGGCTCGGCAAAGCCCTGCGCGGCCAGGGCGATGCGACGCGCCAGGGCAGCCGGCAGCCGCTCGACGTCGGAGGCGCTCACGGGAGCAGATCCTGCCTGGCAGGTACGACGCTCGCGGTCCGGGTGCCCCCGCCTACGCTGCCTGAGTGACTCCCGAGGCGTCCTTCCTCCGTGCCGCCGGTTCCGCGGACGTCTCCGTCCGGCCGGCCCTGCCGGCCGACGCCGCCGAGATCGCCCGGATCCAGGTCGTCACCTGGCGCACGGCCTATCGGTCGGTGCTCCCCGCCGCGGTGCTCGACGACTGGGACGCCGACGCGGCCGAGCGCAGCTGGCGGGCCGCGGTCACCGCCCCGCCGACCCCCGGTCACGGCGTCCTGGTGGCCCTGGAGAAGAACACCCCCGTCGGGTTCGCCGCCTTCGGCCCACCCGAGCTGACCTCCGGCGAGCGCCAGGACCCGGCCGGCCCCACGACGGAGGTCTCCACGCTGCTGGTCGAGCCCCGCTGGGGACGCCGCGGACACGGCAGCCGGCTGCTGTCCGCCGTCGCCGATCTGGCCGACACCGGTGGCGCCGCCCGGCTGCAGGTCTGGCTGCTCGAGGACGACCGGGTGTCCAGCACGTTCTACGAGTCGGCCGGCTGGGCACCCGACGGCTGGGCCCGCACGCTGGACACCGGGGACGCGCCCCTGCGCGAGGTCCGCTGGCACGCCCTGCTGGGGCCGGAAACCCACACGACAGAAGGGACGACGTGAGCTTCGAGGGCTTCCCGGACGAGGGACTGATCTTCTACGAGGGCCTGGAGGCGGACAACTCCAAGACCTACTGGACGCAGCACAAGGCCGACTACGACACGCATGTCCGCGCTCCGCTTCAGGCGCTGCTGGACGAACTGGCCCCTGAGTTCGGCACCGCGAAGGTGTTCCGTCCCTACCGCGACGTGCGGTTCAGCCACGACAAGACGCCGTACAAGACGCACCAGGGGGCCGTCGTGCACCCCGACGGCGCCGGCGCGGGTTCCTGGTACCTCCAGATCTCCGCCGAGGGCCTGATGGTGTCCGGCGGCTGCTGGCGGCTCGAGTCCGACCAGGTCTCCCGCTACCGCCGGGCGGTCACCGACGGCGTCCAGGGTTCGATCCTGCAGGCAGAGGTCGACCGGCTCACCGCGGGGGGCTGGGTCATCGAGGGTGAACGCCTCTCCCGCGTGCCGGCCGGCTTCGCCCCGGACGCCGAGCGGATGGACCTGCTCAAGCACAAGTCGCTGCACGGCACCCGGCGCTGGGAGCCGACCGACTGGGTGCACGAGCGGCGGGCGCTGGAGGAGATCCGCGCCGCCTGGCGGGAGTTGCGGACGCTGAACGCGTGGCTCGCCGACAATGTCGGCGCGACGGCGAAGGATTCCCGCGCCCGCCGGTGAAGCGCCGACCGGATTTTCGGTACGGGAAGTCCGGGCCGGGGATTGTCGGGGCGGGCGGTCCGGTCCGGGCGGTGGATTGTCGGCGCGGAGGTCCGGGGGTTTTCGGGCATG
>JAOPWM010000273.1 GCA_025965695.1 Blastococcus sp.
CTCGAGGGTGACCTCCTCGCCGGTGACGGTCTTCACGACGTCGGGCCCGGTGATGAACATCTGGCTGGTCTTGTCGACCATCACGATGAAGTCGGTCAGCGCGGGGGAGTAGACGTGCCCACCGGCGGCCGGGCCCATCACCAGGGAGATCTGCGGGATGACACCGGAGGCGTGCACGTTGCGCTGGAAGATCTCGCCGTAGAGGCCGAGGGAGACCACGCCCTCCTGGATCCGTGCGCCGCCGCCCTCGTTGATCCCGATCATGGGGCAGCCGTTCTTCACGGCGAAGTCGAGGATCTTGACGATCTTCTCGCCGTACACCTCGCCGAGGCTGCCGCCGAAGACGGTGACGTCCTGGGAGAAGATCGCGACCGGGCGGCCGTCGACGGTGCCGTAGCCGGTGACCACGCCGTCGCCGAACGGGCGCTTGTCGTCCATGCCGAAGTTCGTCGACCGGTGTCGGGCGAACTCGTCGAACTCGGTGAAGGAGCCCGGATCGAGCAGCGCGTCGATCCGCTCGCGCGCGGTCATCTTCCCCGCGGCGTGCTGCTTCTCGATGGCGCGTTCGGAGCCCGCATGGGTGGCCTCCTCCACGCGCCTCTCGAAGTCGGCCAGCTTCCCGGCGGTGGTGTGGATGTCGACGTCGTCGGGGACGTTCTCCCCGGCGTTCTCCAACTCGGCGGCGCTCACGGGCCGTAGCGTAAGGGAGTGCCCGACGACCCTTCATCCCGCTGGTCGGATCTGGACCGCCCCGCGCTCGACGGCCCCGCGCTCGAGGCGGCCCTCACGCGGGAATCCGCGCTGTGGCGGTCCCTGGCCGTGGTGCCGGAGACCGGGTCCACCAACGCGGCTCTCGTCGCAGCGGCCGGGGAGGAATCGCCGGAGGGTGCGGTGCTCGTCGCCGAGCACCAGGTCGCCGGCCGCGGCCGGCTGGACCGGGTCTGGACCTCCCCACCGCGCGCCGGGATCACCGTCTCCTTTCTCCTGCGCCCGGACGTCCCCGCCGCCCGCCGCGGCTGGCTGCCGCTGCTGACCGGGGTGGCGCTGGCCGAGGCGGTCGGCGAGGTGACCGGCGTGCGCGCCTCGCTGAAGTGGCCGAACGACCTGCTGGCCGGCGACGGCCGCAAGCTGGCGGGCATCCTCGCGGAGAGCAGCGGGACGGCGGTCGTCGTCGGGGTGGGCCTCAACGTCGCCACGACCGCCGCAGAACTGCCCGACACCGGGACGTCTCTCTCCCGGGTGCTCGGTGCGACGGTCGACCGCGGGCCCGTGCTGCTGGCCTTCCTCCGCGCCGTGGAGAAGCGCTACCGCCGCTGGACCGCAGCCCTGGGGGACCCGGTCGCCTCCGGCCTCGCACAGGACTACCTGGGCTGGTCCTCGACAGTCGGCACCGAGGTGGTCGTCAGCCTTCCGGACGGTTCGACGCTCGAGGGGACGGCGCAGGCGGTCGACTGGGACGGGCGGCTGGTCGTCTCGACGCCGCGCGGCACGGTCGAGCTCGCCTCGGGGGACGTGCGGCACGTGCGGCGGGCGTGACGGCCGGGGGCGGTCGTTGCCCACGCGTGCCCAGGGAGGGCTGACTGACCGGTCCGGGTGCGTCATCCTTGCTGTATGCCATACCCGGACAAGCTGCTCGCGGAGGACGAAGAGGTCGTCCGGCACCTGCACCCCCACGGGCTGACCCTCTTCTGGCCGGTCGTGTGGTTCCTGGTCGTGGTCGGCGGCGCGTCCTTCGGGATGGCGGCGATCCCGGCCGGCCGGCAGCAGGGGGTCTTCCGCATGCTGATCCTCGCGCTCGCCGTCGTCCTGCTGCTGGCGTTCGTCCTGGTGCCACTGCTGCGGTGGCGGACGACCCACTACGTGATCACCACCCACCGGCTGCTGTTCCGCGAGGGGATCATGTCCCGTCGCGGCCGCGACATCGGGCTCTCGCGGATCACCGACGTCTCCTATCGGCAGACGCTGTGGGACCGGATCATCAACTCGGGCACGCTGACCATCGAGTCGGCCGGCGAGAGCGGTGCGACCGTCCTCAAGCAGATCCCGGACAGCGAGGGCGTCCAGCAGTTGCTCAACCACATGGTCGAGGAGGACGCCGACCGGCGGGCGCAGGAGAGTGCGGGCTACGTCGGCGATTACTACCGCGGTCACCGCTCCACCACGCCCCAGCAGCCTCTGTGACCACGTCGACGTCGGTGGACCGGTCCGTCACGGCGCGTCCGGAGCGGTTCTGTCGGTAGCGCGACCTACCGTCCCGACCATGCGCCTCCTGCACAGCTCCGACTGGCACATCGGCCGGTCGCTGCACGGCACCGATCTACTCGCCGAGCAGGAGCAGGTGCTGGGGGGGCTGGCCGACGTGGTGACCTCGGAGGGTGTCGACGTAGTGCTGGTCGCCGGTGACGTCTACGACCGCGCCGTGCCTTCCGCCGACGCCACCGCGGTGCTCAGCCGTGTGGTCGCCCGGCTCCGTCGCGCCGGCGCCACGGTGGTGCTCACCCCCGGCAACCACGACTCCGCGCGTCGTCTGGGCACCTTCTCCGAGCTGCTGGCGGTTGGCGGCCTGCACGTCCGGGCCGAGACCCCGCGTCTCGACGAGCCCGTCCTGCTCGCCGACGAGCACGGGGACGTCGCCGTCTACGGGCTGCCCTACCTGGAGCCGGAGGTCGCGCGGTTCGAGCTCGGCCTG
>JAOPWM010000284.1 GCA_025965695.1 Blastococcus sp.
TGCTGTTGTCCCTGATCGCCATCGTGAGCGGGACCCTCCTCGGGACCTTCTTCATGGCGTTCCACTCGGCCCAGGGCCCCCAGCTCGGGCTGCCGCAGATGATCCAGTCGAGGCCGCAGTTCGGGTACGTGGGAGCGCTCCTCGTGTGGCTGTTCGCCTACCTGCAGTACGCCGGGTTCAACGTCTTCAATACGGCGCTGGCGGCGCAGGCCCTCGACACCACGATCCACGGCGGCCAGACGGTGTGGATCGTGATCGTGACCATCGTCGCCCTGGTGGTCGCGCTGGTCGGCTACGACTTCATCCACCGCTTCGAGCGCTGGCTGGCCATCGGCTTCATCGTGATCTTCGGGATCTTCACCGTCGGGGCGCTCGTCACGCTGGACTTCCCCGGTGGCGCGTTCGACCTCGGGACCTTTTCCTGGACCCCCTTCCTCGCCCAGTTCGGCGTCGTGGCCGGGTACCAGATCAGCTGGGCGATCTACGTCTCGGACTACTCGCGCTACCTGCCGCCGGACGTCACGGTCCGCAAGACCTTCTACTGGACGTACTGGGGCTCCGCGCTGGGTGCGATCTGGCTGATGTGCCTGGGCACCGTGCTCGCCGGCGCGGTCTCCGGCGGTTCGGAGTTCGACACGGTCGCCGCGATCAAGGCAGCGGGGGACGGTATCTTCCGGGGCTTCGGCTCGATCGTGCTGATCTTCGCCACTCTGGGGCTGGTCTCGGTCACCGCGCTCAACATGTACGGAGGCTCGTTGACCCTGATCAGCGCGATCGACTCGCTGAAGAAGGTGCGCCCCACGGTCACGGTCCGGGTGATCACCATCGCCTTCACCGCGCTGCTGTCGCTGCTGGGCGCGCTGGCCGCGTCGGCGGACTTCCTCGCCAACTTCGAGAACTTCCTGCTGCTGGTCCTCTACCTGTTCATCCCGTGGACGGCGGTCAACCTGGTCGACTACTTCGTCGTCCGGCGCGGTCACTACGCCATCGCCGAGATCTTCAATCCGCACGGGATGTACGGCCGCTGGGGCTGGCGCGGGATCGTGTCCTATCTGGTGGGCTTCGCGGCGATGGTCCCGTTCTTCAGCACCGGCCTGTACACCGGCCCGGTCGCCGACGCGCTCGGCGGGGCGGACCTCTCGCTGTTCATCGGGCTGCCGGTGGCCGGCCTCCTCTACTGGGTGCTGGCCCGCTCCATCGACGTCGAGGCCGAGACCCGGGTCGCGCAGGCGGAGGCCGCCGAGCTGGAGGCGGCCGCCCGCCGGCACGAGGCCCTCGGGACGCATGATCCGCAGACCACGTGATCGGGCTGCTGCGCCGGCAGCTGTGCGACGGGGAGATCTCCGCCCGCGAGCTGGTCGAGCGCTCCCTGCGGCTGATCGAGGCCGGTGACGGCCGCCTCGGCGCGGTGGTGGCGCTGCGCGCCGAGGAGGCGCTGGCCGAGGCGGCGGAGGCCGACCGGGCCCGGGCGGCCGGGGACCCGGTCGGGCCGCTGGCGGGTCTCCCGGTGCTCGTGAAGGACCTGGAGGACGTCGCCGGGATGGTCACCACCCGCGGCTCCCTGCTGCACGTCGACGACCCGCCCGCCGCAGCCGACGGCCTGGTCCCCGGGCGCCTGCGGGCCGCCGGGGCCGTCGTCGTGGGGAAGAGCAACCTGCCGGAGAACGCCTTCGAGGCCTACACCGCGAACCGGCTCTTCGGCGTCACCCGCAACCCGTGGGGCCTGGACTGGTCGCCCGGCGGCTCGAGCGGTGGCTCGGCGGCCGCGCTCGCGGCGGGGACGGTCCCGATCGCGACGGCCACCGACGGCGGCGGGTCGGCGCGGATCCCGCCGGCGTTCTGCGGTCTCGTCGGCCTCAAGCCCTCGAACGGCATCGTGCCGCGCTTCCCGCTGCCGTCGTGGATCGACCTGTCGACCGACGCCCCCATGGGGCATTCGGTCGCCGACGTGGCGCTGCTGCTGGAGGTGATGAAGGGCCCGGCCGTCGGGGACCCGAGCGCGCTGCCGCGGTGGGAGCCGGCGGACCTGCCGACACGGATCCGGCTGCTCGCAGCTCCCCGCACCGTCGACTGGGGGCCGCTGGCGCCGGAGCTGCAGCGCGCCTTCGACGACGCCCTGGCGGCGCTGGAGCGGGACCTCGGGCTCCCGGTCGAACCGGTGGAGCCCTCGGCGGTCACGCCGGCGGGCAATGCCGACGAGGACTGGTTCACCATCTGCACGACCGAGCAGGCCCACGAGGTGGGGCGGGCGGTCCTCGAGCAGCAGGCCGACCGGTTCGACCCCGTGTTCCTGGGTCACATGCAGAACGGGCTGCGCGTGACCGTCGAGGAGTACCTGACGGTCCGGCGGAGGCGCTTCGCGCACACCGCGGCGCTCGACCGGCTGCTCGGCGACGACGGTGTGCTGGTCACCCCGACGCTGGCGATGGCCGCCCAGCACGCCGACGGCCGGATGGTCGGGGCCGAGGCGCCGGGCACCCCGGCCGATGCGCTCAATACCTGCCTGCAGAACATCACCGGCTCCCCGGCGCTGTCCGTGCCGGCGGGCCGGCTGTCCAACGGGCTGCCGTTCGGCCTGCAGTTCACCGGCCCGCGCTACCGGGACGACCTGCTGCTCGCCCTCGGCGCGATGTGGGAGGAGGCCAGGCCGTGGCCGTGGTTCGCGCCCGGCTTCGAGCCGCTGGTCGACCAGCCGTGATCGCGGACCTCAGTCGTGCCGGGCGGCCTGCCGGTTGAGCGCGAGGACCGACAGCAGCTCGTAGCCGACGTGGGCGGCGGCCACGCCGGTCAGCTCGGCGTGGTCGTAGGGCGGCGCGACCTCCACGATGTCGGCGCCGACGACCTCGACGCCCACGAGGGCGCGCAGCGTGTTGAGCAGCTCTCGGCTGGTCAGCCCCCCGGCCTCCGGCGTGCCGGTGCCGGGGGCGTGCGCGGGGTCGAGGACGTCGATGTCCACCGAGACGTACACCGGGCCGTCGGCCAGTCGACGCCGCATCCGCTCCACGACGCCGGCCACGCCGTCGACCTCGAAGTCGTCCGAGCGCACCACCTGGAAGCCGAGCACGGCGTCGTCCTCGAGGTCGCGGCCGCTGTAGAGGGGCCCGCGGATCCCCACGTGCATGGAGCGCTCGAGGTCGATGAGTCCCTCCTCGCTGGCCCGTCGGAACGGTGTGCCGTGCGTGTACGGGGCGCCGAAGTAGGTGTCCCACGTGTCCAGGTGGGCGTCGAAGTGAAGCACCGCCACCGGCCCGGAGTCGCGAGCCACGGCGCGCAGGACGGGCAGCGCGATCGTGTGGTCACCCCCGATGGTGAGAACCTCGGCGCCGTCGGCGCGCAGGTCGGTGACCGCGCGGTCGATCGTCTCGATGGCCTCCTGGAGGTCGAAGGGGTTGACGCCGAGGTCACCGGCGTCGGCCACCTGCTGGGTGCCGAACGGGAACGCGTCGAGGGCCGGGTTGTAGGGCCGCAGCAGCTTGGAACTGGCTCGCACGTGCCCCGGGCCGAAGCGGGCGCCGGGGCGGTAGCTGACCCCGGAGTCGAAGGGCACGCCCAGGACGGCGACGTCGGCGCGCGGAACCTCGTCGAGCCGGGGCAGCCGGGCAAAGGTCGCCGGGCCGGCGTAGCGGGGCACCCTCGTCGCGTCGACCGGACCGATGGGGTCAGTACGCGCCGGCGTGGGCCTGCTCGCGGTGTTGTCCGGCACAAAACCTCCTGCAGTCGGCGGCGGGCGGAGGGACCCGTCAGGCGGGGGTGGCCGGCGGCATCTCGGCCGGCCCGGGCACCGGGGCGGCAAACGCCTCATCGATGACGTCCAGCGCCTCGGTGAGCAGGTCGCGGCTGATCACCAGCGGTGGCAAGAAGCGCAGCACGTTCCCGTACGTGCCGGCGGTAAGGACGACGACGCCGCGGGCGTGGCAGGCACGCGCGACCCTCCCGGCCAGTTCGGCGTCCGGTTCCAGGGTTCCCGGGTGGACGAGTTCGACGGCGATCATCGCGCCGCGACCGCGGACGTCGCCGATGGCGGGGAAGCGTTCCTGCAGGGCCCGGAGGCGGGGAAGCATGGTGTCCCCGATGGTGCGGGCGGCAGCGGCGAGGTCGTGTACGCGCATCGTCTCGATCGTCGCCAGCGCGGCCGCGCAGGCGACCGGGTTGCCGCCGTAGGTGCCGCCGAGGCCGCCGCTGTGCACGGCGTCCATGAGCTCGGCGCGACCGGTCACCGCGGCCAGGGGCAACCCGCCGGCGATTCCCTTGGCCAACGCGATGAGGTCGGGCACCACGCCCTCGTGCTCGCTGGCGAACCAGTCCCCGGTACGGCAGAACCCGGTCTGCACCTCGTCGGCGATGAACACCGCGCCGGCCGTCCGGCACCAATCGGCCAGGGCGGGCAGGAAGCCTTCGGCCGGGACGATGAACCCACCCTCGCCCTGGATGGGCTCGATGAGCACCGCCGCCACGTTCGTGACGCCGATCTGTGTCTCGATCAGGCGCAGCGCCCGGGCCGCCGCCTCGGCTCCGGTCATCCCGCGCGCGTCGCGGAACGGGTATGACATGGGCATCCGGTAGATCTCCGGAGCGAAGGGACCGAAGCGGTGCTTGTACGGCATGTTCTTCGCCGTCAGTGCCAGGGTCAGGTTCGTCCGCCCGTGGTAAGCGTGATCGAACACGACCACGGCCTGCCGGCCGGTCGCGTGACGGGCGATCTTGACGGCATTCTCGACAGCCTCGGAGCCGCTGTTGAACAACGCCGATCGCTTCTCATGGTCCCCGGGGGTCAGCCGCGCCAGCTCTTCGCAGACGGCGACATAGCCCTCATAGGGCGTGACCATGAAGCAGGTGTGGGTGAAGGCCTCGACCTGCTCCTGCACGGCCGCGACGACCTTGGGGGCGGCGTTGCCGACGCTCACCACGGCGATGCCCGCTCCAAGGTCGATCAGTGAGTTGCCGTCGACGTCGACCAGTACGCCGCCGCCGGCGCGCTCGATGAACACCGGCAGGGTGGTGCTCACGCCGGCGGATACGGTCGCCGCCCGGCGGGCCGCGAGCTCACGAGAGCGGGGACCGGGGATCTCGGTGACCAGCCGCCGCTCCTGGGGTGGAGCCTTGGCGCCGGCGAGCAGATCGGTCACGGGGGCTCCTCGAGGGAATCGCGGGTGGGGTCGATTGTCCTCCCAGCCGCGAGAGGACACCTTCCGAACAGGGACTGGACGACGCAGCCGCAGTGGACATCGTCCACCCCTGACCCAGCCCGACACGCCCGTCAGAGTTCGGACCGCCGTGCTGAACCGGGCTGTGGGATCAGATCCGGCCGGACGACGCCGGAGTTCCGATGCCGCTGTACGAGGGCGAGATCAAGCCGCGGCGCTGGGCGCCCGGCCGGCGGC